>NZ_SMKN01000248.1 GCF_004348675.1 Micromonospora sp. KC606 | reverse complement strand
AATCCCAGTCCGCTGAACAGCTGATCATTCCCAGGTGCAGCAACCGCACGGTCATACCGCAGATCATCAGCGCGAGCCGAGAACTTCCAGCTCACAGCCTGTCCGACGAGGTATGGCACGGTACAGGGTGGACGGCGCTCGACAAGCAGTCGACACGCGTCCCATGATCCGGGTCATGGACATGGAGTTGGGCCCCGCGCGGGCCGCGGACTACGACGAGATCATCGCCATCGTCAACGACTGGTGGGGGCGCGCGATCTCCGACTCGCTGCCCCGCCTCTTCCTCGATCATTTCAACCGAACCAGTCTGGTAGCGCGCGACCACGTCGGCGCGCTCACCGGCTTTCTCATCGGCATGCTCTCGCCCTCGCAACCCGGCCGTGCCTACATCCACTTCGTCGGCGTCGCGCCCTCCGCTCGTGGCTACGGGCTCGGCCGCCGCCTCTACGAGGAGTTTTTCGCGCTCGCGCGAGCGGCCGGGTCCAGCCGTGTGGGGGCGATCACCTCTCCCGTGAACGCCGGTTCGATTGCCTTTCACAAGAGCATGGGGTTCGCGGTGACGGGGCCGGTCGTAGGTTATGACGGGCCTGGCAAGGACATGATGGTCTTCGACCGATCCCTCTGACCGCGGCTCTGGGGTCAGTCGCGGCCGGACGGCGGTCACGACGTCGACTTGAGGCTGACCGCAACCCGCCGTCGCGAACCACGACCGGCGAGCGATCAACACCTGGCGTAGGCGCCGCCGCTGTCTACCTGATCATCGCGCTCGGTCTCGGCGTACTCGCAGTGCCGGTCGCCGCCAGGGCGTACCGAGATGTCGCTCCGCCCCGCCTCCCCCTCCGACGATCTGCCAGGAGCACAGCGGCGGCGATACGCGCTGCCCCGGCGACTAGCCCGAGTCCCGAACGCTGAGCGCCATCTCAGCCCGAACGCCCTGTCAGCTGCGGGTTACCGATAACGTGCAGTCGGGGCTGGTCGAACGCTATGGGCACCTTCACGATGAGGAACTGCCCGGTCCGACCGTGCCGACCGGCTACGTATCAGTGGATAATCTCGGCGCGCACCCGCTCACTCGGAGTCGCGATGTCCCAAAAGCGAATTGTACCCCGCGCGTTGCGGTACGCGCCCGTGCCGCCGGTGACGGCCATGTCAAGCGGGTTTGCGCCTCTTGCCCAGAGGGACTGCATTGTTACGGAGCCGCGCTCGAGCTCCATCGTGATCAAGCACTGCATGGTGATTTTTTTGCCATCGATATGTATGACCTGGCACGAGCCGCCCCCGCGCCCAACCTTGCGTCCGTCCCTTACCGCGTTGCCAGAGTAGACGTCCATGTCACCCAGGCTCAACCCCGCCGGGCCAAGATCGAGAGCCGCGTACTGATCGTTCTCGACCTCGAGTTCGAGGATCTCGACCCGATCGCCTGCCTGGGCCTCCGCCTCAGTCGTTTCTGCGCTGCAGCCGGCGACTGCGACGGTGATGAGTGGCACGGCGAAGAACCTCATGAAGGCCGCCTTGGCGCTCCTGTTGTTGTTTTGCATGCGGATTGTTCTCCTTTCACTTCGGGGGGACGGATCATCCGCCCATGATTCAGTAGGAGTACCGTCGCGGAAGCAGATCGAGCGACGACAGACGAAGGAACCTCGGCGATAGGGCGTATGTAACCGCCGCCCGTGGTCGCGGGCGGGTATCGCTCAGATGACGTCGAAGTTGGCCATCATGCCCATGCCCTCGTGTTCGATGTTGTGGCAGTGGAACATGCAACGGCTGCGGTAGCCGTCGAGCCGGGTGAAGCTTCGAGCCAGCGAGCCATCACCGCCACACCCGGCGCGGCCTGTTCCCATCCGGAGGTTGATACAGGGGGTGCCATAGCTCCACCTTCGGCAACAGTCGGGCCAGCGGTGCAGGCAGCCACCAGCCGTGGCGGCCCATCAGCTGCATCGCCGCCGGGACGATCAGGCAGCGGATGACGGCCGCGTCCACGAAGATCGCCGCCACCACGCGTCGAGCGTCACGGTGGCCAAGCCGATCGTGCCGTCTGCGGAGATCGCGTCGGCGCGGTCGTGCAGGCTGTGGACTCAGCCGGCCTTGGGTAGTCCGGCGACGGCGTCGAGCATGTCCGTCACACGCTGCTCGACGCCGGGCTCGCGCAGTCGTGGTGCAGGACAGTCTCGACGGTGTCCCCGGCGCGGGCGACGCCGTGTTCGGCCAGCAGGTCGGCCGCCTGCTGCGACTCGGTGCCGGGGAGAGATGGGCTGTTGCGGTAGTCGTCGCCCGCGACCGACGCGGCGGCCCAGACGCAGGCCAGGAGGGCCACCCCCACGGTCAGGGCGTGCCATCTGCGGCGGTGGGCGAAGCTCGCGATGCGGACGAACACCCCCGTGCCCCCGGGGCGCCTCTTCTTCGGTGCATCTCGGTGGTGATCATGATCTCCTTCCGGGTGGGTGGTCAACGTACACAGGGTCGCGGACAACGTTCTATGCTGTCCAAGACCAAATCCTGCATTTATTCATGATGCCTGGGCTATATATGGATCTGCTGCAGCTCCGCTACTTCCAGGCGGTGGCCCGCCGCGAGCACCTCAGTCAGGCCGCCGCCGAGCTTCGCGTCGCACAGCCCTCGCTCAGCCGCGCGATCGCCCGGCTGGAGGCCGACCTCGGCGTGCCGCTGTTCGACCGGGTGGGGCGTGGGCTGCGACTCAACCGGTTCGGCGCCGGGTTTCTCCGCCGCGTCGACCGGGCACTGCGCGAACTGGACGATGCCCGCCGCGAGCTCGGCGACGCCGCAGGCCTCGAGCACGGCAGCATCGCCATCGCCGCGGAAACCCTGCTCACTGTGACCGGGGTGATCACCGAGTTCCGCACCGCGCACCCAGGCGTCGATATCCGGCTCTATCAGTCCGATGCCGTGACAATGGCGAGACAGCTGCACACTGGCGAGGTCGATCTTTGTCTCGCTTCCCAGCCGCTGCCAGGACCGAACCTGCGGACGCGGGAACTGCTGCGCGAGGACGCGCTGCTCGGTGTGCCGCAGGGACATCGGCTCGCTGGGCGGGAACGCGTGCGGCTGGAAGACATCGCAGGCGAACCGTTCGTCACCACCCGTCCCGGCTACTGGCCGCGCGAGCTGACCGACCGGCTGTTCGCGGCGGCCGGACTACGCCCCGAGTACGTCTGCGAGAGCGACGAGCCCGGCGCCACCGGCTACCTGATCAGCGCGGGCCTCGGCGTTGGGTTGGTGCCCGCGTACTCCCGCAGCGCCAGCACCTATCTGCCGGGCGCCTGGATGCATCTGGACGTCCCGGACTGCCACCGCGTCCTGACCCTGGTCTGGCGCGCGGACACCTACTTCTCCGCCGCGGCGCAGCGGTTGACCGACTTCGCGAGCGACTACTTCCGTCGCTTGTAGTGGTTACCTGCCAGTTCTTCCCGGAGACCTACCGGGAATTCCGGTCGTGGACCTGCTGCCACCGCTGCCGGGTGGTCACGGTCCGTATGCCGTCCTGCAGCGCCCAGCATGAGCTGTGCGCGGTGACCTCTTTACGCACGGCCTCGGCGAGGTTGTGCCACAGATGCCAGCGGTCCGCCACCTGCACCGCGGCGGGCAGGGCGTGGCGGACCGCTTCGGCGTATGCGCCGCAGGAGCCGAGCCCGGCACACCACCTCGACACCGGGATGCTCACGCAGCCACGTCTGCGGTGTTGCGGCCTTACGGTCGGGCAGCAGATCGACGCGCTCACGCGTGACCGCGTCGGTCAGGACGGTGGCGTAACGCTGGCGTCGCCGCCACGCGAAAGTCGTCCACCCCCTCGGGAGTCCGAGCCCGCACCAGGATCCGATCGCCCTTGTCCGCCACATCGTCGATCATTAGCGGCAGCAGCCCCGAGAAGACCACTTCGCAGGGTCACCCATCTTGCACACATGACTTCAACGACATCGACTACCTTCGGTCACCACCGAACGTGAGACAAAGCCGAATGTGGACGAAGCCGTTTACCTTGACAGAACGGCCGTTTCGTGACAGAAACAACCTCGGAGCTGCACGAGTCCACTACCGAGAATCAGCACCTCCGGCGGGTCGCAGGAGGTCGAAAAGCCGGGCGGTCGGGCAAATCGCGGTCACAGGTCTTTGGCCATGTTGCGGCCGGTCTCGGTGAAGCCCAGCTGCTCGTAGAGGGCCCGGGCGCCGGTGTTGTGGGCGAAGACGTGCAGACCGATTCTGGTCAGCGCGTTGTCATGGCACCAGCGCTCGGCGGCCAGCATGATCGCGCGGCCGTAGCCCTGGCGGCGTACGTCGGGTTCGACGGCGAGGTTGTAGACGAACGCGGTGTCGTGGGTGACTTTGACCCAGAGGAAGCCGACCCGGCGGTCGCCGTCGTAGGCGTACCAGAAATGGTGGCCAGCGGTGGCGGACTCGTTGGGAAGCAGCTGCGCGTAGGTGTCGGCGGCGTCGCGGGCCGCGTCCTGCGCCGACTGGCCCGACGCGGCGACGCTCTGCGCGTAGTGCGCCTCGGCCTCGGCCCGCCACGGCTTGTACTGATCCTCGGTCATCGGCTCCAACCGTACGTCCGTCATGACCGACAACTTACCGAGTCGAAAACTGCCTGTGTGGTCGCTCACCGCGCCGCCAGCACCAGCGCACGCCGCGACGGACGGCGGCTCGCATAGCGTTGAGCAACGCGGTCATCGCGATCCAAGGGTTCGGCATGCCTATCTCCAACCTCTGGCCGCCCGTCGTAGAGCTGGACACCTCGGTGACGCAGAGATGATTAAGGATCTGAAGTCCGACGGGTACTGGTGACTGCCGTCGACAGCGCCGTCGGTTGGTCCAAGCGCAGCCACTTCGTGTCCGCACCGCCTCCAGACTCCGCCAGTGAGAAGCTTCCAGTCGACCGGGGTATCAGACTCTCGCTGATGCCCATGGCACTCCTACGCACAGTGGCCGCGCACAGGTCGTCCTGAATGGCGGTGGACCGAGCGGGCCTTGCCGTGGCTTGTGCCCGAGGAGGGCTACCACTTGCTGCGGCAGGTGCGGGCAGTCGTTGGATTCGTGCCGTTCTCGGATGCGCCCGACTGTCTGCAAGGTGATGTACTGGCCTCAGGCCGCGATGAGTACCGGCTTGGCTGGTCGGTGCAGCTCTCCGCGCATCGGGCGGTCGAGCGTGACGAGGCCGCGATCTCGACCTGGCGGCGGGAGACGTGACCGGCGGGAAAACGGTGGCGGCGCAGCGGCAGGCGTGGCTGGTCTTCGAGGACGAGGCCGGTGAGACGCTGCGCCCACCGAAGGCACGCGCCCTCATGAACCTGGCGCACAGCAGCGCAGACCAACAAGCGGGTGGCCTCCGGCGGCTGCTCCACGAGTGGGACTTCGTCGGCGTCTACAACCCGCAGACCAACGTCGACGAGTCCGACTGCCTGACCGGACCGCTCCTGGCAAGATCGACCAACGCTGCCGATGCGGACGATCTCGGCAATTACCTGTCGGCCGAGATCCGTGGCGACTCCGGATTACCGCCAGGGACACCACATCACCCCAGCTTTCGCGCGACGCCTGCTGGCCTGGTGGGGCTCCGGCCGCCAGAAGGCCCGGTGAACGCCGCAGATGACATCCGTAGTGGACTTTCACTGAGCCACCCCCGCTTTCGGGGGAGCGGTTGATGTTCCCCGGACTGGTCCAGCCACGTCATCGATAGTTTCCTGGTTAGATTGAGCCGGGTCGGCTGCGAGCCGGCGTCAACGCCTCGGGAAAACCGATCAACGATGTCCCCAGGCGTAGAGTGAGGTGTAGCGCATGAGTGAAACCGGCCCGGAGGCGTTGGCCCGGTTCGTCGGCGAACTCAAGCGCCTCCGGCAGTTATCCGGATCCCCGTCGCTGAACACGCTGGTCGCGCTGTCAGCGACGCTGCCACACCCGTTGGCCCGCTCCACCCTCAGCGACAAACTCAACGCCAAGTCTTTGCCCGAGTGGCCGTTCGTCATGTCGTTCGTCGAGGCATGCCTGGCCCATGCCGACCAGGCGGGGATACGGTTGCCGACCGAACTGCGGGACATGCATCGATGGGACGCAACGCACTGGCGGTTGCTCAGGATCATCGACGCCGCCCGTTCAAAGGAACGCCTCTGCGCCGCCGCCCGTACCCAACTCGGCCGGCACCCTGATGGCAGCACACAGTCCAGAGGACCTGCACCGGCGCCACCCGAGCCACGCGCCGCTGGTTTCGACTATGTGACCCCCCGGCACCTGCCTGCGGCCGTACCCTATTTCGTGGGCCGCAAGGCCGTGCTCACCGCGTTGGCCGGGCTGCTGTCACACCGGCTGGGCCCGCCGGGCACGGTGCTGGTATCGCTGGTCAGCGGGACGGCGGGAATCGGCAAGACCGCCTTGGCGGTCCACTGGGCGCACCAGGTGGCGGATCAGTTTCCGGATGGACAGCTCTACGCCAACCTCCGTGGATTCGATCCGACCGGGCAGGTGGCGAACCCGGCGGAGGTGCTTCGCGAGTTCCTTGAAGCCCTCGGAGTGCCGGCGCAGCGCATCCCGGCGGGGCTCAACGCCCGGTCCGGGCTGTTCCGCAGCCTGCTGGTGGACAAGCGGATCCTCATCCTGCTCGACAACGCCGGCGACTCTGACCAGGTCCGCCCTCTGCTACCCAACTCGCCGCGCTGTGTCGTGGTGGTGACCAGCCGTAGTCACCTGCCGGGACTCGTCGCCATCGACGGCGTCAGCCCGCTCGTTCTCGACCCGCTCTCCACGATGGAGGCGCACGAGTTGCTGTCGCGGCGACTCGGCACGGATCGGCTGGAGAACGAGCCGGACGCGGCGAACACGATTGTCGCCGCGTCGGCAGGGCTACCACTCGCGCTGGCCATCGTGGCGGGACGTGCCGCCGCCCATCCCGCCCTCAGTCTCCGCCGACTCGCGCACGAGTTGACCGGGCCGGGCAATCTCGACGGATTCACCTATGGCGACGAGGCGGCCGACATCCGCGCCGTTTTTTCATGGTCGTACCGGAACCTAAGCCCGGCGTCGGCGAGACTGTTCCGGTTACTCGGGCTGCACCCCGGACCGGACATCTCCGGTCCGGCGGTCGCCAGCCTCGCCGGCATCCCCGTCAGCCAGGCACACCACCTGCTGGCGGCGCTGGTCCGCGCGAACCTCGTCGCCGAGCAACTGCCGGGAAGGTTCGTCCTGCACGATCTGCTACGCGCCTACGCAGCCGAGCGGGTGACCGGGCAAGACCCGGATCCGGTACGTCGGGAGGCGCTCAGCCGGCTGTTCGACCACTACCTGCACACCGCCTACGCCGCGAGCCTGCTGGTCTACGACCAGCGGGACCCGATCGAGTTGGCCGTGGCCCGACCCGGTGTCGTGGTCACCCCGATCGCCGACCGCGACGAGGCGTGGAGTTGGCTCGCCCGGGAGCATCGGGTCCTGCTGGCCGCCGTCGCCCTCGCCGCCGAATCCCGCTTCGACACCCACGCCTGGCAACTCGGCTGGACAATCAACACCTACCTCGACCGGCTCGGTGCCTGGCAGGAACAGTCGACCGTCCAGCAGTTGGCCCTGCTCGCCGCGACGCGGGTGGGCGACCGGGACGGCCAGGCACGAGCCCACCGCAACCGAGCCGTGGCGTGTCTGCGGCTGGAGCACTACGACGAGGCCCACTCGCACCTGCAGCGGTCGCTCGCTCTGAACACCGAGCTTGGCAATGCCGTCGGTAGCGCCCGTGCCTACCTGAACCTCGGCATCCTGGCCGAACGCCAAAGCCGGTATCAGGCCGCTCTCCATCACGCTCAGCAGGCGCTCGGCTTGTTCGCATCGGCGGGCAGCATCAGCGGGGAGGCGAACGCGCTGAACAACATCGGCTGGTACCACTGCCAGTTGGGCAACTACCAGCAGGCCCTCGACCACTGCACCCAGGCGTTGGCGCTGCAACAGCAGATCGGCAACCGGTACTGGCAGGCACACGCCTGGGACAGCCTCGGCTACGTGCACTACCGGCTCGAACGTCAGTCGAAGGCGATCGACTGCTATGAGAACGCGCTCGCCCTGTGGCGGGACGCGGCGGAGCGCTACTACGAGGCGACCACACTCACCCATCTCGGCGACAGTTACCAGGCCGCCGGTGAGCCGACTCTCGCCCGCGACGCCTGGCACCGCGCACTGGAGATCCTGGACCAACTGGGTCACCTGGACGCCGAACAGGTTCGGGCCAGACTCGGGTCCGTGCCCGCCTGACCCGAGAGCTCTCAGGGCAGTGGTTTGTCCACTGCCCTGAGAGCGGCTGGTGCGCGAGGACTCAGCGCCACGTCATCAGGTTGTTGAAGGCCGCCTGGGTGATCCGGGTGGCGATGTTGTTGGCGCTGCCGGGCCCAGTGCCGTACGGGCCGGAAGCCAGGATTCCCAGCACCGTCAAGGGCTGTCTCTTATAGACATCTGACGTTGCCGACGACTAGTCGAGTG
>NZ_SMKN01000247.1 GCF_004348675.1 Micromonospora sp. KC606 | reverse complement strand
CTGGTGGGGCGGCGGAACGCGGACCGCAGCCATGCCGGCCGCGGTGGCCGCCTGGACGCCGAGGTCGGTGTCCTCGAAGACGAGGCACGACGCCGGCGGCACACCCAGCAGCCGGGCGGCGAGCAGGTAGCACTCCGGGTCCGGCTTGGCCCGTGCGTATTCGCCGGCGCAGACCAGGACGTCGAACCGGTCGAGCAGGCCCAGCGCGCGCAGCGAGGCGGTCACCGACTCGCGGGTGCTGCCGGAGACCACGGCGAAGGGAACCCTGCGGTGCGCCTCCTCGATGTGCCGCAGCACCCCCGGCACGGCGGTGAGGGACGGCAGGAGCCGCTGGTAGCACTCCTCCTGACGGCGGGCTACCACCTCCACCGGCATGGCGACGCCGTGCCGGGCGGCCAGGTCGGCGACGATGTCGACCACCGGCCGGCCGCCCCAGGCGTAGAAGAGCTCCTCGGGGAAGTCGCAACCCCACTCGGCCAGCGTCTGCCGCCAGGCGGCGTGATGCAACGGCATGGAGTCGGCGACGGTGCCGTCGCAGTCGAACAGGTAGGCCCGGAACTCGCCGGGCGGCAGGGGCAGCAGCACCCGTCCAGGGTAGGGCCCCGCCGGGCCGGGCCCTGCCGCCGGCCACCCGGTCACCGCGCCGCCGGCCCGCCACGGCACCCGCCTGCCGGCGGGCCCTGTCACATCGTGTCGGGGCCGGTCCGTCCGGTGGTCGACGGGCGGTACGCCCGCTGCGAGTCGGTCATCTCGCGCCGCTCCGCCTCCGGGCCGGCGCCCCGGTCCGCCGCCTCCGGCCCGTGCCCGAAGGCGGCCTCCTCACCGGCGTCGTTGCCGGTGACGTCGTCGGCCTGCCCGTCGATGGTCGAGCGGGCGATCGCCCGGTCCAGTTCCGCCAGCGGGATCTTCTGCTCGTCCCGCCACACCCTGTCGTCGTTCTCGGTCATCCCATCGCGGTACCCCGGCCCGGTGACCGCAAACGGCGCTTGGAACGGCGATGGCCGCCGGATCACCGGCGGCCATCGGGTACGTCTCGACGTGCGAGGAAGGGCGATCAGGGCTGGGGTCGGTCGACGGTGCCCCGCCAGGCGCCGGTCTCCAGACCGCGCCGTTCGATGAACTGCTTGAACCGCTTGAGGTCGCCCTTGGCCCGACGGTCCACCACGCCCAGCTTGTCGCCGGCCTGCTCGACCACGCCGTGCGGCTCGAAGTCCATCTGCAGGGTCACCCGGGTCTGGCTGTCGTCAAGGCGGTGGAAGGTGACCACCCCGGCATGCCGGGTGCCGCCGGTCGACTTCCAGGCCACCCGCTCGTCGGGAAGCTGCTCGGTGATCTCGGCATCGAACTCCCGCTTGACGCCGGCGATCTCCACCGTCCAGTGCGTCATCGTGTCCGACAGTTGCCGGACCTCCTCGACCCCCTCCATGAACTGGGGAAACTCCTCGAACTGGGTCCACTGGTCGTACGCCGTCCGAATCGGGACGGCGACCTCGACGTGCTCGATAACGCCGCTCATGAAAGCGCTCCTCCTCTGCCGCTGGTCACCTCGACGGATCGCGGACCGACCCGTCTCACCAGCGCGTCGTCTCGTTCTTGTGCCCGAGGGCGGCCCACACCTCGGAGACCGTTCGGTACCGCGTGCCCTCGGGCAGCCGCTCCAGCTCCGCGACCAGGTCGTCGGGCGCCTCGTTGTCGCGGGCGTTGGCGACCAGCGCCGCGCGGTCGCCGGGCAGGGCCGACATGGTGATGAACCGCCCCAGTCGGCTGCGCGCCTCCACGTCGGTGGAGCTCATGCCCTTCGGTGCGCCGGTGCGCAACTCGCCCGCCGGCGCGGTGGTCGTCCCCGGCTGGTCCTCGCCGGCCGGCTCGGGCTCGCGGAACTCCTCGGCGCGCGAGCCTGCGGTGCCGGGCCCCTGCACGAGGCCGGCGACCTCCTGGCTCATCTGCTCGTCGAGCCTCGGTCCGTGCTTGCTGCTGCCACGTTCCATGCCGTCAGTGCTACCCGGGGGGATCGACGGGAAACGCGAACCCGGCACCGGGTCACGAACCGGCGGCGGCCTTCGGCGGCAGCACCGGCTCGCCCGGGTCCTCCGCCCCGGCCTGGAGTACCCGCCCGCGTTGCAACTCGGCGTTGATCTGCACGCCGAACATCAGCGCCGAGTTGGACAGGTAGAGCCAGACCAGGAAGGCGATCACCGCGCCGAGGCTGCCGTACGTGACGTCGTAGGAGGCGAAGTTGGCGACGTACAGGCCGAAACCGAAGGAGGCGAGCACCCAGGAGACCAGGGCCACCGCCCCGCCCGGGGTGAGCCAGCGGAACCGGGGCTGTCGCACGTTCGGGGCGATCCAGAACAGCAGCGACAGCAGGATCATCGCCACCAGCGCCAGCACCGGCCACTTGGCCACACTCCACACCGTGCGGGCCACCCCGCCCGCGCCCACCAGATCGCCCACCGCGTCGGTCACCGGGCCGCTGATGATCAGGCCGAGGGCCACCACCGCGAGCAGCACCAGCGAGACCCCGGCCAGCCCGATCTGCAACGGGCGCAGCCGCCAGACCGGACGGCCCTCCGGCACCCCGTAGATGGCGTTGGAGGCCCGGGTGAACGCGCCGATGAAGCTGGACGCGGACCAGAGGGCGCCGAGCAGACCGAAACTGAGCAGCGCGCGTGTCCCGCTCCGCTGGTCGACCACGGTCCGGACCACGGAGACGAAGCCGTCGTTGGCGACGATCGACCCGGCCCCGACGTCGCGGGCCAGGTCCAGCACCGTGTCCACCGTCCGTTCGCCCTCGGAGACCAGGCCGACCAGGGCGACCACCACGACCGTGGACGGGAAGAGCGCCAGCACCCCGTAGTAGGTGAGCACGGCGGCCCAGTCCGCGCAGTTGTCCCGCACGAAGTTGCGCCCGCTACGCACCAGCACCCCATGCCAGGTCGCCCAGTTCAGCTGGCGTACCCGGCGGGGGATCGGCGGTGGCGGCCGTCCGGCGGTCGCGGTCGGCTCCGTCGTCGCTGCCATCGCCGCTCCTCGCCCGACGGCCGGACGCGCCCGACGCCCGGTTGGTCACCTGGCCACGCCGGTACCCTCGTGCGGAAATCGACAAACCCGACTTTCGGAGTTTGCCGGCGGGACCCCAGGGAACCGTCCACGGCAGGGAACAGACATGAGGAGGACGAGATGCCCGGGCGCGAGGTGATGCCCAGCACGCTGCGGCGCTCCCCGGAGAAGGCGCAGCGAACCTGGGAGAAGACGCACGACTCGGCGGCGGAGACGTACGGCGAGGGGGAGCGGGCGCACCGCACCGCGTTCGCCGCCGTCAAGCACGAGTTCGAGAAGGTCGGCGACCACTGGGAGCCGAAGGGCCGCAAGGGCCCCAGCGACCGGCAGGCCGCCGGCGGCGGGCCCGGCCGGCGGGCCCCCACGGCCGGCGGGGTGGATGCCAACGCCACCAAGGACCACCTGATGGAGGTGGCCCGCAAACTGGATCTGCCAGGACGGTCCCGGATGACCAAGCCGGAACTGGTCAAGGCGATCGAGAAGGCCAACAACCGGCAGACCACGAAGGCCCGCGAGAAGGCCAAGGCCCGCGGCCGCTGAGCTGCCCCGGGGTACTACGCGTGCAGGGGTCGTCCCGTACCGGGGCGGCCCCTGCACGTGCGGCGTCACCAGTGGCCACCGGCGGGCGCCTCGATGTGCACCGTCTTGACCGTGCTGAACTCGTCGAGCAGCTCCGGGCCGTACCCGAAGCCCTGGCCGCTGCCGCGGCGCGGCTGCGCGGCACCGCCCGGTGCGCCGCCGAAGACTGCGTTGATCTTCACGGTGCCCACCGGCAGCTCCCGCCAGGCCCGCTGCGCGTGGCTCATCGACGGGGTCAGCACGGTCGCGGCGAGCCCGTACGGCGAGTCGGCGGCGCAGCGCAGCGCCTCGCTGAACGAGTCCACCACGACCACCGCGGCCACCGGGCCGAAGGTCTCCTCCCGGATCAGCGTCATGTCCTGCCGGCAGTCGGTGACCACGGTCGCCGGGTAGAACGCCCCCGGACCGTCCGGAAGCGCGCCCCCGGTCCGCAGCGTCGCGCCCTCGGCGACCGCCGCGGTCACCTGGCCGTGCACGTGGTCGCGGTGCCGGCGGTCCACCAGCGGCCCCAGCTCGGTCTCCGGATCGCGTCCCGGCCCGACCCGCAGCGTCCGGGCCCGCGCCACCAGCGCGTCCAGAAAGTCCTCCGCGACGTCCCGGTGGACGTAGATTCGTTCCACCGCGACGCAGATCTGCCCCGCGTTGGCGAACGCGCCGGTCGCGGCCTGCTCCGCGGCCCACACCGGGTCCACCCCGGCGTCGACGACCAGCGGATCGCTGCCGCCGTTCTCCAGCAGCGCCTTCGCCCCGGTCCGGGCACACGCCGCGGCGATCATCCGACCGGTGGCCGTCGAACCGACGTGGGCGACCACGTCGACCTCCTGGGCCGCCAGGGCAGCCCCCACCTCCCCACCGCCGGTGAGCAGGGACAGCACCCCGGCGGGCAGCGCGCCGTCAAGGATCTTCGCCAACAGCCAGCCGGTCGCGGGAGTCCGTTCGCTGGGCTTGTAGAGAACCACGTTGCCGGTCACCAGGGCAGCGCCCAGCAGGCCGCACGAGACGGCCACCGGGTCGTTCCAGGGGGTGATCGCGGCGACCACGCCGCGCGGCTCCGGGGCCATGAAATCGATGGCCGCGGCACCGCCGTGCAGCGTTCGGCCGCCCCGCAACGGGCCCAGTTCGGCGTACTGTCGCAGCGTGCCGATACCCGCCTCGACGCCGCCCCGCGCGTCAGCCCGCGGCTTGCCCATCTCCGCCGTGGTGGCCGCCGCCAGCTCGTCGGCCGCCGCCGCCAGGGCGTCCGCCGCCCGGTGCAGGGCCCCCGCCCGGTACGCCGCCGGGGTCGCCGCCCACTCCGCGGCGACCCCCCGGGCCGCCTCGACCGCCTTGGCCACCTCGCCCGCCGTCGCCATCGGCACGGTGCTGACCGGGCAGCCGTCGGCCGGGTCGTGGACCGTCAGCTCACCACCCTCGCCGCCCGCGCCCCACACTCCACCGATGAACTGTTCAACCCTGTACATGCGGCGGGGAATGCCCCGCTGCCGGCCGGGCAAACGCGTTTCGTCTGGTTGCTGGCCGGGTAGGCGGATTGGATGATCGACAGCGGAACCGTGACCGCGGACGCCGTCGTGGTGGGCGCCGGGCACAACGGCCTGGTGGCCGCCAACCTGCTGGCCGACGCCGGCTGGGACGTGCTGGTGCTGGAGGCCACCGGCGCGCCCGGCGGCGCGGTCCGGTCCGCCGAGGTGACCGCCCCCGGCTACCTCAGCGACCTCTACAGCTCCTTCTTTCCCCTCGGGTACGCCTCACCGGTGCTGCGCCGGCTCGGCCTCGACGCTTACGGTCTGACCTGGACCCACGCCCCGGACGTGCTGGCCCACCTGATGCCGGACGGGCGGGCGGCGGTGCTCAACCGTGACCCGGCGCGCAGCGCGGCCTCCATGGAGGCGTTCGCCACCGGGGACGGGCAGCGCTGGCTCGACACGTACGACGACTGGCGGCGGGTTTCCCGGCCGCTGGTGCAAGCCCTGTTGACTCCCTTCCCGCCGGTACGCAGCGGTCTGGAACTGTTCGCCCGGCTGCGGACAGCCGGCGCGTTGCGGCTGGCCCGCAGGCTGGTGCTGCCGGCCCGTCAGCTCGGCCGCGAGCTGTTCAGGGGGGAGGGCGGCCGGGCTCTGATGGCCGGCTGTGCCCTGCACACCGACCTGTCCCCGGACGACGCCGGCTCCGGCATCTACGGCTGGCTGCTGGCGATGCTGGGGCAGGAGGTGGGCTGGCCGGTCCCGGTCGGCGGGGCGCAGCGGATCACCGACGCGCTGGTCGACCGGCTGCTCGCCCGGGGCGGACGCGTCACCTACTCGGCGCCGGTGGACCGGGTGCTGGTGGCCCGGGGCCGGGCGATGGGCGTGCGGACCGTCGGCGGCGCGCTCTGGCGGGCCCGCAGGGCGGTGCTGGCCGACGTGCCCGCCCCCGCGCTCTACCTGGATCTGGTCGGCGCGGACGCGTTGCCGCCCCGGCTGGTCGAGGATCTGGCGCACTTCCGCTGGGACGGCTCCACGGTGAAGGTCGACTGGGCGCTGGACGGACCGATGCCGTGGACCAACCCGCAGGTGCGGGGGGCCGGCACCGTGCACCTGGCCACCGACGTCAACGGGCTCACCCGGTACGGCGCCGAGCTGGCCTGCGGGGAGCCGCCCCGGGAGCCGTTCCTGCTGGTCGGCCAGATGACCACCGCCGACCCGGGGCGCTCACCGGCGGGGACGGAGACACTCTGGTCGTACACCCACCTGCCGTTCCGGCGGGACTGGCGGGCCGAGGACGTCGCCGCGCACGTGGACCGGATGGAGGCGCTGCTGGAGCGGTACGCCCCGGGTTTCAAGGCGCGGGTCCGAGGCCGGTTCGTCGCCGGCCCGGCGGACCTGGAGGAACGCAACCCGGGTCTGGTCGGCGGGGCGGTGGGTGGGGGCACCGCCGCCGCGTACCAGCAGCTCTTCCTGCGTCCGGTGCCAGGGCTCGGCCGGCCGGACACCCCGGTCGACCGGCTCTACCTGGCCAACGCTTCGGCGAACCCGGGCGGCGGCGTCCACGGCGCGCCGGGCGCGCACGCGGCCCGGGTGGCGCTCGTCCGGGATCGGGCGCTGACCGGCGGCCTGTACGCCCGGGCCGTCGGCACGGCACACCGGGCCGTCTACCGCTGAGGTGGACGCCGGGCCGGGCGGGACGCGCGGGTGACCGGGTCGGGCGGTTCAGCGCTCCAGGTTGCGGTGCCGGGTACGCAGCCGGAACGGCATCAGGGCGCTCTCCACCTTGGTGGCCATGGTCATCTTTGACGAGCCGTCGCGCCGCTCCTCGAAGCGGATCGGCACCTCCAGGATGGTGTGCCCGAGCTTGGTGGCCAGGTAGTGCATCTCCACCTGGAAGCTGTAGCCGTTGGACTGCACCCGCTCCAGGCCGATGTCGCGCAGCGCGTCCGCCCGCCAGATCTTGAAACCGGCGGTGAGGTCGCGGATGCGCACCCGCAGCAGGGTGTGCACGTACAGGTTGGCCCAGCCGCTGAGTGCCCGACGGTACAGCGGCCAGTTCTCGTCCAGCTCTCCGCCGGGCACGTAACGGGAGCCGATGACCACGCTGGCCTGTGTGGCGAGCAGAGCGCCGAGCATGCCGGGCAGCGCCTGCGGCGGGTGGGACAGGTCGGCGTCCATCTGCGCGACGTAGTCGGCGCCCTCGTCGAGGGCGCGGCTGATGCCGTCGACGTACGCCCGGCCCAGGCCCTCCTTGCCGGCGCGGTGCACGACCTGGATTCGGTCAGGGTGCTCGATGGCGAGCTTGTCGGCCACCTCGCCGGTGCCGTCGGGGGAGTTGTCGTCGGCGACCAGCACCTTCAGCCCGGGCAGCGGCAGGGCGAGGAGCCGGTCGACCAGTACCGGGAGGTTGCCCGCCTCGTTGTAGGTGGGGACCACGACGGTCAGGCGTGCGTCCCGCCAGGGCGAGGGCAGCTCCACAGGTTCGATCATGACGGACATCCTCTGGTTGCCGACGGTTTTCCCCCAAAGGGTAGCCAGTGCCGCCTGCGGCCCCGTCGAGGCTCCCCGCCCGCCGGGCCGGGCCCCGACCCGGGCCGGCACTCACGGTTCCACGACTTCCTCGGCCTTCTGCCGGGTGGCGATGTCGGCGAGGCGGCGCAGGGTTTCCTTGTTGCGCTGGTGCAGCACCAGATCGTTGAGCTTGTTGCGAATCCAGCGCAGCGGGCCGGCGGCGAAGTCCTCGCCGATGCGGACCCGGGTGGCGAAGCCGTCACCCACCGGCTCCAGAATGAACTCCACGACCGCCTCGCCGGCCGGCCAGAGGCCGGCCCGGATGACCAGTCTGCCAGGCGGCTCGCAGACCAGCACCGTGGAGGAGTCCTCCAGGGAGAACGGCCACGGCCCGGTTCGGTGGTGCAACTGGGCGCCCACCGCCGGCCAGTCGGCGTCGACGTCGCGCACGTGCACGGTCCCGACGACCCAGTCGCTGTACGTCCACCCGTCGGTGAGCACGTCGAAGACCTGCTGCGGGGGTGCCTCGATCACTGCATCCACAATCGCCACCCCGTTTCTGTACCCGAGCGACCGCCCGACCTAACGGCGTCGCGTTAGCTTCTCCGGGGCGACGGGTAAGGCCCGACCGGCGAGGATGCGGCCCCGGGCGACGGCGACGTGCCGTAGCGCCGGGTAGATGATGTTTACTCCCGAAGGTTGCGGGAACCCGCCGCCCGTGCGACGGGACCAGGTGAAGCCGGATCAGCGCAGGCCAGGCCGGGGGGAACCGGTCGGGTCGGGCGCGCCGGCACCGGTCCTGTACGACGCGGTGCTGCTGGATCGGGACGGCACGTTGATCGAGGATGTGCCGTACAACGGTGATCCGGACAAGGTGCGGCCGGTGCCGGGGGCCCGGGA
>NZ_SMKN01000246.1 GCF_004348675.1 Micromonospora sp. KC606 | reverse complement strand
GCCGAAGGGGGCGGTGGGCTCGTCGGAGCCACCGGCACCGGGAGGGCGAGGTGGTTCGGTCATGAACGTCACGGTAGGGGCTTCCGGCAAGGGGCACCAGAGTGATCGTGCCGCTGATGTCCGAATGATCGGCCCTGGTGCGTTGTCCCGCCGGTGGGCCGCACCGGTGGTCCGTCGCTGATCATCGCGTCGGCGGGTACGCCGACGTAGACTGGCACTCGGTACAGTCGAGTGCCAGTGCATTGGGTGGCAGAGCGTTGGTCGCCGGCCGAGTCGGCCGCCGGCAGGGTTGGTCGGTCGCGGCGTTGGTCGGTCGCGCGATCCGGTGGTGCCAGGGCGGGCGCCCAGCAGCTCCGGGCCGAGGTGCGTCAGGAGGTGGGGAAATGGGTCTCGACGACCGCAAGCTCGCCGTGCTGCGTGCGATCGTCGAGGACTACGTCGCCACGCAGGAACCGGTCGGCAGCAAGGCCCTGGTCGAGCGGCACCAGCTCGGGGTCTCGCCGGCCACGGTGCGCAACGACATGGCCGTGCTGGAGGAGGAGGGCTACATCCGGCAGCCGCACACCAGTGCCGGCCGGGTGCCCACCGACCGCGGCTACCGACTCTTCGTCGACCGGCTCTCCCGGGTCAAGCCGCTCAGCCCCGCCGAGCGGCGGGCGATCGAGCGTTTCCTCGTCGGCGCGGTCGATCTGGACGACGTGGTCCACCGCACCGTCCGGCTGCTGGCCCAGCTCACCCGCCAGGTCGCGGTGGTGCAGTACCCGTCGCTGGCCCGCTCATCGGTACGCCACCTGGAGCTGGTGCCGATCTCCACCACCCGGCTGATGCTGGTCATGATCGCCGACACCGGCCGGGTCGAGCAGCGGCTGGTCGAGCTGCCGGCGCCGGTCCCGGCCAACGACGTCACCGACCTGCGCCGGCTGGTCAACGAGAAGCTGGTCGGCAGCCGGCTCTCGGAGACCCCGCCGCTGGTGCAGGCGCTGGTGGAGGAGTCCCCGCCACAGCTGCGTCCCGCCATGACCACGCTCTCCACCGTGCTGCTCGAGACGCTGGTCGAGCGGCACGAGGAGCGCCTCGCGCTGGCCGGCACGGCCAACCTGACCCGGGGCGGCCTGCTCGACTTCCAGGGTTCGCTGCGGCCCATCCTGGAGGCACTGGAGGAGGAGGTCGTGCTCCTCAAGCTCATCGGCGAGGCCGAGCCGAGCACGACCCGGGTGCTGATCGGCGACGAGAACGAGGTCGACAACCTGCGTGCCGCCTCGGTGGTCAGCACCGGGTACGGTCCGGGCGCGACCATCGTCGGCGGTCTGGGGGTGCTCGGCCCCACCCGGATGGACTACCCCGGCACCATCGCCACGGTGCGAGCCGTGGCACGCTACGTGGGCGAGCTGCTGGCCCAGAACTGACGCAATCCAGGGCCCGGAGCCGGCTCCGGGCGACGACCGGCGCAACGTGAGACGAACATGAGGACACCGAACGCAGTGGCCAGGGACTACTACGGCATTCTCGGCGTGAGCCGGGAGGCCTCCGACGACGAGATCAAGCGCGCCTACCGCAAGCTGGCGCGCCAGTTCCACCCGGACGTGAATCCGGATCCGGAGGCACAGGAGAAGTTCAAGGACATCAACGCCGCGTACGAGGTCCTCTCGGACGACCGTAAGCGGCAGATCGTCGACCTGGGTGGCGACCCGCTGGCTCCGGGCGGCGGGGGCGCCGGAGGCCCGGGTGGCCCCGGCGGGGCCGGCCCGTTCGTCGGCTTCCAGGACATCATGGACGCCTTCTTCGGCGGAGCCGCGGGCGGTGCCCGAGGGCCGCGACCGCGAACCCGGCCGGGCGCCGACGCGATCCTGCGGCTCGAACTGGACCTGCACGAGACCGCCTTCGGCGTCGAGGCGCCGATAACCGTCGACACCGCCGTGCTCTGCACCACCTGCTCCGGCGCGGGCACCGCGGCCGGCACCCACCTGGCCACCTGCGAGGCGTGCGGCGGCCGGGGCGAGGTGCAGTCGGTGCAGCGCACCTTCCTCGGCCAGGTGGTCTCCGCCCGGCCGTGCACGGTCTGCCAGGGCTACGGCACCACCATCCCGCACCCCTGCCCCACCTGCGCCGGCGACGGTCGGGTGCGCACCCGCCGCTCGCTGACCGTCAAGATCCCGGCCGGCGTCGAGGACGGTATGCGGATCCGGCTGGCCCAGCAGGGTGAGGTCGGCCCGGGCGGCGGCACCGCCGGTGACCTCTACGTGGAGATTCACGAACGGCCGCACGACGTCTACTCCCGCAAGGGCGACGACCTGCACTGTCGGGTCACCGTGCCGATGACCGCCGCCGCGCTCGGCACCCGGCTGACCATCAAGACCCTCGACAGCGAGGAGACGGTCGACGTCAAGGCCGGCACCCAGCCGGGCAGCACGCTGCGGCTGCGCGCCCGGGGCGTGCCGCACCTGCGCGGCACCGGCCGGGGTGACCTCTACGTCCACCTCGACGTGCGAACCCCGACCAAGCTCGACGCCGAGCAGGAGCGGATGCTGCGCGAGTTCGCCAAGACCCGGGGCGAGGAGGTCGCCGAGCTGACCAAGCAGGGCGGCTTCTTCTCCCGGATGCGGGACGCCTTCAACGGGCACGCCTGAGTGTCCACGCCGCTGTTCCTGGTCGAGGCGTTGCCCACCGCCGACACGATGACCCTGGACGGCCCGGAGGGCCACCACGCGTCCAGCGTCCAGCGGCTGCGCGTCGGCGAGGGGCTGCTGCTGGCCGACGGCCGGGGCGGCACGGCCACCGCCGTGGTCGCCGCCGTCGGCCGGGGCACCCTCGACCTGCGGATCATCGCCCGGGGGTACGCCGACGCCGACGTTCCCCGGCTGGTCGTCGTGCAGGGCATCGCCAAGGGTGACCGGGGCGAACTGGCCGTGCAGGCGATGACCGAGGTCGGGGTGGACGAGATCGTGCCCTGGGCGGCGTCCCGCTCGGTGACGCAGTGGCGCGGCGACCGGGGCGTACGGGCCCGGGAGAAGTGGGTCGCCACCGCCCGGGAGGCGACCAAGCAGGCCCGCCGGCCGTGGCTGCCGGTGGTGGCCGGCGCCCCGGACGAGTCCACCGCCACCGTGGCCCGGCGGATCGCCGGGGCGGGGGCGGCGTTCGTGCTGCACGAGGAGGCGCAGGAGCGGCTGACCGCGGTCGACCTGCCCGACACCGGCGAGATCGTGCTGGTGGTGGGGCCGGAGGGCGGCATCGCCCCGGGGGAGCTGACCGCCTTCACCGAGGCCGGTGCCCGCCCGGTCCGCCTCGGTCCGTCGGTGCTGCGCACCTCCACCGCCGGCGTGGTCGCCCTGACCGTCCTCGTCACCCGCCTCGCCCGCTGGTGACCCGGGCGGAGAGGCGGGTGACGGTGCGCGCGGCGGGCGAGCCGGCCGGCACGGCTTACCATGCCCCGATGGGATCCGACTGTCTGTTCTGCCGCATCGTCGCCGGCGAGATCCCGGCGACCATCGTCCGGGAAACCGACCGCACGCTCGCCTTCCGCGACATCGACCCGAAGGCGCCGGTGCACGTGCTGGTCATCCCGAAGGAGCACTACGCCGACGTGGCCACGCTGGGGCAGGGCGACCCGGCGCTCGCCGGTGAGCTGCTGGCCACGGCCGCCGCCGTGGCCGAGGACGAGGGGTTGCTCGGTGACGGCTTCCGGCTGATGTTCAACACCGGCGTGCACGGCGGGCAGGAGGTCTTCCACGTGCACGCGCACCTGCTCGGCGGCGCGCCGCTGGGCCCGATGCTCGCCCGTTGACCGACCCGTGCCCGCCGACCGTAGGATGATCATGTGACGGCGCGTGACGACCGCCTGGAGCGGATGGTCCGGAAGGTGCAGGCCCAGGCGCGGGTGCCGGCCGTGGCGGCGGCCCTGCACCGCGCCGACCGTCCGCTCTGGACATGCGAGATCGGTGGCACCGGCAACGACACCGCGCTCGGCCCGGACACCCGGTTCCGGACCGGCTCGGTCACCAAGACCTTCACCTCGGTGCTGGTCATGCAGTGTCGCGATGACGGCCTGCTCGACCTGGACGACCCGATCGGTGCGCACCTGGCGCTGCCGGCGCACGGCGAGCTGACCGTACGTCGGCTGCTGTCACACACCGCCGGCCTGCAACGCGAGCCGCACGGCGACGTCTGGGACACCCTGCGCGCCCCGGGCGTCGGCGAGCTGGTCGCCGACCTGGCGCGGGTGGAGCGGGTGCTGCCGCCGGGACGGCGCTTCCACTACTCGAACCTCGGCATGGCCCTGCTCGGCCGGCTGGTCGGGCAGCTACGCCGCGGGGCCTGGGCCGAGGTGCTCATCGAGCGGGTGCTGTCCCCGCTGGGGTTGACCGCGACCTCGGTGTCGCCGGGCCCGGCGGCGGCGACCGGGTTCCTGGTCGACGCCTACTCCGACGAGGCGCGCCCGGAGCCGCCGACCGACTTCGGCGCGGTCGCCCCGGCCGCCCAGCTCTGGAGCACCGCCACCGACATGGCGCGGTGGGCGGCATTCCTGGCCGATCCGGCTGCGCTGGACCCGACCGGCGCGGTGCTCGCCCCGACCACCCTCGACGAGATGCGCTGGCCGGTGACCACCACCGACGAGACGGTCTGGGCGGCCGGCTTCGGTCTGGGCCTGCTCCTCCTGCCGTACCCCGACCGGGTGGTGCACGTCGGGCACGACGGCGCGATGCCCGGCTTCCTCGCCGCGGTGTACGGCCGGCGGGGCGGGGACGGCACGGCCGGAGCGATGGGCTGCGCGGTGCTCGGCTCCTCCGGTACGGCCGCGGAGGTCTTCGACCTGCCGCACCGGTTGCTCGCCGCGTCCGCCGAGCACGATCCTGCGGAAATCGAACCCTGGTGTCCGGGGGAGCCCGCGCCGGGGCCGCTGCGCGGGATGCTGGGCCGCTGGTGGGGCGAGGGTCACGAGTACGTCTTCAGTTGGCGCGACGGGACGCTGCGGGCCCGGGGCGCGGACGACCCGGCGGGGAAGCCGCCGGCGGTCTTCGCGCCGCTGCCGGACCGCCCCGACATGTTCCGCACGGTCTCCGGCCGGGAGGTCGGCGAGGTGCTCCGGTTGACCCGGGACGCCAGCGGCACGGTCGTGCGGATGCACTGGGCGACCTACCGGTTCACCCGTCACCAGGAGACCTTCGACCGGTACGACTTCCGGGCGGGATGATCCGCGCGTGCGCGGTCGGTAGTCGCCTGCGCCGTCCGGGTGCGGAACGGGATGCCGCACCTGGAGCAGCCGCAGTCGTGATGGTCGGATCGGGTCCGCCGGCGGCGCCCGGACGACGGCCGACGGTCGTAGGGGGCGTCGGTCATCGGGATTACGGCCGCCGGCGGGTCGGCGGGCGTTTCGTCCGGTCTGTCGGAGGTGGAAATGGACGCGGTGCGTCCGCGGTGCAGCGGATACCATGGGGGGCAACGTCCGCACGCCGAGCCAGCAGGGCCGGCGCCCGAGATCGGAAGCAGGTGGCACAGGGCCCGACGGCCCGAGCTATGACCGGCACCCCACCTCCCGGCCCGCCCCGGGTGCAGACCAGGATCACGGTCCCCGACCCCAAGATCATGGTGAACCTGCTCGGCGCGGGCGACGAGATCCTGCGACTCGTCGAACGCTCGGTCAACAGCGACGTGCACGTTCGCGGCAACGAGGTCACCATCACCGGCACGCCAGCGGACAACGCCCTCGCCGAGCGCCTCTTCAGCGAACTGCTCGAACTGATCGAGAAAGGCGAGACCCTGACCACTGACGCCGTCCGGCGTACCGTCGGCATGCTCGAGCAGGGCAGCGCCGAGCGACCCGACGAGGTCCTCACCCTCAACATCCTCTCCCGGCGTGGGCGCACCATCCGCCCCAAGACGCTCGGGCAGAAGCGCTACGTCGACGCGATCGACGCGCACACCATCGTCTTCGGCATCGGCCCCGCCGGCACGGGCAAGACCTACCTGGCCATGGCGAAGGCCGTGCAGGCGCTCCAGGCCAAGCAGGTCAACCGGATCATCCTCACCCGGCCCGCGGTCGAGGCGGGGGAGCGGCTGGGCTTCCTGCCCGGCACCCTCAACGAGAAGATCGACCCCTACCTGCGCCCGCTGTACGACGCGCTGCACGACATGCTCGACCCGGAGTCCATCCCCAAGCTGATGGCCGCCGGCACGATCGAGGTGGCGCCGCTGGCGTACATGCGGGGCCGTACGTTGAACGACGCGTTCATCATCCTGGACGAGGCGCAGAACACCACGCCCGAGCAGATGAAGATGTTCCTCACCCGGCTCGGCTTCAATTCCAAGATCGTCGTCACCGGTGACGTAACCCAGGTGGACCTCCCAGGCGGGACGACCAGCGGCCTGCGGATGGTCCGGGAGATCCTGGCGGGTGTCGAGGACGTGCACTTCGCTTCGCTCTCCAGTTCCGACGTGGTCCGGCACAAGCTGGTCGGGGAGATCGTCGACGCGTACGCCCGCTGGGACGCCGAGCGGGAGAACCAGCAGGCACAGAGCGTGCACGCCGTGCCCGGGCGCACCGCCCAGGGCGGCCGGGCCGGTCGGCGCCGCTAAAGACAGAGGAAGACATGTCCATCGAGATCGCCAACGAGTCCGGCGTCGACGTCGACACCGACGACGTGCTCGCCGTCGCCCGGCACGCCCTCGACGAGATGGGGGTCAACCCCCTCGCCGAGCTCTCCGTGCTGCTGGTCGACGTCGACTACATGACCGAGCTGAACCACCGCTGGATGGGCGGGGACGGGCCGACCGACGTGCTCGCCTTCCCGATGGACGAGGGCAGCGTCGACCACGGCCCGGGTGAGAGCGCGCCGGCCGGTGGCGAGCCGGCGCTGCTCGGCGACATCGTGCTCTGCCCGGAGGTGGCCGCCAAGCAGGCCGCCGCCGCCGGGCACGCCGCCGCCGACGAGCTGCACCTGCTCACCGTGCACGGCGTGCTGCACCTGCTCGGCTACGACCACGCCGAGCCGGAGGAGGAGCGCGAGATGTTCGGGCTCCAGGCGCGACTGCTGGCCAGCTGGCGGTCGACGCGGTCCCGGTGATGGACACTCTCGCGGCCGTGCCGACAGCGGGCCTGCCCGACCTTCAGTTGATCTTCTTCGCCGCCGGCCTGGTGGTGCTCGCCGGCCTGATCGCGATGACCGAGGCGGCGTTGGCCGCCGTCTCCCCGGCGCGGGCAGCCGAGCTGGCCCGGGACGGAGCCCGGGGCGCGGGCACCCTCCAGGCGGTCGCCGGTGACGTGGTCCGCCACCTCAACCTGCTGCTCCTGCTTCGGCTGCTCGCCGAGTTGACCGCCACGACGCTGGTGGCGCTGGTCGCGGTGGACACCTTCGGCGCAGGCTGGCGGGCGGCGCTGATCACCGCCGGCGCGATGACCGTGGTCAGCTTCGTGGTGGTCGGCGTGGCCCCGCGTACCCTCGGCCGGCAGCACGCGTACGCCGTCGGCCGCGCAGTCGCGCCGTTGGTGCGCTGGCTGGGCCGGGCGCTCAATCCGCTCGCCTCGCTGCTGATCCTGATCGGCAACGCGGTCACCCCGGGGCGCGGCTTCCGGGAGGGCCCGTTCGCCACCCAGGTGGAGCTGCGCGAGCTGGTCGACCTGGCCGAGCAGCGCGGCGTCGTGGAGCACGGCGAGCGGCAGATGATCCACTCGGTCTTCGCCCTCGGCGACACCATCGCCCGGGAGGTGATGGTGCCGCGCACCGAGATGGTGTGGATAGAGGAGGGCAAGACGCTCTCCCAGGCGCTGGCGCTCTTCCTGCGCTCCGGCTTCTCGCGGATCCCGGTGATCGGCGAGAGCGTGGACGACGTGCTGGGCCTGCTCTACCTCAAGGACCTGATTCGGCGTACCCGTGGCGGCGACCCGCGCGACCAGCAGACCCCGGTCCGGGAACTGATGCGGCCGGCGACCTTCGTGCCGGAGTCCAAGCCGGTCGACGACCTGCTGTCGGAGATGCAGGCCGCCCGCAACCACCTGGTCATCGTGGTCGACGAGTACGGCGGCACCGGCGGTCTGGTCACCATCGAGGACATCCTGGAGGAGATCGTCGGCGAGATCACCGACGAGTACGATGTCGAACGCCCGCCGGTCGAGCACCTGGCGGACGGGTCGGTGCGGGTGACTGCCCGGCTCCCGGTGGAGAACCTGGGTGAGCTGTTCGACACCGAGCTGCCCGCCGACGAGGTGGAGACGGTCGGCGGCCTGCTGGCCCAGTCCCTGGGCCGGGTGCCGATCCCCGGCGCGTCCGCCGAGGTGGCCGGGTTGCGCCTGCTCGCCGAGGGCACCACCGGCCGGCGCAACCGGATCGACACCGTGCTGGTCAGGCGGGTCGAGCCGGGCGACCGGCCACAGGGGCGCGGCGAGTCCGCCGAGTCCCGCACCAACCAGTTTCGAACCGAGGAGAGGCAACCCGCCGATGCCTGAGTCAGCCGCCGTGCCGGCCGCCCGGCCCACCCCGTCCGATCCGGCCACGTTGAGCGCCGAGGACGGCAAGCTGGTCGTCCTGGCCCGGGGGGCCCGGGGCCGGGT
>NZ_SMKN01000245.1 GCF_004348675.1 Micromonospora sp. KC606 | reverse complement strand
GCGCCGTGATGCCGTTAGACGCACCGTCCTGGTTCACCGCCGAACCACGCACCACCGCAAGAACCTCATGACCATTGCGCCGCGCATCCGACAACCGCTCCAACAACAGCACCCCAACACCCTCAGCCCAACCCGTACCGTCCGCGCCGTCCGCAAACGACCGGCAGCGGCCGCTGCGGGCGAGCGTGCCGTCGATGCTGAATTCCACGAACGTGCGCGGCGTGGCCATCACCGAGACCCCACCGGCCAGCGCCAGCTCACACTCCCCCTGCCGGAGCGACTGGGCGGCCAGGTGCAGCGTCACCAGCGAGGAGGAGCACGCGGTGTCGACGGTGACCGCCGGCCCCTCCAGCCCGAACGTGTAGGCGAGCCGGCCGGAGACGATGCCGGAGGAGCCATAGCTGCCGGGGTAGTTGTGGTACATCACCCCGGCGAACACCCCGGTCCGGCTGCCCCGCAGCGTGGCCGGCACGATCCCAGCCCGCTCGAACGCCTCCCACGACACCTCCAACAGCAACCGCTGCTGCGGATCCATCAACACCGCCTCACGCGGACTGATCCCGAAGAAATCCGGGTCGAACCACGGCGCCTCGTGCAGGAACCCACCCGCGGTGGCGTAGCTCGTGCCCGCGCGCTCACCGGTCGGGTCGAACAGCCGATCCAGGTCCCAGCCCCGGTCGTCGGGGAACCGGCCGATGCCCTCCCGGCCGCCGGCCACCAGGTCCCACAACTCCTCCGGGGAGCGCACCCCACCGGGGAAGCGGCACGCCATGCCGACGATCGCGATGGGTTCGCGGGCGGCCTCGGCAAGCATCTGGTTCTGCTCGCGAAGGCGCTCGGTCTCTTTGAGGGAGACTCGGAGGGCATTGACCAGTCGGTCCTGGGTGTCGTCCACTTAGCCGTCACTCCTCATGAATACGGCCCATTCGGCCTTACACCGCACCCGGCGGGCCCCGGTCCACGGCGACACCTTAAGAGCCGAGGACATCATGGCCCCACCCCTAGCCGGCCGACCCCCTCAGCGCGGTGCGAGCGCTGCGGAACGCGGGTAAACCCGCACGGAAACGCGTAGGGGTTGTCCAGCCGGGGATCCGCTGGAAATGTCCGGCGAACAAAGGCCGGGCGCGACCGTGATCCTGACGTAGGCCAGAAATCGCCCCACCCCAAACCACCGTGGCATCGGTAACCGGATGCCGCGACGGCGCGCCCGAGACATATCCGTCCCAGGTGATCGATACGCCATCGGAAGGGGACCATGGACAGGCTACTCATCGTCGTCGCCCACGGCGACGACGAGACGTTGGGCGCTGGCGGCACGATAACGCTCCTGACCGATGCGGGCGTGGAGGTCAGCTTGTGCGTCCTCACCAACGACGACAGCGCACGGGCTTGGGACGGACACGTCGTCACCGACCGGACCTCGCAGATACAGGCGGCCGCGAGCATCCTGGGCATCAAGCGGGTCCAGGTGAACACGTTCGGCGACAGCAGGCTGGACCAGGTCGGTCAGCTCGAACTCAATCGCGTGGTGGAGCGGGAGATCCGCGAATTCGAGCCGGACGCGCTCTTCACCACCAGCATGGCCGAGTTGAGCGTGGACCATCAGCTGGCCAGCCGCGCGGCCCGGGTGGCCGGTCGGCCGGGCCGCAGCGGCATCCGGGAGATCCGGTGCTTCGAGGTCCGGTCGGCGACCGACTGCGCGGAGGCGTCCGGGGTGGTGCCCACGTTCCGGCCGAACTGCTGGCAGGTGCTGGACGAGTCGCACCTGGAGCGCAAGCTGGAGGCGCTGCGGGCGTACGGCAAGGAGATCGAGAAGTGGCCGAGCGCCCGGAGCGAAGACGGCGTCCGGGCGCTCGGTGCCTATCGGGGTTCGCAGGTCTCCGCTCCGCTGGCGGAGGCGTTCGAGTTGGTCAGGCTTGTGCGGTAACGACCCGGGCAGGCGGGTCACCGGCGGACCACTCACCGAGGTGCCGCAGGATCGCCCGGTGTACCCCCTCGGCCTCGGCCCGAAGGAAGAAGTGGCCGCCCGGGAACACCTCGACCCGGCACCCCACGGTGGTGTGCCGGTCCCAGGCCCAGGCCTCGGCCAGGCTGGTCACCGGGTCGCTGTCCCCGACCAGAACGCAGATCGGCCGGTTGAGTTCCGGACCGCCGCCGTGCCGGTAGGTCTCCGCCGCGCGGTAGTCGCCGCGTACCGCGGGCAGCACCATGGTCAGCATCTCCTCGTCGACCAGGAGCGCGGCGTCGGTACCGCTCAGTTTCCGCAACTCCCGCACGATGTCCTGGTCGTCGCGGAGGTGTACGGACTCGTCGCGGTTGATCGAGGGGGCCCGCCGGCCGGAGGCGAAGAGTCCGAGCGGCGGGGTGCCGTCGCGCTCCAGCCGCCGCGCCACCTCGTACGCCACCGTGGCGCCCATGCTGTGCCCGAACAGCGCCAGCGGACGGTCGCACCAGGGGCGCAGCTCCGCCACGATCAGACCGGCCAGCTCACGCAGGTCGTCGACGCACCGTTCGGCTCGGCGGTCCTGGCGGCCCGGGTACTGCACGGCGAGGACCTCGACCGCCGGGCCGAGGGCGCGGGAGGTCGGAAAATAGAAGGTGGCCGCCCCGCCGGCATGCGGAAAGCACACCAATCGGACGGACGCCTCCGTATTCGGGTGAAATCTTCGGAACCACAGGTGATTGTCATCCATTACCGCTGCCATGGTTCTGGAATGCCAGATCCGACTCGCCTTCATCAACCCCTATATATCGCCCCCCTATGGCACCTCTGGTCACCGGAGTCCAGTCGGCGTCCAGTCCAGCAACAGTGACATCGATGATCCTGTCCTGGAAGGTCATCAACGATCGATCCAATGGTCGTTCGGCACCGAGAACGATGGCGGTGAGCATGAATTTTACGCCTGCGGCGCCCGGCTGCGCATGCGCTTCCTCGACAATAGGAAATCCGGCAAATGTATCGGTACCCGATGAAGCACTAACGGCCCTACGCGAACAGTTCACGCACAGCGAATCCGGCGCCGGCCGGCTGGTGCTCGTGACCGGACCGGCGGCCAGCGGCAGGACCCAGCTGTTGACCCGGTTTCTGCCGTCCGCGGCGGAATCGGGAGCACTGGTCCTGCATGCCACCGGCGCCCCGGACGAACAGCGCCTGAACGCCGGAATAGTTGATCAACTCTTCACCAACTCGGCCCTGCCTGCGGCCGTCGCCGATCAGGTCGGGGCGGTTCTGGCGCTGCTGCACCAGGCGCCGCCGGACGAGCACCGGCTCGGTTCCCCGGTGAAGGCGGCACCGGCCGTGGCGGACAGCGAGATCTGCCGGATCCTGCTCGGCCTGACCCGGACCCAACCGGTCGTCATTGGGGTTGACGACCTGCAGTTCGCCGACGAGAGCTCGGTCCGGATCCTGCTCCGCCTGCAGCGGCGGATCCGCAGCAGCCGCCTCCTGATCCTGCTGAGTCACCAGGACGCGGCCAGCGCGGCGGAGCGGCAACTGCTCGGCCTGTTCACCCGGCTCCCGCACGACCACGTACGGCTGGGGCCGCTCTCCACGCGGGCCGTCGGGCAGGTCGCCAGCGAGTTGCTGGGCGAGCCGGTGGACGACGAGCTGACCGGGCGGCTGCGCGAGCTGAGCGGGGGCAGCCCGTTGCTGGTCAACGCGCTGCTGGAGGACTACCAACGGAGCGAACGCGACGGGCGGCCGGTGACCGGCCCGGCCTTCGTCCACGCGGTGTCGATGTTTCTGCAGCGCCGGGAGGCGCCGCTGCATCGGGTCGCCGCCGCTATCGGGATGCTCGGCGACGAGCTCAGCCGGGAGGCGGTCGCCTGCCTCGCCGGGGTGACCGAGGACGTGGCCGAGGATCTGACCGCCGTCCTCGCCGGCGCCGGCCTGCTCGCGCACGGCCGGTTCCGGCACGCCGTGGCGGCCACCGCCGCGGTGGACAGCCTGCCGCCGGCGGCCAGGGCCCAGTTGCACGTCCGGGCGGCAAAGCTGAAGCTCCGGCAGGTGGCCCCCGCCGGCGAGGTAGCCGCGCACCTGGTCGCGGCAGGACAGCCCGCGCCGGCCTGGGCGGTTGACGTGCTGCGGCGGGCCGCCGACCGCGCCGCGCAGTCCGACGATACCGGCTTCGCGGTGCGGTGCCTGGAACTGGCCCTGTCCGCTGCGCCGGAACCCGCGCAGCGGCACGCGATCCTCGACGCGCTGGCCCGAGTCGTCTGGCGGGTCAATCCATCCGCCGCCGCGGCCTACCTTGCGGAGCTGCGGCACTCGGCATCCGACCCGGAGGCGGTCGGCGCGGAGCCGTTCACGCTGGCCCGGCACGCGCTGTGGCACGGCGAGGCGGATCTGTTCGCCAAGGCGGTCGCCGACCTGGCCAAGTGCCCCGACCGGTTCGACGCGCCGGCCGCGGCGAAGCTGACCCTGGCCGCCCAGTGGCACTTCGGCCGGTGCGAGGTACGGGTGGAGCAACCAGCCGATCCGGCGCCCCGGCACTCCGACCCGTGGCGGCACACCGCCGCCACGCTGATCGGGATGTGGATGGTCGGCACCAGCGACGCCACCACCGCCAGCGCCGAACAGATCCTGCGCAACTGCCCGCTGGCGGACACCACGCTGGAGTCGCTGGTCACGGCCATCCTGGCGCTGGCCCACGACAACCGCAGTAAGCGCGCCGAGTACTGGTGCGCCATGCTCAGCCAGCAGGCGGCGCGCCGGGGCGCGGTGGCCTGGCAGGCGATGATCGACGGGGTCTGGTCCGGGATCGTCCTGCGCCGCGGTGACGTCACCCAGGGGGTGACCCGTGCACGCGCCGCGCTGCGGCTGCTGGATACCCAGAGCTGGGGAGTATCGATCAGCTACCCGCTGACCACGCTGCTGGTCGCGAACACCGTCGCCGGTGCGTTCGACGCGGCCGCCGCGGCCCTGCACGAACCGGTGCCGGACACCATGTTCGGCACCATCGGTGGGCTGCGGTACCTGCGGGCCCGGGGGCAGTTCCACCTCGCCACCGACCGGGTGCTGGCCGCGATCAGCGACTTCCAGCGGTACCGGCGGTTGATGGCCCGCGCCAAGCAGGATCACCTGTCGCTGCTGCCGTGGCGTACCGACCTGGCCGAGGCCCACCTGCGGCTCGGCCACCTCGCGGCCGCCCGGGAGCTGGCCAAGCAGCAGCTGGAGCGGTGTGCCGAGACGGACACCTACGGGCGCGGCTCGGCCCTGCGGATCCTGGGCATGGTCGCCGTACAAGCGGAGCGGCCGATCCTGCTCGGCCAGGCGACGGAGTGCTTCAAGCGCTCCGGGGACCTGCTGGAGTTGGCCCGGAAGCTGAAGGTGCCGGGGCAGGAGTTCCCTCAACCGGCCGACCAGACCGGGCCGGCCCGGGTCGGGGCGCCCCAGGCCCTGCGCGCGCTGTCCGCCCCCGACACACCGTCGGCGTCCGGCGAGCCGCCGGAGTCCAGTGTGCTCACTGAGGCGGAACTCCGGGTGGCCCAGCTCGCCGCGCTCGGCCAGACCAACCAGCAGATCGGCAGCCGGCTCTTCATCACGGTGAGCACCGTGGAGCAGCACCTGACCAGGGTGTACCGCAAGATGGGGATCCGCGGCCGCAGCCAGTTGGCGGAGCAGCTGGCCTCCTCGGCGCTCGAAGCGACCGGTTAGGGGCGGGCGTCCAGCTCGGCGTCGAGGATGCCGAAGATCTCCTCCACACCGGCCGCGTCCAGGTCGGCGGCCGGCATCGGGTCGACCCGGTGCGCCTCGGACCACCGCGCGGCGAGCGCCCGCAGCCGGCCGGCGACGCCGGTGTGCGCACCGGCGTCGGGTACCCCGGTCGCCAGCGCCGCCTCGATCGCGGTCCCCAGGGCGATGAGCGACGCCTCCAGCGGTACCGCGCCCGGCGCGCTCCCCACCATCTCGGCGCCGAGGTGCTCGGCCAGGATGGCCGGCGACGGGTAGTCGAAGATCAGGGTGGCCGGCAGCTGGCGCCCGGTGCCGGTGTCCAGCCGGTTGCGCAACTCGATCGCGGTGAGCGAGTCGAACCCGAGGTCGAGGAAGCCCCGACCGGGATCCACCGCCTGCGCACCGGAAAAACCCAGTACGGCCGCGACGTTCTCCCGCACCAGGTCGAGCAGTGCGGCACCGCGTTCCCCAGCGGGCAGGGCGGCGATCCGGGACCAGGCCGAGTCCGTGACCGGCCGCGCCGATCCGCCTCGCGCCACCGGCCGGCCGGACGCGGCGGGCGGCCGGCGGACCGGATCCGGATCGAGGTCGCGCAGCATCGCCGGGACCGGTTCCGGACCCGGCGCGGGGACCGCGAGCCGGGCCGGCAACAGCACCGGCTGCTCGGCGCGCAGCGCGGCGTCCAGCAACGCCAGGCCGTCGGCCGCGGACAGGCCGATCACGCCGGCGCGGACCATCCGGGCCACGTTCGTCGGGGACAGTTCCCCGGCCATGCCCTGGCCGGTCCAGGGCCCCCAGGCCAGCGACAGCCCAGGCAGCCCGCGGCTGCGCCGGTGGGCGGCCAGGCCGTCCAGGACGGCGTTCGCCGCCGCGTAGTTCGCCTGGCCCGGTGCCCCGAGCGTGCCGGCGACCGAGGAGAACAGCACGAAGAGGGAGAGATCGAGCCGGTCGGTGTACTCGTGGAGGTGCCGGGCGGCGTCGGCCTTGGCCGCCAGCACGGCATCCAGCCGGGCCGGGGTGAGCGAGCCGAGCACGCCGTCGTCAAGCACTCCGGCGCAGTGCACCACACCGGTCAGCGGCTGGTCGGCGGGGATCGTGTCGAGCACCGCGGCGAGCGCGGCCCGGTCGGCCACGTCGCAGGCGACCACCCGGACCGAGGCGCCGGCGGCGCGCAGGTCGGCGGCGAGCTGCCCGGCGCCGGGCGCGTCCGGGCCGCGCCGGCTGAGCAGCAGCAGGTGCCGGGCGTGGTACACGGTGACCAGGTGCCGGGCGACGAGGCCGCCGAGGGTACCGGTGCCACCAGTCAGCAGCACGGTACCGGCGGCCAGTTCGGGCGGGTCGGGCCGGCGCGACGCGGTGGGCGGTCGGGTCAGCCGGGGCACCAGGATCTGGCCGTCCCGGATCGCCACCTGGGGCTCGTCCAGGCTGGGCACGTCCCGCACCCGGCGCAGCGAGGCGGGTGCACCGTCGACGTCGACGAGCAGCAGCCGGCCGGGATTCTCCAGCTCGGCCGAGCGGACGAACCCCCAGACCGCCGCGCCGGCGAGGTCGGGTACGTCCTCGCCGTCCCGGGCCGGCACCGCCCCGGAGGTGAGCACGATGAGGCGGGAGCCGGCCAGGCGTGGCTCGGCCAACCAGTCCCGCACCGTATCCAGCAGCTCGTGCAGCACCCGATGCAGTTCGCCGTGCCCGGCCGGGACCAGCACGGTGTCGGGTACCGGGTCGGCGCCGGCCAGTGCGGGCAGGTCGGCGTACCGCCGGCCGCCCGGCGGGAGCATCTGCTCGACCCCCCGTGGATCGTCGCCGAGCATCGCCCAGCCACCAGTGTCCACAGCGGACGAAACGGGCGCCGGGCGCCACCGCACGGCGTGCAGCCACCCGGCGGTGTCGCCGGGTCCGGGCGCCGGTGCCGGGCGGACCGCCAGAGTGTCGACGGAGAACACCGGTGCCCCGGTTTGGTCGGCGCAGCTCACCGCCGCCGAGCCGTCCGGCCCGGGCCGCACCCGCACCCGCAGGCTCGTTGCCCCCTGCGCGGTCAGTGCGACACCGGTCCACGAGAACGGCACCAGCGGCCGGCCGTCCTCGGTGGACACCTGCCGGGCAGCGGCGTGCAGCGCGGCGTCCAGTAGGGCCGGATGGATTCCGTACCCCTCGGCGTCGACCCCGTCCGGCAGGCCGACGTCGGCGAACACCTCGTCGCCGCGCCGCCAGGCGGCCCGCAGGCCCCGGAAGGACCGCCGGTAGTCGAGGCCGGCTCCGCGCAGGGCCAGGTAGACGTCGTCGACTGCCAGTTCCGTCGCGCCCTCCGGTGGCCAGGCCGTCAGGTCGGTGGTCGCCGGCCAGGGAGTCTCCCGGGTCAGCCGGCCGCGGGCGTGGGTACGCCACGTTCCGTCGCCGGGTTCGTCGACGCGCGAGTGCACGCTCACCGGGTGCCGTCCATCCCGGTCCGCGGCTTCGACCCGCACCTGGAGCAGCACGTCGGCGTGCTCCGGTAGGGCGAGCGGCTCGGCGAGCACCAACTCGGCCAGGCCGGTGCAGCCGATTTCGGTGCCGGCGCGTAGGGCGAGTTCGACGAAGGCGGTGCCGGGTAGCAGGGTCTGGTCGAGCACGGTGTGGTCGGCGAGCCAGGGCTGTGCGGTGGTGGACAGCCGTCCGGTCAGGAGTACGCCGTCGTTGTCGGGTAGGTGGGCGACGGCGGCCAGGAGTGGGTGTTCGGCGGGGGTCAACCCGGCGGCGTTCAGGTCGGTGTCGGTGGTGGGGGTGAGCCAGTACCGCTGCCGTTGGAACGCATACGTCGGCAGCGGTACCCGCCGGACGGCGATACCGGTGAAGTAGGCGTCCCAGTCGATTGGCGTCCCGTGGGTGAACAGCTCCCCCACCGCCTGGGTGACC
>NZ_SMKN01000244.1 GCF_004348675.1 Micromonospora sp. KC606 | reverse complement strand
CCCCCTACCTGTTTGATCATGGGGTTGCGACGAATGGGTCTTCGGGGGCACCGTCAAGCTCATGATCAACGGGCTTCGTGGGGGGCGCTGGGAATGGGGGATCAGGCGGCCAGGAGGGTGCGGCCGCAGCTGGGGAGCGGGTGCAGGACGATGCGGCGCGGCAGGCGGCGCGGCCACTCGCACTTCGGCCACGAGCCGTCGACGATCAGGTGCACCGTCCGCTCCTGGGCGCCGCTGAGGCGCAGCACGAACTCGCGGGGGAGCGGCGGGTCCACGCTCGGCGTGGTCACCACGAAACGCACCCGGCCCCGGGACGACACCGCGGAGATCACGTCCGCAGCCGGCATGGTGCCGCGCAGGCGCACCCGGCCGATCCAGTAGACCTCGGCGGCGTGCTCCTGAGCGGCCCGGGTGATTGCCGGGTAGTCGCTGCGTACCCAGCGCTCGACCGCGCCCACGCAGAGCCCGCAGGCCCGCTCGCGCGGCTCCCGTGGGCCCAGGCCCCAGGCCCGCAGGTACGCGCCGACCGTGCCGTGATCCATCGCCAGCTCGAACCGGCGATGGATCAGTGCGGTGAGGCTCTGTCTCGTCCACAGCTCCTCGTCCAGCCCGAACTCGTCGGGGTGGACGCCACGCAGGACGTCGATCAGTTCGAGTTCCTGTTCGCGGCTGAGCGTTCCGGGCTCGCCCTGCCGGTGTCCGCGACGGACGGCTGCCACCGCTCCGTCACCGCCGATGGTGTGGCGTCGGCACCAGCTGGTGACCGAACGCCGCGCGTCTCTCAGTGCAACCCCCACGTCCTGCGCAACGAGCCCGAATCACTCCTGGTCACGATATGTGGGTAGAAAAGTCTCTCAACCTGCATTTCGCAGCAGATGGTGTATAAGCCGCTAAATCGGGCTAAAGACGGCTGACTGGCCCTTCCTCCGTGATCGAAGACCATGGACTGCTGGCTCGCGCCGCCGCGGCAGCCGCCGGCCGTCCTCGCCGAGAGTCGACGCGGAAGGCCCGCGTGCCGCCGAAGCGGTACGCGGGCCTCGACGCGGCCGGGATGTCGGTCAGCCGCCCAGGCGCTTGAGGGCGTTCTGCAGGTTGACCAGATCCGTCTGCTGGGTGTTCTTCATCGTCCGGGCGACCCTGAGCACGTCGTCGTCGCCGCCGGCGTCGAGGACGCCCTGGATCATGTGGATCCCACCCAGGTGGTGATTGATCATGAGCTGGAGGAAGAGCACGTCCAGCTCCCGGCCCTCGGCGGCGCGCAGCTTCGCCATCTCCTGCGGAGTGGCCATGCCCGGCATCAGCCCGTTCCGCACGCTGGCCCGGCCGTCCGGCATCCAGGCCATCGGCGGCTCGGAGCCGGTCGGATCCAGCCCCCAGGAGCGCAGCCAGGTCTGCATGGTGCCGATCTCACCCTGCTGGCCGCTGGCGATGTCGGCGCCGATCTGACGCACCTCGGGGTCGCCGCCCCGCTGGAAGGCGATCAGCCCCATCTCCACCGCCTGCGTGTGGTGGGTGGTCATGTCCCGGGCGAAGCCGGCCTCGGCGGAGGTGTCGCCCGGGCGGGTGAGCGTGGGAGTCAGCAGGCCGCCCGCGTACCCGAGGAGGAGACCGACCACGACGGCGGCTGCCACCGCCAGGATGCCGAAGCGGCGCGCGGGCTGCCGGTCACCGGCCTCGGTCACCGGGGTCTGCTCAACGTCGCTGTCCGTCGTCGTGGGTGCGGTCATCGGCGGTCACCCCTGCGACGTGGCGCCGGCGTCGCGCGGGGTGGTGCCGGTGGCCGTGATGCCCTGGTTGCAGAGCGCCGTCGGCCCCTCGATGGAGGCGTTCACCCGTAGCGTCTTGATGAACTCGTCGATCCGGGGGTCGTCGGCGTTGTCGACCTTGAGCTGGTATCCCCAGGCCTGCAGCGAGATCGGCTTGTCCAGCCCCTCGAACGGGCTGAGCATCGTCTTCTCCACGCCCTGGACCCGGGCCCGCAGCTTCGCCACCTGGTCGGCCGGCAGGTCGGGACGGTAGGTGACCCAGACCGCGCCGTGCTCCAGGCTGTGCACCGCGTGCTCGCTGGCGATCGGGGCGTCGTAGACGTCACCCATGCAGTTCTGCCAGGCGCCGTTGTGCGGGCCGGCCACCGGCGGGTTGATGTCGTACTTGATGGGGCCGGCCTGGTGCTGGCCGCCCTGGACCAGCTTCTCGTCCTTCGCCCGGTAGTCGGCGATGCCGTCGATCTCGGCGGCGCGCTTCTCCCACGGCTTGGAGCCCTGGAACACGGCCCACGCGCCGTAGCCGATGATTCCGGCGGCCAGCACGCCGACGGCGACGAAGAGGGCGATCGGGCCCCAGGCGCGGCCCTGGCTCACCTTCACCGGCGTCACGGGTTTGCGGGGGCCTTTGCCGCCCGAGCCCTGCCGGGGGGTGCTCGACTTGCCCGCCCCGGGCTTGGCGCCTGCCGCGGGCCGGCCCGCCGCCGGCTTCTTGCCGGTGCTGACCACGGTCGGGCGGCGCTGCGGGCCGCCCGGGGTGCTGATGCTCATCGTGCCTCGTCAGGTCGGTCGGTCAGGGGATCTGGCGGGCCGGGTTCAGATGCTGGGTCGCCGCCGCGGTGCCCGAGTCTACCCCCGCTAGCATGGTTCGGTGACTCCTGCAGAACTCGCCGAGGTCGTCCTGACCGCAGCCCACGCCGTCTTCACCGAGCGAGGGCTGGATCCTGCCGTGCTCCCGGCGACGACGGCCGTCGAGCGACCGCGCAACCCCGAGCACGGAGACTACGCCTCGACGCTCGCGCTGCAGCTCAGCAAGAAGGTGGGCGTGCCGCCGCGGGAGCTGGCCGCCGCGCTGGCCGAGCAGCTCGGCCGGGCCGCCGGGGTGAAGTCGGTCGAGATCGCCGGCCCCGGCTTCCTGAACATCCGGCTCGACGCGGCCGCCGCCGGCCAGCTCGGCCGGGTGATCGTGGAGGCCGGCGAGGGGTACGGCCGCAGCGACCGGCTCGCCGGGCAGAAGATCAACCTGGAGTTCGTCTCGGCCAACCCGACCGGCCCGGTGCACATCGGCGGGGTCCGCTGGGCGGCCGTCGGCGACGCGCTGAGCCGGCTGCTGCGGGCCGCCGGCGCCCAGGTGGGCACGGAGTACTACTTCAACGACGCCGGCTCCCAGATCGACCGGTTCGCCCGGTCGCTGCTGGCCGCCGCCAAGGGCGAGCCGGCCCCCGAGGACGGCTACGGCGGGGCGTACATCGCCGAGATCGCCGAGGCGGTCGGGCGGATCCGGCCGGACGTGCGGGAGCTGGACGACGCCGCGGCCCAGGAGGTCTTCCGGGTCGAGGGCGTCGCGCTGATGTTCGCCGAGATCAAGTCCTCGCTGGCCGGGTTCGGGGTCGAGTTCGACACCTACTTCAACGAGAAGGACCTGCACGACCGGGGTGAGCTGGAGCTCGCACTGCGCCGGCTGCGTGAGCAGGGCCACGTCTTCGAAACCGACGGCGCGACCTGGCTGCGTACCACCGACTTCGGCGACGACAAGGACCGGGTGCTGCGCAAGTCCAACGGTGAGTGGACCTACTTCGCCGCGGACTGCGCCTACTACCTCGACAAGCGCGAGCGCGGCTTCGAGCGGGTCGTGATCATGCTGGGGGCCGACCACCACGGCTACATCGGCCGGATGAAGGCGATGGCCGCCTGCTTCGGCGACGACCCGGAGCGCAACCTGGAGATCCTCATCGGCCAACTGGTGAACCTGGTCCGCGACGGGGCCCCGGTGCGGATGAGCAAGCGGGCCGGCACCGTGGTCACCCTGGAAGACCTGGTCGACGCGATCGGCGTGGACGCCGCCCGGTACGCGCTGGCCCGCTACTCGGCCGACTCCCCGATCGACATCGACGTGGAGCTGTGGACCCGCGCGAAGAACGACAACCCGGTCTTCTACGTGCAGTACGTCGCGGCCCGTACGGCCGGGGTGTCCCGCCAGGCCGCGGGGATCGGGGTGACCCGGGGTGAGGCCGCCGCGTTCCGTCCCGAGCTGCTCGACCACGACAAGGAGAACGAGCTACTCAAGGCGCTCGCCGAGTTCCCCGCCGTGGTCGCCACCGCCGCCGAGCTGCGGGAGCCGCACCGGGTCGCCCGCTACCTGGAGGACCTGGCCGGGGCGTACCACCGGTTCTACGACAACTGCCGGGTCACGCCGAAGGGTGACGAGGAAGTCACCGACGTGCACCGGGCCCGGCTCTGGCTCAACGACGCGACCCGGGTGGTGATCGCCAACGGCCTGCGGCTGCTCGGCGTCTCCGCCCCAGAGAGGATGTGACCCCCGTGCGAGCGCGAGGAGTGAGCTTGCGAGCCCCGCAGTCGCGAAGCGGAGACTGCCTGGTGCGAGCGCGAGGAGTGAGCTTGCGAGCCCCGCAGTCGCGAAGCGGAGACTGCCTGGTGCGAGCGCGAGGAGTGAGCTTGCGAGCCCCGCAGTCGCGAAGCGGAGACTGCCTGGTGCGAGCGCGAGGAGTGAGCTTGCGAGCCCCGCAGTCGCGAAGCGGAGACTGCCTGGTGCGAGCGCGAGGAGTGAGCTTGCGAGCCCCGCAGTCGCGAAGCGGAGACTGCCTGGTGCGAGCGCGAGGAGTGAGCTTGCGAGCCCCGCAGCCGCGAAGCGGGGGTTACTGATGCGCGCACACGAGGCAGGCGCCCTGCACGGCGACATCGGCCATCGAGGGCCGGGGTGGCTGCGTGCCCCCGCCGACGTCAACGCCCTGGTGCCGCAGCTGTGGCCGCGCAACGTCGCGCGGGCGGCGGACGGCGCGCTCGCCGTCGCCGGTCTGTCGGTCCGCGATCTCGCCGCCGAGTTCGGCACCCCGGTGTACGTGCTGGACGAGGACGACCTCCGCTCGCGCTGCCGCGACTTCCGGGCCGCCTTCGCCGGCGTGGACGTCTACTACGCCGGCAAGGCGTTCCTGTGTCGCGCGGTGGTCCGCATGATCGCCGAGGAGGGCCTGCACCTCGACGTCTGTACCGGTGGTGAGCTGGCCACGGCGCTGTCGGCGGGGATGCCGGCGGAGCGGATCGGCTTCCACGGCAACAACAAGTCGGTTGCCGAGCTGACCCGGGCGCTCGACGCCGGGGTGGGGCGGATCATCCTCGACTCGTTCACCGAGATCGACCGGCTCACCGCGCTGGCCCGCGCACGGGGCATCCGGCCGAGGGTGCTGATCCGGGTAACCGTCGGCGTCGAGGCGCACACCCACGAGTTCATCGCCACCGCCCACGAGGACCAGAAGTTCGGCTTCTCGCTGGCCGGCGGGGCGGCGGCCGAGGCGGCCTTCCGGGTGCTCGACGAGGGCGTGCTGGAGCTGCGGGGCCTGCACTCGCACATCGGCTCGCAGATCTTCGACGCCAGCGGCTTCGAGGTCTCCGCCCGCCGGGTGCTCGCCCTCCAGGCGCAGATCCGTGACGCGCGTGGGGTGGAGCTGCCCGAGCTGGACCTCGGCGGCGGCTTCGGCATCGCGTACACCACCCAGGACGACCCGGCGACCCCGCAGGACCTCGCCAAACGGCTCCGCAAGATCGTGGAGTCGGAGTGCGAGAGCGAGCGGCTGGCCGTGCCGCACCTGTCGATCGAGCCCGGCCGGGCCATCGTCGGCCCCGCGGTGTTCACCCTGTACGAGGTCGGCACGGTCAAGTCCGTGCTCCTGGGCACCAGCGGTGACACGGCCGCCGGGCGTCGGTGCTACGTCAGCGTGGACGGCGGGATGAGCGACAACATCCGCACCGCCCTCTACGACGCGTCGTACTCCGCCACCCTGGCCGGCCGGGCGTCGGCGGCGAAACCGCTGCTCGCCCGCGTGGTGGGAAAGCATTGTGAGTCCGGGGACGTCGTGGTGAAGGATGAATTCCTGCCCGCCGACGTGCAGCCCGGAGATCTTGTCGCGGTGCCCGGCACGGGTGCGTACTGCCGGAGCATGGCCAGCAACTACAACCACGTGCCCCGCCCCCCGGTGGTCGCGGTGCGTGACGGCCAGGCCCGGTTGATCGTTCGACGGGAAACCGAAGAGGACCTGCTCGCTTTGGATGTGGGATGACGTCACCTGTGCGCTTGGCGCTGCTCGGTTGCGGGACCGTCGGCGGTGAGGTGGTCCGGCTGCTGCACGAGCAGGCGGCCGACCTCGCCGCCCGGATCGGCGCGCCGCTGGAGATCGCCGGCATCGCCGTACGCCGGGTCGGGCGGGACCGCGGCGACCTGCCGGTCGACCCGGCGCTGTTCACCACCGACCCGCTCGGGCTGATCAAGCGCGACGACGTGGACGTGGTGGTCGAGGTGGTCGGCGGCATCGAGCCGGCCCGGAGCTGGCTGGTGGAGGCGCTGCGGGCCGGCAAGAGCGTGGTCACCGCCAACAAGGCGCTGCTCGCCGAGGACGGCGCGACACTGCACGACGCGGCCGCCGAGGGCGGGGCCGACCTCTACTACGAGGCCAGCGTGGCAGGGGCGATCCCGCTGCTGCGCCCGCTGCGCGAGTCGCTGCACGGGGACCGGATCAACCGGGTCACCGGAATCGTCAACGGCACCACCAACTTCATCCTCTCCGCGATGGACGCCACCGGCACCGGCTTCGCCGAGGCACTGGAGGAGGCGACCGAGCTGGGGTACGCCGAGGCGGACCCGACGGCCGACGTGGAGGGCTTCGACGCCGCCGCGAAGGCCGCCATCCTCGCCTCGCTGGCCTTCCACACCCGGGTCACCGCCGCCCACGTGCACCGCGAGGGCATCACCGAGGTGACCGCCGCCGACGTGGCCAGCGCCAAGGCGATGGGCTGCACGATCAAACTGCTCTGCATCGCGGCCCGGGGGGTCGACGCCGCCGGCCGGGAGACGGTCAGCGTCCGGGTGCACCCCGCGATGATCCCGCTGACCCATCCACTGGCCAGCGTCGGCGACGCGTTCAACGCGGTCTTCGTCGAGGCCGAGGCGGCCGGGCAGCTGATGTTCTACGGCCGGGGGGCGGGCGGCGCGCCGACGGCCAGCGCCGTGCTCGGCGATGTGGTGGCGGTGGCCCGCAACCGGCTCGCCGGGGCGCGGGCGGCCAGCGAGTCCGCGTACGCCGACCTGTCGGTGCGGCCGATGGGGGAGGCGCTCACCCGCTACCACATCAGCCTCGACGTGGCCGACCGGCCGGGCGTGCTGGAGTCGGTGGCCGGGGTGTTCGCCCGGCACGAGGTCTCCATCGCGACCGTGCGGCAGGGGCCGGCGGGCGGCGGCCCGGCCGGTCGGGGCTCCGAGGCCGAACTGGTCATCGTCACCCACGTCGCGCCGGACGCCGCCCTCGCGGCGACCGTGCGGGAGCTGCGCGGGCTGGAAATCGTCCGGTCGGTGGCCAGCGTGCTGCGGGTCGAGGGCGGGGCGTGACCCGGCGTCTCGCCTGGTGGTTATGGGTAGGTGCGGTGTGCGGCGGTCCGGCAGGGCGGGCCACCCTGGAAGGGGCCCCGACTCCGAGCGGGGCGGCAGAGGCGAGGAGAACGACATGTGGCGGGGTCTGATCGAGACGTACCGGGACCGGTTGCCGGTCACCGACGCGACCCCGGTCGTCACCCTGCACGAGGGGAACACCCCGCTGCTGCCCGCCCCGGTGCTCTCCGCCCGGCTCGGCTGCGACGTCCACCTGAAGGTGGAGGGGGCCAACCCGACGGGCTCCTTCAAGGACCGGGGCATGACGGTCGCGGTCTCCAAGGCGGTCGAGGCCGGCGACAAGGCGATCATCTGCGCCTCCACCGGCAACACCAGCGCCTCCGCCGCCGCGTACGCGGCGCGCGCCGGGATCACCTGCGCCGTGCTGGTGCCGCAGGGCAAGATCGCGCTGGGCAAGTTGGCCCAGGCGCTGGTGCACGGCGCCCGGCTGCTGCAGGTCCAGGGCAATTTCGACGACTGCCTCTCGCTGGCCGCGAAGCTCGCCCAGGACTACCCGGTCGCCCTGGTCAACTCGGTCAACCCGGACCGGCTGCACGGGCAGAAGACCGCCGCGTTCGAGATCGTCGAGGCGCTCGGTGACGCCCCCGACATCCACTGCCTGCCGGTCGGCAACGCCGGCAACGTCTCCGCCTACTGGATGGGCTACCAGGAGGACGTGGCGGCGGGCAACGCCAGCAGGGCCCCGAAGATGTACGGCTTCCAGGCCGCCGGGGCGGCCCCGATCGTGACCGGCCAGGTGGTGCCCGAGCCGTCCACGATCGCCACCGCGATCCGGATCGGCAACCCGGCGAGCTGGACGAAGGCGATCGACGCCCGGGACGCGTCGCAGGGGTTGATCGCCGCGGTCACCGACCGGGAGATTTTGTCGGCGTACCGGCTGCTCGCCCGCGAGGTGGGGGTCTTCGTCGAGCTGGGCAGCGCGGCCAGCGTCGCGGGCCTGCTCCAGCAGGCCGCCGCGGGCCGGGTTCCGGCCGGCTCCACGATCGTCTGCACGGTCACCGGCCACGGCCTGAAGGATCCCGAGTGGGCCATTTCCACCGCCCCGGTCCCGGTGACGATCGCCAACGACCCCCTGGCCGCCGCCCGCTCCCTCGACCTGGCCTGACCCGGGCCCTCACCCCCGCGCCCCGCGGGTCCCG
>NZ_SMKN01000243.1 GCF_004348675.1 Micromonospora sp. KC606 | reverse complement strand
GGGGCAGGGTGTCGGGTTTGGGGGCGCGGCTGAGGGTGCAGTCGAACACGATGTGGTCGGTGGTGGTGCAGGAAGGGTCGGTGCCTTCGAAGATGACGGCGGCGCCGGGCATGCCGCGGGCGACGGTGTCTTCGGTGAGGTAGGCGACGGCGGCGGCGGTGCCGGCGCCGGCGGTTACCACTCCGGCGGTGATGGCGGCGATCAGTCCGGCCCGCGACAGCCGCCTCCGGCCCTTACCGGTTGCGACGGTCTGCGCAGTGAGGTGTTCATTCGTTGGCACGTTGACCTCCAGTAGGTGCGTTCACCTCCTTATGCCAGAAGCAGGTCTCGATGTTTCACCGGGCTTCGTCGGCGGTGGTGGGTACGAAGACCGACTTGGTCTGGAGGTAGCTGTCGAGCGCCTCCGGGCCGTGCTCCCGGCCGTACCCGGACTGCTTGTAACCGCCGAAGGGGAGTGAGGAGTCCAGGACGGCCCAGGAGTTGATCCAGACGATGCCGGAGCGTAGGCGGCCGGCGACCCGGTGGGCGCGGGCGACATCGCGGGTGTGCAGGCCGGCGGCGAGTCCGTACCGCGTCCCGTTGGCCAGGTTCACCGCGTCGTCCTCGGTGTCGAACGGCTGGACGGTCAGCACCGGGCCGAAGACCTCCTCCTGGACGATGCGGGCGTCGTTGGGTACGTCGGCCACCACCGTCGGGGCGAAGTAGTAGCCGCCGTCGCGCTCGATGCGGTGACCGCCGGCGACGATCCGGCCCTCGCCCAGGGCGAGGTAGTGTTCCACGCTCTCCACGCGCCGCTTCGCGGCAAGCGGACCGACGGCGGTCTGAGGGTCGCGCGGATCGCCGACCGGAACCCGCGCCACCGCTTCGCAGACCCGGGCGAGCACGCTGTCGTGACACGAGCGTTGGACGAGCAGGCGGGAGCCGGACATGCAGAACTGACCCGAGTTGAACACGAAGCCGGTCACCACGGCGTCGACGGCGGCGGCGATGTCGGCGTCGTCGAAGATGATGTGGGCGGCTTTGCCGCCGAGTTCCATCGTGGTGGGCTTGACCGTCTCGGCGGCTGCCGCCGCGATGCTGGCACCAACCCGCGTCGACCCGGTGAAGGCGATCTTGTCGATGCCGGGGTGCCTGCTCAGGGCGGCGCCGGCCTCCTCTCCGCCGGTGACCACGTTGAGCACACCGGCGGGAAGGCCGGCCTCGGCGCACAGTTCCGCCAGTCGCAGGGCGGTCAGCGGGCACTCCGCGGCCGGTTTGTGTACCACCGTGTTGCCCGCGGCCAGAGCTGGCGCGATCTTCGTCGTGGACAGGATCAGCGGGAAGTTGTACGGCGTGATCGCTCCGACGACACCCAGCGGTTCCTTCAGCGTGTAGGCGAAGCCGGGGGTGCGGATGGCGCGCGTGGCACCCTCGATCTGGTTGGCCAGGCCACCGTAGTAGGTGAAGTGGTCGATGGTGTGGTGCATATCGACGGCGCGCGCGATGGTGAGGGGCTTTCCCGTGTGCAGGCTCTCCAGCCGCGCGAACTCATCCCGATGCTCCTCCAGCAGGGCGGCGACCCTGAGCAGCAGGTCACCCCGCTCGCGGCCGCTCATCCTGCGCCAGGCCCCGTCGGCGTACGCTCGCCGGGCCGCGTCGACCGCGGCGTCGACGTCCTGATCTCCCGCCTCGGCCACGGCCGTGACGACCTGGCTGTTGGCCGGGTCGATGATGTCCCGTCGCCTCCCGTCGGCGGCGTCGCGCCAGCCACCGTCGATGAAGAGCTGTCCGGGTGGCAGGTCACCGTCGGTCTGTCGTTCGGCGATCGCCGTGCTCCTGCGCTCCATATCCGCAGCCTGGCAGCCTCTGTGCGGGACCGGATCACCTCGACCGGGTGAATCGGAGGTCACGGCCGCCGCTGCCGCCGCCTCTCATTCTTTTCAGGTGAGGCCGGGTCACCCTGCACGCTCATAGCGTCCGGGTGACGTGAACCGTGGGAGAGCGGCTCGTTCCTAGCGTCCGGGTGACGTGAACCGTGGGAGGGCGGGTGGATGGCCGGGTCGGTTGCCGAACTCCTCGACAAGCTGGGCCGGAACCAGAATCCCGGGCTCAGGGAGTTGCCTGCCTGGGCGCAGGGCACCATCCGCCTCGACATACGGGATGAGGGGCAGGTCGAGCAATGGTTCATCACCTTGAATAAGGGAAAGGCCCAGGTGTCGACAGCCGGTGGTGAGCCCAAAGCCATCCTCTGTGGCAAACGTTCCGTACTCGACCTGATGGCCAGGGGCGAAACGAAGTTCAGTCCGGCCGTCTTCCGGGCCGACCTGATCGTCGAGGGCGACCTGAGGCTGGCCGACGCGTTCGGACGGATCCTGTTTCCCGGGCCCCCGATGGCGCATCATCCGCGAGATTTCGCGCGCGAGGAAGGTGCGAAACGTGATCGAGAAGACCGTGAGCATTCTGGACGGTAATACGTTCGTCGTCACCAACGAGCAGGGTGACGTCAGTCCCTCGCGGGTCTATCCGACCGGTTTGTTTTCTTTCGACACGCGTTTCCTCTCGACCTGGCAGCTGAGTCTCAACGGCGAGCGACTCAGTGTGCTGTCCCGGGATGATCTCCAGTACTTCGAACGGCACTTCTTTCTGGTCCCCGGGGAGCCGACGCACTACGTCGACGCGAAGGTATCGGTCATCCGGGAGCAGTCGATCTGTCAGGACTTCATCGAACGCCTGACGGTCCTGAACCACGACCTGGAACCGGCTCACTTCACGCTCCGGGTGGAGATGGGCACCGATTTCGCCGACCTGTTCGAGATCAAGGACGTGCGGGACAAGACGGGGACGACCTCGGTGTTCCAGGAGGGCGGCAACCTGCGCTTCCGCTACGAGCGCGGCGAATTCCGGCGCGACACGGTCATCTCCAGCACCGCCGAGGCCGAGATCGACGACGCTGGCATGACCTTCGACATCCACCTGGAACCGCGGTCCTCCTGGCGTACCGAGCTGCATGTGCAGCCGGTCATCCAGGAGGCCACCGGCGACGGGGACCGGACCATCTGGTCCGCCTATCGCAGCAGGAGCCGGCCGAAAGTTCGGCAGGACCTGGAGCGCTGGCTCAAGCGGGCTCCCACCTTGATCTGCGACTACGAGCCGCTCCAGACGGTGTACGAGCGGAGCCTGATCGACTTGGCCGCCATGCGGTACGCGTCGCTGACGAACCCGTCGTCGCCTCTGCCGACGGCCGGCCTGCCCTGGTTCATGACCATCTTCGGGCGGGACAGCATGTTCATCTGCCTGCAGGCGCTGCCGTTCGCGCCGCAGCTGACCCCGCCGGTGTTGCGCCTGTTGGCCCTCCTACAGGGGGTCACGTTGGACGATTTCGAGGAGGAGGAGCCGGGGAAGATCCTGCACGAGTTCCGCTACGGGGAGTCCGCAGCGTTCGAGGAGCAGCCACACACGCCGTACTACGGGTCGGCCGACGCCACCCCGCTGTTCGTGATCCTGCTGGACGAGTACGAGCGGTGGACCGGGGACTCGACGCTGATCCGCAGGCTCGAGCCCAACGCGCGGAAGGCGCTGGACTGGATTGACGAGTACGGCGACCTGCTCGGCAACGGTTACCTCTCCTACTTCCGGCGCAACACCATCAACGGTCTGGAGAACCAGTGTTGGAAGGACTCCTGGGACGGGATCTCCTACCACGACGGCCGGCTGCCCCGTCCACCCCGCGCCACGTGTGAGCTACAGGGCTACGCGTACGACGCGAAGATCCGCGGTGCCCGGCTGGCCCGGGAGTGCTGGAACGACCCGGCCTACGCCGACCGGCTCGAACGGCAAGCCGCCGAACTCAAGGAACGGTTCAACCGGGACTTCTGGATCCCGGAGCGGGAGTACTTCGCGTTGGGCCTCGACCCTGACGGCAAGCCCGTCGACGCCCTCGCCTCCAACATCGGCCACCTGCTGTGGAGCGGCATCGTGGAGCCTGCCCGGGCGAAGAAGGTGGCCCAGCACCTGCTCGGCCCCCACATGTTCTCCGGGTGGGGAGTTCGCACCCTGGCCAGCACCGAAGCCCGTTACAACCCTGTCGGCTACCACGTCGGCACCGTCTGGCCGTTCGACAACTCCATCATCGCCTGGGGGCTGCGGCGCTACGGCTTCCGGGAGGAGGCGGCCCGCGTCGCCGAAGCCGTCATCCAGGCGTCGGCCTACTTCCACGGCCGCCTTCCCGAAGCCTTCGCGGGCTACGACCGCACGTTGACCAACTACCCGGTCGAGTATCCCACGGCGTGCAGCCCGCAGGGCTGGTCGGCCGGGGCCCCGCTGTTGTTCCTGCGTTCCATGCTCGGCCTCGAACCCCACGAGAACCACCTCGCCACCGACCCGGTCCTGCCGCCGTCCATCAGGCGCATCGAGCTGCTCGACATACCGGGCCGCTGGGGACGGACCAACGCGTTCGGCCTGCGGTCCGGTCACCACCAACGACCACAGGCTCTCCGGTGACCGACTGCGCTGGCCGGGCCGCCGGAGCACCCGCTGTGACCCGCTGGTTCGGGATCAGCCCCTCCGGCCGGAAGATCAGGGCCTGCGTCGCCCCGTCGGGCGTCCGGCCTGCCGTCAGCAGGGGCCGTGGCCTTCCTCGAAGGCGCGTTGCGCCCAGTCGGCGTACCCGGCGATGACCTTGCGGACCGTCCGGCCGTCGTGCAGGAACAGGTACGCCCGGTCGCCGTCGCGGGCGAGTAAACCGTCGAACCGGTGCCTCCCCGGCGGTGCGTCGAGGTGCCGCGCCTGCGGGTAGCGGTGGCGCACCTCGGCGAGCGTGGTGCCGGCGGCCACCCCCTCGGGGGTCCGCGCCGGGTCGCCGGCCCAGAGCAACACCAGCCGGTCCTCGGCAAAGACGGGGCTGATCGTCTCGTGGCCGGCGAGCGTCTGGCCGCACGCGTCGACGTCCCTGCGGAGTACGCCCCGCCGGGTGAGTTCGCCCTCGGTGTCGCCGAAGTCGACCTCGGGCAGCCCGTCGAGGTCGACCACGGTGGCGGCGCCGGCCGGTTCCCGGACGGCCATCTGGTCTGGTGGAAAAGGGCCGCTGCCGGCGATCGAGGCAGCGGTCATCAGCGCGGCGATGAAGCCGAATTGTCGCAATTTCATGGAATCCCCCAGTCCTCAACGGAACGGGGGCGGTCTGGTTGCTGGCCGACGGCGGATTCCTGCTCCTCCCATTCCTCGGCCAGCTCGTCCCAGTAGTCGACACTCAGTCCGCGCCGCCCGTGCGCCAGCCAGCCGGCGGTGTCCCGCTCGACGTGCAGCCCCAGCTCGGCGAACGGGTCGATCCACGTGCCGGGCTCCACGCCCAGCTCGACCAGGGCGGCGTTTATCGGCCACTGCCCGCGCGGACCGTCGAAAACCGCGTCGAAGCGCGGCCCCCAGGACCGCTCGCCGCCGAGCCACACCACCGCCGCCTGGTGGCCCGCCCCGCCGGCGAACTCCGCCTCCACGTACGCCACCGGCCCCCGCCGCGACCAGCGGGCCAGCGCCTCGACGAGCGCGCGGGAGAGCACCAGCGTGAACGGCTGCTCCGCGCCGGGCTCCCCAACCGCGTAGTCCGGCGGCGTGCCGGTCAGCTCATCCACCAGCTGCGGGGTCACCGGCAGCAGCGCGAAATCCTGGCGCAGCTCGCCGAGGACCGCGTGGTCCAGCCCGCGGATCTCCTCGCGCAGCAGCTCGGCGTCCGCGACGACCGCGCTGAGTCGGTAACTCACGCCGCGTCCACAGGTTGTGGATAGAACATGTGTACGACGGGGTCAGGGGTGGCCGCGGAGCCCGGTGACGAACGCCCGCCAGGCGGCTGGGGTGAACGCCAGCGCGGGACCGGCTGGGTCCATCCAGTCGCGTACACCGATCACGCCGGGCAGGTTGTCGGCGACCTCGACGCAGGCGAGCCGTTCCCGCTGCTGCGGCTGCTCTGGCGCCACCGGGCGCCGTTCAGGTCCATGACTCCGCCACTTCCCCGATCAGGTCGACCGACTGCCGGTGGGGCAGCGCATCGCCGCGTACGTTCAGCCACGTGGCCAGTATCGCCGTGATCTCGACATTGCACTACGTGGGTGAGCCGATCCAGGTGACGAGCCACGGGCAGGCGTCGTCCGACCAGGGGCCGCCCTTCGCGGGGCGGCCCCTGTCCCCGTGTCGTCGGTGAAGTTCCCTCGGCTCGCCAGCACGGGCTGCTGCGGCGGTTGCGGGTCGGGCCACGAGATCCACCGCGGCGGCGACCACGAGCCCGGCGACGCTCAGGCCGAGGATCAGCCAGGCGCGCCATCAGCGACTCCCACTACGGAGTGTTCTTCGAGGACATGCGGACCGGTCGGGGGCGTGTGCGATGTGTGGTGGAAGGAGCGGGAGGACGAAGCGAGGGCCGCCCCCGGTGGGGCATCTGACGACGGTCACTTACCGGAGAACTCCCACAGGTGTCCGGCCGCCCACGAGTGGTAGCTGTAGCGGACGCCGCCCCGAACCCTCTTGGTGCCGTCCTCGCTCCAGTCGAAGTTGCACCTGGCCCAGGTGCCGTTTCCATGGGTGTTGCGGCAGTACCGGTCGGCGACGCCGTACTGGCTCCAGATGTAGGTCAGCCCCGAGTTCAAGAGCGAGAGCGTGTCGGAGTAGACCTCGATGTCGTAGGGAGCTGCAGTGATGACGACCTCGGCCGACAACTGCCCGCTGGCTCGGTGCACCGCGAGTGGCTGGGGCGCGGCCCGCACGTGGCCGCGCCTGGGACCGACTGTGCCAGCTTGGCGTGTCCTGCCTGGAAGAACTTCCGTAGCGACGACGAAGGGCCGGCCCGTGGTGGCCGACCCTGTCGTTCTTCCTGCTCAAGCGAGCGGAGGATACGAGATTCGAACTCGTGAGGGTGTGAACCCAACACGCTTTCCAAGCGTGCGCCCTAGGCCTCTAGGCGAATCCTCCGCGAGCCAGGATACAGGTCCCTGCCGGGCCGGGCACCCCACCACCCCCTGAAGATCCACCGCGCGTCGGGTAGGGTTGGCGGTACCCCCCGTGCGGCGTACATCTCGTGAACCTCCCCAGGGCCGGAAGGCAGCAAGGATAAGCGGGCTCTGACGGGTGCACGGGGGGCCTTTCTGTCTGGCGTCCCGGTGGGATCCATTCCGGTCCGCGGCCGGGAGCCCGTCCCGGTCTGCGGCAGATGGGGGTGTCCGGGCGTCCCGATACCCCGGGATGCCGCAACTGGTGTGGATCAAGGGTACGGGCCCCGGGATCGCGCGGGCCCGGTCCGCGCGGGGTGGTGGGTGGTCACCTGCGCCCGACCGGCGCAGAATGGCTCGGTCGAGAGGAGGCGGTACGGGTGGCACTGGCCCTTTACCGCAAGTACCGGCCGCGCACCTTCGCCGAGGTCATCGGTCAGGAGCACGTCACCGAGCCGTTGTCGCAGGCGTTGCGCAGCGGGCGGCTCAACCACGCCTATCTCTTCTCCGGCCCGCGTGGCTGCGGCAAGACCTCCAGCGCCCGCATCCTGGCCCGCTCGCTCAACTGTGAGCAGGGCCCCACTCCGGAGCCGTGCGGGCGCTGCGACTCGTGCCGGGAGCTGGTCACCGACGGCGGCTCCATCGATGTGCTGGAGATCGACGCGGCCAGCCACGGCGGGGTCGACGACGCCCGGGAGCTGCGCGAGAAGGCGATCTTCGCGCCGGCCCGGAGCCGCTTCAAGATCTACGTCATCGACGAGGCGCACATGGTCTCGTCGGCCGGCTTCAACGCCCTGCTCAAGCTGGTCGAGGAGCCGCCGGAGTACGTCAAGTTCATCTTCGCCACCACCGAGCCGGAGAAGGTCCTCGGCACGATCAAGTCGCGGACCCACCACTACCCGTTCCGGCTGATCCCGCCGAAGGTGCTGCGGCCCTATCTGGAGCAGCTCTGCGAGGCCGAGGGGGTCAGGGTCGAACCGGCCGTCTTCCCCCTCGTCGTGCGCGCCGGCGGCGGCAGCGCCCGGGACAGTCTCTCCGTGCTCGACCAGCTCATCGCGGGCGCCGGCCCGGAGGGGGTCAGCTACGCGCGGGCCGCCGCGCTGCTCGGCGTCACCGACTCCGCGTTGATCGACGAGATGTGCGACGCGCTGGCGGCGGGGGACGGCGCGGCCGCGTACGCCACCGTCGACCGGGTGGCCGAGGCCGGCCACGACCCGCGCCGCTTCGCCGCGGACCTGTTGGAGCGGCTGCGTGACCTGATCGTGCTCCAGCAGGTGCCGGACGCCGCCGCCAAGGGCCTGATCGACGGTCCGGCCGACCAGATCGAGCGGATGGCCGCCCAGGCCCAACAGCTCGGCCCGGGCACCCTGTCCCGCTGCGCCGACATCGTGCACAACGGGCTGGTCGAGATGCGCGGCACCACGGCTCCCCGGCTGCTGCTGGAGCTGGTCTGCGCCCGGATGATGCTGCCCGGCGTGGACGACTCGACCGGCGGCCTGCTCCAGCGGCTGGAACGGATGGAGCGCCGGCTCACCCTGGGTGGCGTGGAGCTGCCGTCGGCCGCCGCCGGCCCCGCGCCGGTCGCCCACCCCCCGCAGGTACGCCCGGAGTCGCACGCCCCGCCCGCGGCTGCC
>NZ_SMKN01000242.1 GCF_004348675.1 Micromonospora sp. KC606 | reverse complement strand
GCTCCGGCCTGGCCTGTCCGCCGCCGTCGGACGGGCGGCCGCCCCGGCGTCGCCACTCGTTCCAGACCCACCCGGCGACCACGGCCAGCACCACCAGCAGCGACCACCACACCCACTCGGGCATCCGTACCCCTGTCTCTTCCCGGGCGGCGCACCCGGCCGCCGACGTGCGGCGATCGTCGCACGGACGGCCCGTGCCCGCCCGTCGGCGTGGCGGGGGAGGCGCGGGTTTGTCCCACCGGGCCGTTACGGTGCTCCGGTAGCGTGATCACGGGGGGGTTGGCAGCGGTGTCCGGAGGCGGCAGGGTGTCAGAAGAAGAGATCCCCCATCAGGTCAGCGCCGCGCAGGAGGCGGCTGCCGGCGGCGAGCCCACCCCCGAGGCGCGGGAGCGGCACGCGACGCTGAGCCAGGAGCTGACCGAGCACCAGTACCGCTACTACGTGCTGGACGCGCCGGTCATCCCGGATGCCGCGTTCGACCGGCAGTTGCGCGAGCTGGAGGCGCTGGAGGCGCGGTACCCGGCGCTGCGCACCCCCGACTCGCCGACCCAGCGGGTCGGTGGCAGCTTCTCCACCGACTTCGCGCCCGTCGACCACGCCGAGCGGATGATGTCGCTGGACAACGCCTTCACCGACGAGGAGTTGGCCGCCTGGGCCGAGCGGGTCGAGCGGGACGCCGGCGGCCCGGTGCCCTACCTCTGCGAGCTGAAGGTCGACGGCCTGGCCATCAACCTCACCTACGAGAAGGGCCGGCTGGTTCGGGCGGCCACCCGGGGCGACGGGCGTACCGGCGAGGACGTCACCGCCAACGTGCGCGGCATCAGGGACGTCCCGACCCGGCTGACCGGCTCCGACGAGTTTCCCGACGTGCCGGAGTTCATCGAGGTGCGCGGCGAGATCTACTTCCCGGTCGCCGGCTTCGCCGACCTCAACGCCAGCCTGGTCGAGCAGGGCAAGGCGCCGTTCGCCAACCCGCGCAACGCCGCCGCGGGGAGCCTGCGTCAGAAGGATCCGCGGATCACCGCGTCCCGGCCCCTGCGCCTGGTGGTGCACGGCATCGGCGCCCGTCGCGGCTTCCGGCCGACGGCCCAGTCCGAGTCGTACGCGGCGTTGAGGGCATGGGGGCTGCCCACCAGCGACCGTTGGCAGGTGGTGCCCGACCTGGCCGGCGTCGTGGCGTACATCGCCTACTACGCCCAGCACCGGCACGACGTCGCACACGAGATCGACGGCGTGGTGGTCAAGGTCGACCCGGTCTCCATCCAGGGCCGGCTCGGCTCGACCAGCCGGGCGCCCCGCTGGGCGGTCGCCTTCAAATATCCTCCGGAGGAGGTGAACACCCGACTGCACGACATCCGCGTCAACGTCGGGCGTACCGGCCGGGTGACCCCCTACGCGGTGCTGGAGCCGGTGCGGGTGGCCGGTTCCACCGTCGAGTTCGCCACCCTGCACAACGCCCGTGAGGTGGCGCGCAAGGGGGTGTTGATCGGCGACACGGTGGTGCTGCGCAAGGCCGGCGACGTGATCCCCGAGGTGCTCGGCCCGGTGGTCGAGCTGCGTCCCCCCGACGCCCGGCCGTTCGTCATGCCCACCACCTGCCCGGCCTGCGGCACAACGCTGGCGCCGGCCAAGGAGAGCGACGTCGACATCCGCTGTCCCAACGCGCGCACCTGCCCGGGGCAGATCCGCGAACGGGTCTACCACCTGGCGAGCCGCAAGGTGCTCGACATCGAGGCGCTCGGCGAGAAGGGCGCCACCGCGTTGGTGGACGCGCAGATCATCACGAACGAGGGTGATCTGTTCGCCCTCGACGCCGAGCAGTTGGCCCGCTCGCCGTTCTTCGTCAACAAGGACGGCAGCCTCGGCAGCAACGCCGCCAGGCTGCTGGACAACCTCGCCGTGGCGAGGCAGCGCGACCTGTGGCGGGTGCTGGTCGCGCTCTCCATCCGGCACGTCGGCCCGACCGCCGCCCAGGCCCTGGCCCGGCACTTCCGCTCGATGGACGCGATCGAGGCGGCGTCGGAGCAGGAGTTGTCCTCGGTGGATGGCGTCGGCCCGACCATCGCCGCCAGCATCAAGGAGTGGTTCGCCGTCGACTGGCACCGCGAGGTGGTCCGTAAGTGGGCCGAGGCGGGCGTGCGGATGGCCGAGGAGGCGACCGACGAGGGGCCACGCCCGCTGGAGGGGGTCACCGTGGTGGTGACCGGCACCCTGGCCGGGTTCAGCCGGGACCAGGCCGCCGAGGCGATCCAGAGCCGGGGCGGAAAGGTCAGCGGCTCGGTGTCCAAGAAGACCACCTTCGTGGTGGTGGGCGACAACCCGGGCTCGAAGGCCGACAAGGCCGCCTCCCTCAGGCTGTCGGTCCTCGACGAGGACGGCTTCCGGGTGCTGCTCGACCGGGGTCCGGACGCCGCCCGGGAGGTGGCCCGGGTCGAGGAGTGATCGCTTCGCCCGGAATCGGATCTTGGGGTCGTATACCAACTTAATTACGACTACGCCCGATTCGTGACTGTCGCCTGGGGAATCCCGGCACCCAGGGCGTTTGATGGTTGCACGGTGTGCGACCGGCGCACACCGCGGCCGTACGCCCGGGAGGTGCGATGGAAACCGCCGACCCCCGCAACTCCCTCCCGCCCGAGCGGACTGCCCCGTTCGGCGGGTTCGTCGCCGTGGTCGTCGGGCTGGCGACACTGGTCGCCGTGCCGTCCCTGGCGGGTCTGCCGGACCGGCTCCCCAGTCTGCCGGCGGCGTTCTGGACGATGGCGGCGCTCGCCGTCGCCTGCGACGCGCGTCCCTTCGTCCCGCCCGGTCGGCGGCACACCTCGGCGGTCTTCCCGTCCACCTGCTTCACCTTCGCGATCCTGCTCGGCTGGGGGCTGGCCCCGGCGCTGGCGGTGCAGACCGTCGCGGTCGCCGTCTCCGGGTGGCGGATGCGGCACGCCGTCTGGCGGACCGCCTTCAACGCCGCGCAGTACGCCTGCGCGTTCGGCGCCGCGGCCCTGGTGCTGCGGCTCGGGCCGGGCGGCCTCGCCGACGTCGGGTGGCTGCGCGGCACGGACGTGGCCCTGGTCGCCGTGGCCACCGTAATCTGGTTCGCGGTCAACCATGTCCTGGTCAGCGCGGCGCTGCGGCTGCGCTTCGGTGGCCGGTGGTGGCCGGGCGTACGGCAGGCGCTCGGCTTCGAGCTGCTCACCACCGGCTCGCTGCTGCTGCTCGCCCCGGTGCTCGTCGCCGCGGCGCGGGCCAGCGCGGCCCTGATCCCCCTGGTGCTGGTGCCGCTCCTGGCCGTCCACCGGATGTCGCGGCTCGCCGCCGAGCAGGACCAGCTCGCCGCGCTCGACCCGCTCACCGGGCTGCCCAACCGCAAGGCGCTGCAGACCGAGTTGGCCGAGCAGGCGCACCTGCACGCCGAACGGATCGCAAGGGGCGCCGCGGACGCCCACCTCGCCCTGCTGTTGATCGACCTGGACCGGTTCAAGAACGTCAACGACGCCCTCGGCCACGCCGTGGGGGACCGGCTGCTGGTCGAGGTCAGCGCCCGGTTGGGTGACGTCGTCGACGGGCGGGACATGCTGGCCCGGCTCGGTGGCGACGAGTTCGCCATCGTCGCCACCCGACTGACCGGCGTCGACGAGGCCCGCGAACTGGCCGACCGGGTGGTCGCGGCGCTGACCGAGCCGGTGCCGCTGGACGGGCTGCCACTGGACGTGGGCGCGTCCATCGGCGTCGCGCTCTTCCCCGAGCACGGCGAGGACTACGCCACCCTGATGCGCCACGCCGACGTGGCGATGTACGACGCGAAGCACCGCAACGACACCGTCGCCGTGTACGCCGCCGAGTCCGACCACCACTCCGCCGAGCGGCTGGGGCTGCTGGCCGACCTGCGCCGCGTACTCGATGCGAGGCCGCCGGCCGGGCGGACCGTGCGGGGCGGCGACGGGGCCGCGCTGCCGTCGCGGCTGGCCGCGGCGACGGAGCCGGCAGCCGGGCCGGGCCGGTGGTGGCCGCTGCGCCGCCGCCCCCGCGGCGGCCCGGCGCACCCGGACGAGCTGCTCGACCGGATCCTCACCGGGGCGGACCCGAGCCGGCCCCGCACCACCCGACCGGCACCCGACCTGCTGGCGTCCACCGACACGCCGGCCGTCTCCGACCCGGTCGGGAACCGTGTCGTCCCCGCTCGGGTCGGGGACGACACGGCGGACGTCGGCGACATCACGATGTACTACCAACCGCAGATCGCCATCGCCACCGGCGAGGTGGTCGGTGTCGAGGCGCTGCTGCGGTGGCGGCACCCCCGCCGGGGCATGGTCGACCCGGGCGAGCTGATCCGCCTCGCCGAGCAGAGCGCGGTGATGCGCCTGCTCACCCGGCGGGTCGTGGACGACGTGGTGGAACAGTTGGGGAAGTGGTCGGCAGCCGGGATCACCCTGCGCGCGTCGCTCAACGTCAGCGTCCGCGACCTGCACACCGGTGAGATCGCCGACCGGATCGCCGACCGCCTCACCCGCTCCGGGCTCTGCCCCGAACGCCTCCAGGTGGAGATCACCGAGGGCGCGTTGATGGCCGACCCCCGGCGGGTGCTGACCACCATCACGCGGCTGCACCAGATCGGGGTGGCCATCTCGCTGGACGACTTCGGCACCGGCTACTCCTCGTTGCAGCACCTGCGGCGGCTACCGCTGACCGAGGTCAAGGTGGACCGGTCGTTCGTCCTCGGGATGGCCGACGACCCGGACGACGCGGCGGTGGTCCGGTCGATGATCGAGCTGGCGGGCGCGTTGGGGCTGCGGGTGGTCGCCGAGGGCGTGGAGGACGAGCGGACCTGGCGGCTGCTGCACGCGGCCGGCTGCGACGTGGCACAGGGCTGGTTCCACGCCCGGCCGATGCCGGCCGAGGAACTGGCCACCTGGCTGTCCCGGTACCGCCCGGTGCATCCGACGGTCAGCGCCGAGGTGGACGGCCCGCGACGCCCGGCCCGCTGAGGCCGCCGCCGGCCCGGCCGGCGGCCCGGAGGGGGAGCCGGGGGCGTCGTCGCGACGGCAGGACAATAGACTCGCTCCGGTCACCGCGCGTCATCTCCACCGTGACCGCGCGGTCGGCAGCACGCAGACGCAGTCAGGACAGCCACGAAGGGGGCACCGATGGCCGCCATCTCCCGCGAGGAGGTCGCGCACCTCGCGCGACTGTCGCGGCTCGCCGTCACCGAGGAGGAGTTGGACACCTTCGCCGGCCAGCTCGACGTGATCCTCCAGTCGGTCGCCCAGGTCGGCGAGGTCGCCGCGGCGGACATCCCACCGACCTCCCACTCGGTGCCGCTGACCAACATCCTGCGCGAGGACGTGGTGGTGCCCGGGCTGACCCCGCAGGAGGCGCTGTCGGGTGCCCCCGACGCTGAGGATCAGCGGTTCCGCGTTCCGCGGATCCTGGACGAGGATGTGGCTTCATGACCGACCTGACCAGACTGACCGCGAGCGAGATCGCGGGTCTCGTCGCCGCCGGTGACACCTCCGCCGTCGAGGTGACACAGGCCCACCTGGACCGGATCGCCGCCGTCGACGGGCAGATCAACGCCTTCCTGCACGTCGACACCGACGGCGCGCTCGCCGCCGCCCGCGCGGTCGACGAGCGCCGGGCGGCCGGTGATGGGTTGGGTCCCCTGGCCGGCGTGCCGGTCGCGGTCAAGGACGTGCTCGCGACCAAGGGCGTGCCGACCACCGTCGGGTCGAAGATCCTGGAGGGCTGGCGCCCGCCGTACGACGCGACCATCGTCGAGCGGCTGCGCGCCGCCGGCACAGTGATGCTCGGCAAGACCAACATGGACGAGTTCGCGATGGGCTCATCCACGGAATACTCCGCGTACGGCCCGACCCGCAACCCGTGGGACACCGACCGCATACCTGGCGGCTCCGGCGGCGGCAGCGCCGCCGCGTTGGCCGCGTACGAGGCGCCGCTGTCGATCGGCTCGGACACCGGGGGTTCGATCCGCCAGCCCGGCGCGGTCACCGGCACCGTCGGCGCGAAGCCCACCTACGGCGGCACGTCCCGGTACGGACTGGTGGCGTTCTCGTCGTCACTGGACACCCCCGGCCCCTGCGCCCGTACCGTGCTCGACGCGGCCCTGCTTCACCAGGTCATCGGCGGGCACGACCCGCGCGACTCGACCTCCATCCCGGCTCCGGTGCCGGACGTGGTGGCGGCGGCGAAGCTCGGGGCGAGCGGGGACCTGACCGGCGTGAAGCTCGGCGTCGTGAAGGAGTTCACCGGCGAGGGCGCGGAACCGGGCGTCACGGCCGCGTTCCGTGAGTCGGTCGACACCCTGACCAAGCTGGGCGCCGAGATCATCGAGGTGTCCTGCCCGCACTTCCGGTACGCGCTGCCGGCGTACTACCTGATCGCCCCGAGCGAGTGCTCGTCGAACCTGGCCCGCTTCGACGGCGTCCGGTTCGGCCTGCGGGTCGGTGACGACGGCAACCGCTCGCTGGAGGAGGTCATGTCGCTGACCCGCGAGGCCGGCTTCGGCCCCGAGGTGAAGCGACGCATCATGATCGGCACGTATGCGCTCTCCTCGGGCTACTACGACGCCTACTACGGGCAGGCGCAGAAGGTCCGTACCCTCATCACCCGGGATTTCACCGCCGCGTTCACGCAGGTCGACGCGCTGATCTCGCCGACCACCCCGTTCGTGGCGTTCCCGCTGGGGGCCCGCACCTCCGACCCGTACCAGATGTACCTGGCGGACCTGTACACCATCCCGACCAACCTGTACGGCGGCCCGGGCATCTCGGTGCCCTGCGGCCTCTCCGAAGGGCTGCCGGTCGGCCTGCAGGTGATGGCCCCGACGATGGCGGACGACCGGATGTACCGGGTCGCCGCCGCGCTGGAGTCCGCGGTCGGCACGTTCACCCCACCGGCACTGTGAGGCAGGAGCACCGATGACCACGACACTGCCCGCGTACGACGATGTCGTCGCGCGCTACGAGCCGGTGATCGGCCTGGAGACCCACGTCGAGCTGGGCACGAACACCAAGATGTTCTGCGGCTGCCCGACCGACTTCGGGGGCGAGCCGAACACCCGGGTCTGTCCGGTCTGCCTGGGTCTGCCCGGCTCGTTGCCGGTGGCGAACAAGGCAGCCATCGAGGCGACGATCCGGATCGGCCTGGCGTTGAACTGCTCCGTCGCCCAGTGGTGCCGGTTCGCTCGGAAGAACTACTTCTACCCGGACATGCCGAAGAACTTCCAGATCAGCCAGTACGACGAGCCGCTCTGCGTGGACGGCTACCTGGACGTCGAGGTGAACGGCGAGACCGTGCGGATCGGCATCGAGCGGGTGCACCTGGAGGAGGACACCGGTAAGACGCTGCACGTCGGCGGTGCCACCGGCCGGATCCACGGAGCGACCGAGTCGCTGGTCGACTACAACCGGGCCGGCATCCCGCTGGTCGAGATCGTCACCAAGCCGATCCCCGGCACCGGCGCGCTGGCTCCGGAGGTGGCCCGGGCGTACGTCACCGAGCTGCGTGACGTGATCCGCTCGCTGGGCGTCTCCGATGTCCGGATGGAGGAGGGGTCGCTGCGCTGTGACGTCAACACCTCGTTGAGCCGACCGGGCGAGGAGTGGGGCACCCGCACCGAGACCAAGAACGTCAACTCACTGCGCTCCGTCGAGCGGGCGGTCCGGTCGGAGATGCTGCGCCAGGCGTCGGTTCTCGACGCCGGTGGGCGGATAACCCAGGAGACCAGGCACTTCCACGAGGACACCGGCGACACCACCCCGGGCCGGTCCAAGGAGACCGCGACCGACTACCGGTACTTCCCGGAGCCGGACCTGGCGCCGCTCGCGCCGGACGTCGCGTGGGTGGCCGAGCTGAAGGCCGCCCTGCCGGAGCTGCCGCGGCTGCACCGTCGCCGGCTCCAGCAGCAGTGGGGCCTGTCCGACCTGGACATGCAGTCGGTGCTCAACGCCGGTGCCGTCGAGCTGATCGAGGCCACCGTCGCCGCGGGCGCCACCCCGGCCGCCGCCCGCAAGTGGTGGCTCGGCGAGCTGTCCCGGCGGGCCAACGAGGTCGGCATCGAGCTGGCCGATGTCGGGGCCACGCCGTCGCAGGTGGCCGAGCTGCAGGGCCTGGTCGACGCCGGCAAGCTCAACGACAAGCTGGCCCGTGTCGTCCTGGAGGGCGTGGTGGCCGGCGAGGGTTCGCCAACTCAGATCATGACCAACCGGAACCTGGAGGTCGTCTCCGACACCGGTGCGCTCACCGCCGCCGTGGACGAGGCGATCGCCGCCAACCCGGACGTGGCCGACAAGGTGCGCAGCGGCAAGGTCGCCGCGGCAGGCGCGCTGGTCGGCGCGGTCATGAAGACCACCCGTGGCCAGGCCGACGCGAAGACGGTCCGTGAGCTGATCCTGGAACGCCTCGGCGCCCAGGGCTGAGTAGGCATCCCAGCAGGGAGGCCGCCGTCGTGACCCGCCGGCGGCCTCCCTGCTTTTCCCTGACTGTCATCGCGGCCGCACCCAGAGAGCGGGCAGCGCACCGCCGCGGGCCGTCGTGCGACTGCTCGGCGGCGAGGGTCAGCGGGTCGGGCTGGGCGACAC
>NZ_SMKN01000241.1 GCF_004348675.1 Micromonospora sp. KC606 | reverse complement strand
ACACGGTGACCGCGATGCGCGGGCAGGGTGTGGGCCGGTTCGTGGAGATCGGCCCGGATGCCACGTTGAGCGGGTTGGTGGCGCAGTGTCTGGACGGGGCGCCGGTGAGCGTGACCGCGAGTCTGCGGGCCGGTCGGGACGAGCCGGACGCGGTACTGGAGGCCCTCGCCCAGGTGCACGTCAGCGGCGCAACCCCGGACTGGGCGGCGGTGTACCGGCCACTCGGCCCGGCCCACCGGTGCGAGCTGCCCACCTACCCGTTCCAGCGAAAGCGCTACTGGTACGGGCACACCGCGACCACCGGCATCGACGCACACCCGCTGCTCGGCGCGGCGGTCGAGCTGGCCGACACCGGTGGCCTGCTGTTCACCGGCCGGCTCGGTACCGGTACCCAGCCGTGGCTGGCCGACCACGTGATCGGTGGGGCGACGCTGTTCCCCGGCACCGGCTTCGTGGAGCTGGCGCTGCACGCCGGCGCCCGGGCCGGCTGCCCGGGAGTGGACGAGCTGACCATCGAGATCCCCCTCGTCGTGCCCGCCGACGGCGGCGTCCAGCTCCAGTGCGCGGTGACCGCGCCGGACGAGACCGGGGTGCGGCGGTTCACCGTCCACACCCGACCCGAGGGCGGCTCCGCCGACCTGCCCTGGACCCGGCACGCCACCGGGACGCTGACCCCCGACCGCCAGCCGGCCGGCGACACCGAGCTGGCCGCCTGGCCGCCCGCCGGCGCCGCCGAGCTGCCACTGGACGGGATGTATCCGGAGTTCGCCGCTGCCGGCATCGACTACGGACCGGCCTTCCGTGGCCTGCGTCGCGCCTGGCGCCGAGGCGACCAGGTGTACGCCGAGGTGAACCTGCCCGAGACGGCGGAGTCTGAAGTGGACCGGTACGAGCTGCACCCGGCCGCCCTGGACGCCGCCCTCCAGGTGATCGGGCGCAGCGGGCTGGCCGGTGCCGCGCCGGCCCTGCCGTTCTCCTGGTCCCGGCTGAGACTGCACGCGGTCGGCGGGACGAACCTGCGGGTACGCGTCACGCCGGCTGGCACCGGGGCGGTGTCCCTGCACGTAGCGGACCCCACCGGGCAGCCGGTCGCCACCGTCGACTCGCTCATCCTGCGCCCGATGTCCCAGGCGCCGGTGCCCCCAACCGGAGCCGTCCGCGCCACGGACACCCTGCGCCGGCTGGAGTGGCGCCCGCTCACCGTGCACAGCGCCGACCTGACCAGCCGGTGGAGCGTACTCGGCCCGGACCGGTGGGGCTTGGCCGAACCGCTCGGCGCCCCGGTGGTCCCCGACCTGGACGCGGCGGCCGACGCCGACGTGCTGGTGCTCGCGGCCGCGGGCCCGGGCACCGGCGTGCACGCCGAGACGGCCCGGCTGCTCGGCCTGCTGAGCGCCTGGCTGACCGACTCCCGGTTCGCCGCCTCCCGGCTGGTCGTGGCGACTAGCGGCGCGGTCACCGGCACCGGCGTCGAGGCGGTGGACGCGCCTTCCGCCAGCGGCGCCCCGGACCTGGCTGGCGCTGCGGTGGCCGGGCTGGTCCGCGCCGCACAGGCCGAGCACCCGGATCGAATCGTCCTGGTGGACCTGGACACGGCCGCGGCCTCCGGGCATCTGGTCCAGGCCGCGATGCGCTCCGGCGAGCCGCAGGTCGCGCTGCGCCGAGGCGAGCTTCGGGTGCCACGGCTCGCCCCGGTGAGCCCGCCCGCCGGGGACGGCAAACCGGTCTGGACCACCACCGGCACCGTCCTGATCAGCGGGGCGACCGGCGCGCTGGGCGGGTTGGTGGCCCGCCACCTGGTCGCCCGGCACGGGGTCCGGCATCTGCTGCTGGTCAGCCGGCGCGGTCCGGACGCCGCCGGGATGGCCGCCCTCACCAGCGAGCTGGCCGACCTGGGCGCGGTGACCGTGGACGTGGTCGCCGCCGACCTGGCCGATCGCGACGCGGTGGCGGCGCTGCTCGCCGCCGTGCCGGACGACCGGCCGCTGCGCGGGGTGGTGCACGCGGCCGGGGTGCTCGACGACGGGCTGGTCACCACGCTGACCGCGGAGCGGCTCGGCGCAGTCCTGCGGCCCAAGGTGGACGGCGCCTGGCACCTGCACGAGCTGACCGCGGACCTGGACCTGTCCGCGTTCGTCCTGTTCTCCTCGGCGGCCGGCATGCTCGGCGGCCCCGGTCAGGGCGCCTACGCGGCGGCCAACGCGTTCCTGGACGCCCTCGCCGCGCACCGCCGGGCGGCCGGGCTGGCCGGACTCTCCGTGGCCTGGGGACTCTGGGCGACCGGCGAGACCGGGATGGGCGCGGGGTTGAGCGAGATGGACACCCGGCGGCTGGCCGCGGCCGGCATCGCGGCGCTACCCACCGAGGTCGGGCTCGGCCTGCTCGACGCGGCGACCGGCCTGGCCGATCCGGTGCTGCTGGCCGCCCGGCTGGCACCGTCCGCCGGCGACGCGGCGGAGCTGCCGCCGCTGCTGCGCGATCTGGCCGGCCCGCAGACCCGCCGGGCCGTCGCGGCGGCGCCGGCCGAGGCCGGGTCACTGCGCGAGCGGCTGGCCGGGCTGCCGCCGCACAAGCGGGCACCGGCCCTGCTCGACCTGGTCCGCGATCAGGCGGCGGCGCTGCTCGGATACCCCGACTCGTCCGACATCCCGACCGAACGCGCCTTCCGCGACCTGGGTTTCGACTCCCTGGCCGCGGTCGGCATGCGCAACAAACTCACCCTGCTCACCGGGCTGAACCTGTCGGCCAGCCTGGTCTTCGACTACCCGAACCCGCGGGCCCTGGCCGAGCACCTCGGTGCGCAGCTGCTGCCCGAGACCGAACCGGCCGTCGAGGCGGTCGACCCCGTCGACGTACGGCAGCTGCTGGCGTCGATCCCGCTGACCCGGCTGCGCGAAGCCGGCCTGCTGGACAGCCTCCTCGAACTCGCCGGCGCCCCGTCGGCGGCACACCACCCGCCGACCACGTCGATAGATGACATGGACAGCGAAGAGCTGATCAACCTGGCGATCGGCGAGGGTGCCGACCGTGGTTGAGCAAGTCCACCCCCGCAGCAGCCAACCCACAGAGAGGGCTGGACCGAATGGACACCAAGTACGCGATCGAGACGAGAGGGCTGCGCAAGTCGTACGGCGACGTACGCGGGCTGCAGGGCGTGGACCTGAGAGTCGAACGGGGCACCATGCTCGCCCTGCTCGGCCCGAACGGTGCCGGCAAGACCACGATGATCCGCATCCTGACCACGCTGCTGGGCCCGGACGACGGGGTGGCGATGATCGAGGGCCACAACGTGGTCCGCGACGCCTCCCGGGTCCGCGAGGTGATCGGACTGACCAGTCAGGACGCCTCCATCGACGGCGTGCTCACCGGCCGGGAGAACCTGGTCATGATGGGGCGACTGTTCCACCTCGGCCGGTCCATGGCCCGGCAGCGCGCCGACGAGCTGCTCAGCCAGTTCGACCTGGTGGAATCCGCGGACCGGCAGGTCCGGTACTACTCCGGCGGCATGCGACGCCGGCTCGACCTGGCGGTCAGCCTGGTCACCGCGCCGCCGGTGCTGTTGCTGGACGAACCCACCACAGGGCTGGACCCGCGCAGCCGGCAGGCGCTGTGGGAAACCATCAAGAAGCTGCTGGCGGCCGGCACCACCATCCTGCTGACCACGCAGAACCTGGAGGAGGCCGACCAGTTGGCCGACCGGATCATGTTGATCGACGAAGGTCGCACCGTCGCGGAGGGCACCGCGGACGAGCTCAAGCGCCAGGTCGGCACCGAGCGGCTGGAGCTCAGCTTCGCCACCGAGCCCGACGCCCAGCGGGCCCAGGACGTGGTCGGCGGGGTGCGCGTGGCCGGGACCAGCATCAGCATCCCGGTCGAGGACGCCGGCGAGGTCCGCCGGCTGCTCAACAAGGTCGGTGACGCCGGCCTCGACGTGCAGGGCCTGGCCATGCGCCAGCCCACGCTCGACGACGTGTTCCTCACCCTGACCGGCCACAACACGGGAGAAAAGCAGTGACCCAGACCCTCTCGCACGAGCTGACCCGGCTCGCACCGCTGCGGCTTCCGGCCTTCGTCCTGGCGCTGAGCGACTGCCTGACCCTCATCGGCCGCAACCTGCGGCACATCATCCGGGTTCCGGAGCAGATGATCCAGATGGTCTCGCTGCCGATCATCCTGCTGCTGATGTTCCGCTACCTGCTCGGCGGCGCGATTAAGGTGGACCAGGCGTACATCAACTATGTGATCGCCGGGCTCATCGTGATCAGCGTCGGCTTCAACCTCACCACGACCATCGTCGGGGTCACCGACGACCTGCGCAACGGGATCATCGACCGGTTCCGGTCGATGCCGATGCTGCCGTCCGCGGTACTGATCGCCCACGTGGTCGCCGCACTGTGCCGCAACGCGGTCTCGGCGGCGGTGCTGATCCTGGCCGGGTTCGCGGTCGGCTTCCGGCCCACCGCCGGCCCGCTGGAGTGGCTGGCCGCGTTCGGCATCCTGCTGCTGTTCGTCACCGCGCTGTCCTGGGTGGCGGTGATCCTCGGGATCACCGCGAAGTCGGTCGAGGGCGGCAACGGGCTCGGCATGATCCTGGTGTTCCTGCCGTACCTGAGCAGCGCCCTGGTGCCGACCAGCACGATGCCGCCGGTGGTCGAGGCGATCGTGGTGAACCAGCCGGTGAGCCCGGTGGTGGACTCGGTCCGGTCGCTGCTCACCGACGCGCCGGCCGGGCACGCGGTCTGGCTGGCGCTGGCCTGGTGGGTACCCGTCCTGCTGCTCTCCGTACCGCTGGCCGCCCGGCTCTTCCGCCGCCGCACGGTCGGCTGAGCCGGCGCCCGGGGAACTGGAGGAGGTGCGAATCCGATGATCGGGCAGCGAAACGAGCGGGCCGGCCGTCGAGGCGCGCGGGCGGTGATCCTGACCGGCGCCGCGCACGACCATCCGGGTGGGCTGTCCATGCGGTGGCGCGCGCTGCAAACCGCTCTGGACCGGCAACTGCCGTGCACGCTCCAGCAGCTCGGCTGTGACCGGTGGGACAGGTGCCAGGCCGGCTGCCGGCTCACCGGCCGGCTGGGCGGCGCCGCCGAGGTCGCCATGCTCGACGACGTGCAGGTCTGGCACGCCGACCGGACCTACTGCCCGGAGTACGTCCGGCGGCTGGCCGGTGAGCTGGTCGCTGCCCGGGTCACCACGGTGGTGTGCAGCGGCCTCGACACCCACCGGTACGTCACCGCCCTGGCCGCACTGGGCTGGTTCACCGTGGTCTTCGACCTGCACAACGTGGAGGCCCAGCTGCACCAGGCCATCCAGGCCGCGCTGCCGGCCGGATCACCGATGGCCGGCTTCTACTCCGAGCGGCACGTGCGGCTGGTGGACGCCGCGGAGCGGACCGCGGTCCGTGCCGCGGACGCTGTGTGGGTGTGCAGCGACGAGGATCGGGCGGAGGTGATCAGGCGGTACGCGGTGGCACCCGACACGGTCCGGGTGATGCCCAACGTCGTTGAGGTCACCGGCGCCGCGCCGCCGCCGGCCGGCGCCCGCTCGGTCTGCTTCACCGGTCGCATGGACTGGTACCCCAACATCGAGGCCGGGCTCGAACTCCTCCTCCAGATCGCCCCGCGGCTGCGGAAGCGGGGCCATCAGTTGCCGGTCGTGGTGGCCGGCGCGATGGCCCAGGAAATGCTGGGGGACGTGGAGCTCGCGCCCGGAGTCGAGCTGATCTCCGATCCGCCTAGCCCGGCCGCCCTGATCGCCGGCAGCATCATGGCGGTACCGCTGAAGCTCGGCGGGGGCAGCCGCTTCAAGATCCTCGAGGCGTTCGCGGGCGGCGCGCCGGTAATCTCCACGGCGAAGGGCGCCGAGGGGCTCGGCGTGGTGCCCGGCGAGCACTACCTGGCGGCGGAGGAGCCAGACGAGTTCGTCGATGCGGTGGACCGGCTGATCGGCGACCCGGCACTCCGCACCCAGCTCACGCAGGCGGCCTGGACGCTGCTGACCGAGCGGTATTCGCTCGACGCGCTCACCGCCCGGCTGGCCGACCTGGCCGTACCGGTACCGGCCCGCTGAGCGGCCCGCCGGCGGTGTGGCCAGCCGGCGCTGTGCGGTCAGCCGGAACCGGTCGGCGCCTCCTGGAGGTAGGCGAGCACGGCGAGCACCCGACGGTTGTCCTCGGCGGCCAGGGCCAGATCGAGCTTGCCGAAGATGCTGTTGATGTGCTTGCCGACCGCCTTCTCGGTGATCACGAGCGTGTTGGCGATGGCGGCGTTCGACCGCCCCTGCGCCATCAGGTCCAGCACCTCCCGCTCCCGCCGGCTGAGCCTGGCCAGGGACTGGCGGCGGCTGGCCCGGTCCAGCAGGCTGGAGACCACCTTCGGGTCCAGGACCGTACCGCCGTCCGCGACCCGGCGCACCGCGTCGATGAACGTCGCCACGTCGGAGACCCGGTCCTTCAGCAGGTAGCCGATCCCGCCCTGGCCGGAGCTGAGCAGCTCCCGGGCGTACAGCTGCTCGACGAACTGGCTCAGCACCAGCATCGGCATTCCCGGCCGGCGCTGGCGGGCCTCGATCGCGGCGACCAAGCCCTCGGTGGTGAAGGTCGGCGGCATCCGGATGTCCACCACCGCCACGTCGACCTCGTGCTCGCGCAGCGCCGCCGCCAGCGCCTCCGGATCCCCGACGGCGGCCACCACCTCGATGCCGTGCGCCTCCAGCAGCCGGGTCAGGCCGTCCCGGAGGAGGGCGAGGTCTTCCGCGATGACAACCCGCACGGAATCTCCAGAGTGATCGAGGTGGGTCCGCCGGCCGGGCTGTTCACCCAGATTATGCCGTCGAACGCCTCCAGGCGCCGGGCGATGCCACGCAGGCCGGTGCCGCCGTCGACCGACGCACCGCCGATCCCGTCGTCAACGACCACGGCCACCAGCCGGCCGTCCAGGAAACTGATGTCCACCGCGGCGGTGGTGGCGCGGCTGTGCTTGACCACATTGGCCAGGCACTCGGCGATGGAGAAGTACAGCGCCGACTCGATCGCGGCGGGCGCGGGCCCGGGCAGGTCGCAGCTCACACTGGTCGGTACGGCGAGGTCGAGGGTCAGCGCCTCGACCGCCTTGTCCAGGCCCCGGTCGGCGAGCACCGCCGGGTGGATCGCCTGCATGACCGCGCGCAGATCGTCCAGCGCGGACAGGGTGCTCGCCCGAGCCTCGCTGACCAGCTGGGCGCCGGCCGCCGGGTCGGTGCGCAGCAGTTGCTCGGCCAGCCCGAGCGTCATGCCCACCGAGACCATCCGGGCCTGGGCCCCGTCGTGCAGGTCGCGCTCGATGCGCTTGAGCTCGGTGGCCTGCGCGTCGACCGCGCCCCGCCGGGTCCGGGCCAACACGTCGATGCGCCGGGTCAGCTCCCGCTCCCGCGCCGGCGGCAGCTGCGACACTACCCAGGCGTGCGTGCCCACCCCTGCGGCGAGCAGCATCAGCGCCCAGATCGGCCAGAAGTACCCACCCCCGGACAGCGCCCAGATCCCCAGCTCGACCGGCGCCAGCACGCACGCCAGCGCGGCGTGCAGGGCCAACCAGCGGCGCCGGCCACGCCGTACCCGCAGCGCCCGCCGGACGGCAAAGTGGGTTCCGACCGCGACGGCCAGGCCGAACCAGGTCCACCGTGGCCAGAAGTAGCCGCCCCCGGTGACCGCCCAGATCATCCCGGTCACCAGGGCGAGGACGGTCGCCGCGCCGGCCTCCGCGACGATCGGGTCGGTGCCGCCGCGACCGCCGAGGAGGCGGCGACGAGGGCTGGTTGGCATGCTCATCGCAGGACCTCCGTACGGTGCGGTTTCCGGCACCTTCACGGTAGAAGGAGCGCCGAACGCCCACCAACGACCTATGCCCCCAGATAGGGGTGGGGAATTCCCTACCCTGTCCGCCACCGATCTCTGGCGGATCACCGTTTAGTGGTACTGCAACGGCACTCCTGGCGGGTGTGGTAGTCGGGTATCGCGTACGCCGGCCGTCTACCGCCGACGTCGCAGGCGTCGGCAGTTCGTGCTTGACCTAGGGAAACCATGCCCAAATCGCGGCGATATGGCGCCGACGAACGCAGCACCAACCAACGCCAACCCCAGTGCGGCACCGGGTGCCCACGCTCACACCTGGCACGCCGCCGCCGGCCAACCCAGTGACCCTGCTCCCCGCGAACGCGCAACGGCGAACGCTGACTCCGCACTCGGGCGGCGGCGCGCAGTACAGCGTGGAGTTCAAATGGACGCAGGGCGGGCAGACCATCCGGATGCGCGTACACGGGCCCTATGGCACCGCGCCGCCCGGCTCGAACGCTGCGATTCACCGGTCCGCAAACCGGCGTCTGACAACGACGCCGCGCCGGTGGCCCTCGCCGAGGCCCTCCAACACACCCCGCCTAACAGCCGCGCGACATGATTCGAACCTGCGCGCGCCGCCAGGCCGCTGGCCAGGCACAATGCGTCTGCGCTCTCATGTGGTATGAGACGGCGGACGCAACAGAACGCGTTGGCCAGGGGAAACGCGCCTGTCAGATGTGCCCCCGGCAGGATTCGAACCTGCGCCCCCGCCTCCGGAGGGCGGTGCTCTATCCCCTGAGCTACGGGGGCTCAGCGACCGGGAAAGAGTAGCAAACCCTCTCCCTGATCACCCAATCGGTATCCCTTCGCCCAGCCCCGGGT
>NZ_SMKN01000240.1 GCF_004348675.1 Micromonospora sp. KC606 | reverse complement strand
GGCGGGAACTCCCCGGCCCGGCGGGCGGCGCGCTGCTTGCGGGATTCGGTGCGCTCACTCATCGCGGCCAGCATCACACACCGCCCGCCGGCGGTATCTCCGGGACGCCATGAACTGTTCACCCGCCCGATATCGAACATGATTACTGTCCGCAGGATGACCGTCACTCCCCAGGCCCGCGGCACCGGACTGCACGTGACGTTCGAGGGCACGACCTACCCGGCGGAGGAGATTGCCCGGGGTGCGGCGTACGAGCTGCTCAGCGCCGAGGAGGCCCCGGGTTTCGAATGGGCGCCCCGGGCCGGGACGGCGATGCCGTGGCGTCGGTTCGTCCACGTCACCGAGGTGAGCGCGGTGCACGGCGCGACGGTACCGACCGAGGAGCCGGAGGCGCCGCTGCTGGTGCCGCTGCACCGGGAGCGGGGCTGGTCGCACGTACACCAGCTCAGCCAGCAGCCGGCCGCCGCGGGGGATCCGACGCTGGTGGCGGTGCGTGCCTCGGCGGTGGTGCGGCGGGGCACCCGGATGGTGAAGGTGATCTCCGCCGGGCAGCTCGCCGGGGTGGTGCGGGGCTGGCTGCCGCACGGCTTCTGCTTCCGGGAGCACGACCTGGCGCACCTGCGTACCCCGTCGGGGTTGGCGGTGCTGCGCGGCGACGGCGCGGTTGCCGGCGACGTGGCGTACGCGCTGCGCTGGCGGGCTGTCGACCCGTCCGACTACGACGTGCCGGTCGGTCCGGCGCACCGGGGCCTGCCGGCGCTACCGCCCCGGGACCGGGTGGGCCCGCCGGTGCTGGGTACCGGGTTCGTGCCGAGCAGCGGGCAGCTCATCCCCGAGTTCGTCACCCGGGACTTCGCCGACCTGCCGCTGCCGGCGAACGCGACCCTGGTGGCGTACACCGCCGACGGAGCGGAGGTGGTGCTCTACAGCTACCAGGCGGAGCAGCGGGGCTGGCTGCGGATGGTCGGCCCGAGGTTCCGGCACCTGCTGGCCGGGGTGCCGGGGCTCTCCCCCGACCAGGAGTACCTGCCGACCGGCGACGCGGCCCGCTCCACGCAGTTGGTCGGCGGCTACGCGGGCGCCGAGTACGAGGCGGTGGCGGACCTGCCGGGCGGGTTCCGGGTGCTGGCGATGACCCGGGCGGCCCGGTACCCGGTGGAGTCGGTGGCCCGCCGGCTGCGGTACGCGTACTGGCGGGGCGCACGCTGCCAGGTGTTGCGGGAGGAGTCGGGTTGGCTGCGGCTGCGGCTGTGCGCCCCAAATCCCGACGCGGTGGCCGACACCGGCGCGCAGTGCCAGGAGCGGGGTGTGTACGAGGTGTGGGCGCCGGGGCCGGAGGTCACCGACGACCGGGTGGTGGACGTGCCGTACCCGCTCGCATAAGCCGGGGCGGGCGGGGGTGTTGCCGCCCGCCCGCCGATGTCAGCCCGTCAGCCGGGCCAGTTCCTCGTCGACGATCGACGCGTCGAGCTTGCGGAAGACCGGTTTCGGCGCGGCGAGCGGCCGGCCGGCCACCACGGGAACGGACTCCCAGCGCGCCCCGACCGTGTAGTCGCCGGTGAGCACCGGGTACCCCGGGCCGCCGTCGAGGTCGTCGACCTCTTCGATGACCGGCATCGGCGCGTGAACCCCGGTGCCGCCGAGCAGTTCGTGGATCTGCTGCGCGGAGTGCGGCAGGAACGGGGTCAGCAGCGTGTTGGCGTCGCTGACCACCTGGAGGACGACGTGCAGGATGGTGCCCATCCGCGGCTTGTCGTCGGCGCCCTTGAGCTTCCACGGGGCCTGCTCCGACAGGTACCGGTTGGCTTCGGCGACGACCTTCATCGCCTCGCCGATGGCCTGCTTCTGCCGGTGCCGGGCGATCAGGTCACCGACGACGGCGAAGCCGGCGCGGGCCGTGGCCAGCAGCGCCTCGTCGGCCTCGGTGAGCCCGGCCGGGTCGACCGGCGGGATCGCGCCGAAGTTCTTCGCCGCCATCGAGATGGACCTGTTGACCAGGTTGCCCCAACCGGCGACGAGTTCGTCGTTGTTGCGCCGGAGGAACTCGGCCCAGGTGAAGTCGGTGTCGTTGCTCTCCGGGCCGGCGACGGCGATGAAGTAGCGCAGGGCGTCGGCGTCGTAGCGCTCCAGAAAGTCCCGGACGTAGATGACGACCTTGCGGGACGAGGAGAACTTGCGCCCCTCCATGGTCAGGTACTCGCTGGAGACCACCTCGGTGGGCAGGTTGAGCCGACCCAGTTCGCCGGGGGCGCCGTCGCGGGAGCCCTCGCCGGAGTAGCCGCTGAGCAGCGCCGGCCAGATCACCGAGTGGAAGACGATGTTGTCCTTGCCCATGAAGTAGTAGCCCCGGGCCGCCTTGCCCTGCCCGTCGGCGGACCACCACCTGCGCCACGCCTCGGGGTCGCCGGTGCGGCGGGCCCACTCGATGGAGGCGGACAGGTAGCCGATGACGGCGTCGAACCAGACGTAGATCCGCTTGTCGGGCCGGTCCTGCCAGCCGTCGAGCGGGATCGGCACGCCCCACTCCAGGTCGCGGGTGATGGCCCGGGGCTGGAGGTCGTCGAGGAGGTTCTTCGAGAACCGCAGTACGTTCGGGCGCCAGCCCTCGCGGGTGTCCAGCCACTGGCGCAGCACGTCGGCGAGGGCGGGCAGGTCGAGGAAGAAGTGCTCGGTCTCGACGAACTCCGGCGTCTCGCCGTTGATCCTCGACCTGGGGTTGATCAGGTCGACCGGATCGAGCTGGTTGCCGCAGTTGTCGCACTGGTCGCCGCGGGCGCTGTCGTACCCGCAGATCGGGCAGGTGCCCTCGATGTAGCGGTCGGGCAGGGTCCGGCCGGTGGACGGGGAGATCGCCCCGGTGGTGACCTTGGGGACGATGTAGCCGTTGCGGTGCAGCCCGGCGAACACCTCCTGCACCACGGCGTAGTGGTTGCGGGTGGTGGTGCGGGTGAACAGGTCGTAGGAGAGGCCCAACGCCTTCAGATCCTCGGCGATGATCCGGTTGTACCGGTCGGCCAGTTCGCGCGGGGTGACCCCCTCGGCGTCGGCCTGCACCTGGATCGGGGTGCCGTGTTCGTCGGTGCCGGAGACCATGAGCACGTCGTGTCCGGCCATCCGCATGTACCGGGCGAAGACGTCGGAGGGAACGCCGAATCCGGATACGTGGCCGATGTGGCGCGGGCCGTTGGCGTAGGGCCAGGCGACCGCGGCGAGAACGTGACTCATGACCAGCAAGCCTAGTGACCGGGCCGGGCTGCCCGCGAACCAATAGGGCGCGTCCCACGCCCGCCGGCCGAACAGCCGTCCGATTTGTCACCGACACGCGGCCTGAGCTGCCCTTCGATGAAGCAGCCGGGGTGTCCAATGAACCCGTGGCGGCGAGACGAGCGGGACACGACGAACCCTCCCCCGGCACTGGGGCGCAGGAGCCGACCGAGCCCGGCCCGGTGGCCGGCGCGGCCCCGCGACCGCCGGAACAGCCGGGGCCGGCCCGCGGCGGCACGGTCGCGCCGCAGCCCCGGGTGCACCCGGGGCAGGACGACCCGCCCGGGGAGGTCGAGCCGACGACCGGGGCGCCGGTCGACGCGGTGCCGAGCCGGGTTCCGGTCCGCCGGCCACGCGGGCAGCGCGCGGAGCCCGACGGCGACCCGGCCACGGCGGACGACGGCGGGTTCTTCTGGCCCCCGATCGAGGAGGTGCACTGGGACGGCACGCCCCTGCGGGAGGAGCCGAAGCGCGCACGGAGACCGCCCGCCGCGCCGGCGCATACCCGCGCGCCCCGCACCACCCACCCACCGGACCCGGTGCGGGGGCTGGCGGCGCTGCTGGCGCTGAGCCTGGTCGCCGTCTTCTTCGCCTGGGTCAGCGCCGGTCCGTTCTGGCTGGCGGTCGGGCACGCCACGGCCGGGACCGTGGTGGTCACGGACTGCGCCGGGGGTGGCCTGACCCAGCGCTGCCGGGGCATCTTCACGGCCGACCGGGAACGGTTCCGCGTCCACGGGGTACGGGTCAGCGGGGTGCCGGAGGCGCGCGGCACCATCGGCACGGCGTTGCCGGCCCGGATGACCGGGGCTGACGACGACACCGCGTACGTGGACACCGGCGTGGGCCGGCACCTGCGCTGGCTGCTCGGCCTGCTGGTGGTGGCCGGCTGCGGCGCCGGGATCACCCGCGCGACGGGCGCCTCCCGACTCGCCGATCCGCGGCACCGCCGCTGGGCCACGGCAGCGGCCTGGGCCGGCCCCGCCTTGATCACCCTTGGTTTCCTGGTCGCCGCCTGGTAGCCCGAATCGGCGCCCTTGCCCGTTGAGCATGAAGCTGTCGCCTGAGCATGAAGCTGTCGTCACGCCATGCCGGCGCGGCGCGCGACCAAAATCATGATCAACGCCGCTGGTGGGCCAGGGGGAGCCGGGGTTGGCGGGTCAGGTGTGGACGACGGTGTAGACGTCGCGGCGGCGCAGGGCGTACTCGGTGGCGACCTCGGTGATGGCGTCGCGGCGGGACAGGCCGCCGGCCTCCCGCGCGGCCACCGCCGCGCGCAGCGTCTCGTCGTCGGGGCGTTCCGCCGGTCGGGCCGGCGCCCCGGCCACCACCAGGGTGATCTCGCCGCGGGGCTCGCCCTCGGCGGCCCAGTCGGCCAGCGCGCCGAGCGGGCGGCGGACGATCTCCTCGTACGTCTTGGTCAGCTCGCGGCAGAGCGCGGCCGGTCGGTCGGCGCCGAACGCGGTGGCCAGGTCGGCCAGCGCGCCGGCGATCCGGTGCGGGGCCTCGAAGAAGACCAGGGTCCGCTCCTCGGCGGCGAGGGCCCGCAGCCTGGTCCGGCGGGACCCGGGCGTACGCGGCAGGAAGCCCTCGAAGCAGAACCGGTCGCAGGGCAGACCGGACAGGGCCAGGGCGGTGGTCACCGCACTCGGGCCGGGCGCGGCGGTGACCGGCACGCCGGCGTCCAGTGCGGCCCGGACCAGGCGGTAGCCGGGATCGGAGACACTGGGCATGCCGCCGTCGGTGACCAGGGCGACCGTGTAGCCGGCGGTGAGCACCTCGACCAGCTCGGGCGTGCGTCGTTCCTCGTTCCCCTCGAAGTAGGAGACGATCCGGCCCGGCACGCTGACCGCGACGTCCCGGGCGAGCCGGGTGAGGCGGCGGGTGTCCTCGGCGGCGACCACGTCCGCGGTGGCCAGCACCTCGCGGAACCGCGCCGAGGCGTCGGCCGGGTTGCCCAGCGGCGCACCGAGCAGAACCAGCCGCCCATTCTCGGACATTTCACCCACCAGCGCACACTCCTTCATCGATGGATGTGCCAGCACCGGAGACGACGGACCCCCACCGGGCACCTCCAGAGCCTACGATCGGCGGGTGACGAGTGCGTCGACAGCACAGAGCGCGACCGTGGCCGGTTCCGAGCAGGGGGCGCCCTCCACCGGGGGCGGCCTGGTACCGGCGGTCGTCCGCCGCCGGCTGGCCACCGTCGAGGCCCGGCTGGACGTGAACTCCTGGGTGGCCACGATCGTGGTGGTGACCATCGCCGCGATCCTGCGCCTGCTCGGCCTGAGTCACCCGCGCGGGAAGATCTTCGACGAGATCTACTACGCCCGCGACGCCTACGGGCTGATCGACAAGGGCGTCGAGTGGAACTACAAGGACAACGGCCCGTCGTACGTGGTGCACCCCCCGCTGGGCAAGTGGCTGATCGGGCTCGGCGAGTGGGCCTTCGGTTACCAGGACCAGGAGCACAACATCAGCGTGCCCGGCCACCTGGTGACGACCTCCCCGGAGTTCGGCTGGCGGATCGCGGCGGCCCTCGCCGGCATCCTGTCGGTGCTGATGTTGACCCGGATCGCGCGCCGGTTGTTCCGCTCCACCACGCTCGGCTGCGCCGCCGGCCTGCTGCTGGCGCTGGACGGCTTCCACCTGGTGCTCTCCCGCACCGCGCTGCTCGACATCTTCCTGCTGCTGTTCGTGCTCGCCGCCTTCGGCGCCCTGGTGCTCGACCGGGACTCCCGGCGACGGCGCTGGGCCCGTGCGCTGGAGGACGGGCTCGACCCGTCCGTCGCTGGCGCCGCCGGCCGGCCCGCCGGCGGTTGGCGCACCTGGCCCTGGTGGCGGCTCGCCGCCGGGGTGCTGCTCGGCTGTGCGGTCGCGGTGAAGTGGAGCGCGCTCTACTTCGTGCCGGTGTTCGGTCTGCTGGCGCTGCTGTGGGAGGTCGGTGTCCGCCGTTCCGTCGGGGTACGCCGTCCGTGGCGGGACGCGCTGCTGGACGAGCTGCCCTGGCTGGTGCTGGCCGGGCTGCTGCTGGTCGTGACGTACGTGGCGACCTGGTCGGGCTGGCTGCTGGGCGACAACGGCCACTTCCGGCTGGCCGAGCGGTACCCGCACGTGCCGGGCCTGAGCGACACCCCGATCGTCGGGGCGCTGAACAACCTGTTCCAGTACCACAAGGCGGCGTTCGACTTCCACACCGGCCTGGAGACCCGGCACAAGTACCAGTCCTGGCCGTGGCAGTGGCTGCTGCTCGGCCGGCCGGTGGCCTTCCACTGGACCGGGGCCGGCGCCTGCGGGGCGCCGAGCTGCGCGGAGGAGATCCTGCTGCTGGGCACGCCGCTGCTCTGGTGGTCGTTCCTGCCGGCGCTGGCCGCCACGGCCTGGCTGGGCATCGCCCGGCGCGACTGGCGGGCCGGCGCGATCCTGCTCAGCGTCGCCGCCGGGCTGCTGCCCTGGTTCTGGTTCGCCCTCGACGGCCGGACGATGTTCTCGTTCTACACCGCCCCGGCGCTGCCGTTCCTGGTGCTGGCGGTGGTCTACGTGCTGGGGGCGATCGTCACGCCGACCAACCCGGACGGGTCGATCGTGGCGGACCCGGAGCAGGGGGCCGACCGGCGCCTGGTGGGCGGCGTGATCGTCGGCGCGTACGTGCTGCTGGTGGCGCTCTGCTTCGCCTACTTCTATCCGATCTTCGTGGGCAACACGCTGCCGTACCAGGACTGGTCCGCGCGGATGTGGCTGGACGGCCGCTGGATCTGACGGTCGGCGGGAACGCTGGTCACGGTCACGGACACCGGGGGGCGCACATAAAAGCACGCCCCGATCGCCTGCCACGGGGGAAGCGGGCGATTGGGGCGTGCAAGACAAAGCTTAGCCACGGTTGGGCAGCGGCACAACGGGTCGACTTGGGTCAGATTTCTGACGGATGCACGGTCGAGCAAAAGGTTTACATCCGGCACCTGACGGACAGTTGTGAGTCGCTGACGGTGGGCCCCGCTCGCATCGGAGGCGCGGCCTCCTCCGAGGAGCCTGCGCCGGACCGCGCCAACCCTGTCGGTCACAGGCGATCGCCGCCGATCGGGCCGCCACCGCCGACCACGACCCGGATGATCGTCCTCAGTGGACGCCCCCTACACTCCGCTCGGTGATCAACTTCAGACGATCAACGGCCGCCCTGATCGGGCTGCTGACGGCGACCGCACTCACCGGTCCGGCGCCGGCCGCGACGGACGAGGAGACACCCGCCGAGCCGCCGAAGGTCGAGCTGGTGCTCGACGTCAGCGGTTCGATGCGGGCCAACGACATCGACGGGCGCAGCCGGATCGCCGTGGCCCAGCAGGCGTTCAACGAGGTGGTCGACGCGCTGCCCGCGGAGACCCAGCTCGGCATCCGGGTCCTCGGCGCGACGTACCGGGGCAAGGACAAGAAGCAGGGCTGCCTGGACACCCAGCAGATCGTCCCGGTCGGCCCGGTGGACCGGGTACAGGCAAAGGCGGCGGTGGCCACCCTGCGCCCCACCGGGTTCACCCCGGTCGGGTTGGCCCTGCGCGAGGCCGCCAAGGACCTCGGCACCGGCAGCACCGCCCGGCGGATCGTGCTGATCACCGACGGCGAGGACACCTGCGCCCCGCCGGACCCCTGCGAGGTGGCCCGGGAGCTGGCCGCCCAGGGGACGAAGCTGGTGGTCGACACCCTCGGCCTGGCCCCCGACGCCAAGGTTCGCCGGCAGCTGCTCTGCATCGCCGCCGCGACCGGCGGCACGTACACCGCGGCGCAGAGCGCCGACGAGCTGACCGGCCGGATCAAGCAGCTCGTCGACCGGGCCCGGGACACGTACACGGCCACGCCGACCGTGGTCGCCGGCCGGTCGGCGTGCGACGGCGCGCCGCTGCTCGGCCCCGGCGTCTACCGCGACCGGGAGGCCTTCTCCGAGCACCGCTGGTACCGGGTGCCGGTCCGGTCCGGCCAGGAGCTACGCGCCTCGGTGAGCGTGGCGCTGGACCGCCCGGTGAACCGGGACCACGGGATGCTGCTACGGGCCACAGCCACCGACGGCCGGGAACTGGTCCGTGGGGTGGACGCCGGCAGCGGGCGTACCGACGTGGTCTCCGCCGGTCTGCGCTGGTCGGCCGCCGAGGACCCGGCCGACGAGGCGGGCCCGACGCCGGAGCCGAGCGGCGCTGTCGCGGCCACCACGGTCTGCCTGGTGGTGAGCAACTCCTTCGCCCCCCGGCCGGGTACCCGCGCCACCCCCGGGATGCCGGTCGAGCTGATGATCGACGTGGTCGCCTCCTCCCCCGCCCCGGCCGCGCCCGACCTCGGGCGGGGCTGGGTGCTGCTGGTGTTGCTGACCCTGGCCGGCCTGCTCACCGGCCTGGCCGCCGGCCTGCTCACCCGCTGGTGGGTGGCCACGTGGAGGGAGAACTGAGGATGCGT
>NZ_SMKN01000023.1 GCF_004348675.1 Micromonospora sp. KC606 | reverse complement strand
GTACCGGGGGTGGGGGATCGGCCAGCCGGTTCCGCCAGTGGGTCAGGTCCGCGACGGTCCACGCAGGGGTCTGGTGTTCCGCGGCGGCCAGGTCCGCGTACTGGGCCGGCAGGTCGGGCAGCTCCCGTCCGGCGTACGCGGCGCCCAGGTCGTGCAGCAGCACCTGCCAGCTGGCGTCGTCCCAGGCGATGTGGTGCGCCACCAGCAGGAGGACGTGCTCGTCGGCGGTGAGCCGGACGATCTCGAGGCGCACCGGCAGCTCGGTCGCGAGGTCGAACGGGCGTCCGGCGAGCCGTGCGGCGGCCCGGTCGACGGCGGCCTCCCGGTCGGCGGGCGTCAGCGCGGTCAGGTCCGTCGTACGCAGCTCCAGCCCGTCGGGCGACACGGTGACCTGGCGCGGTTCGCCGTCGGCGTCGACCCGGTACACGGAGTGCAGCACGTCGTGCCGACGCACGACGCTGCGCAGGGCCCGGTCGAGGTTCGATGCCGACAACGGGCCGGACAGCCGTGCGCCCACGCAGACGTGGTAGGCCGTTCCCTCCGGCTCCAGTTGGTGCAGCAGCCACATGCGGCGTTGCGCGGCGGAGAGCGGCGCAGGCCCGGTGACGCGGGGGACGGTGGCGGGTGCGTCCGGCCGATGGGCGATCCCCCGCTCCGCGAGTCGGCGGCGGACGAGTTCCCGCCGCTGGGCCGCCAGGTCGGTCCTGCCGCCGTCGTCCAGACTGGACACGTTCCCGTCACCTCCGAAGCCGAATCGCTCGAAGGGCACCCTAACTTAGGTTAGCCTAATCAAGCTATAGCGACGCGTGGAGGTGACGGGTGCGTATCCGTGAGTTCGGACTGGATCTGCGCCCCCTGCGGGGCGGGTCACGCCTGGCCTGGGTGCTCGCCGCCCGGCTGCTGGGGCTGATCAGCATCGGGCTCACGTCCGTCGGCGTGGTGGTGCAGGTCTACGCGCTGACCGGATCTTCGTTCCAGGTGGCGGCGGTGAGTCTGGTCCTGGGCGCGGGCCTGCTGGTCGGCCTGCTCGCCGGGGGAGTCCTCGCCGACGGCCGGGAGCGGCGGGGCCTGATCCTGCTCGGCAGCGGCTGGGCCGTCGTGACGTTCGCCGCGTTGGCCCTCAACGCGGCGGCCGACCAACCCCGGGTGTGGCTGATCTATTTGCTCGGCGCGCTGTTCGGCGTGACCGAGGGCATCGCCGAGAGCGCGCTGACCGCCGTCGTGCCCAGCCTCGTGCCGGCCGACCAGCTGCCGCCGACCGGTGCGCTGGTCACCGCAACGACCACCGTCGGCGCCATCGCCGGCCCGCTGCTGGGTGGGCTGCTTGTCGCCGGTCCGGGCCTGTCCACCACCTACGCGATGGCGGCGCTCGGCGCGGCCGGCGCGATCCCGCTGCTCGCCCGGCTCGGCGCGCTTCCGCCGGAGCCGCCTACCGGAAGCGAATCGGGCGGCGGCGCCGCCTGGTGGCACGCGATGCGGGAGGGGGTCTCCTTCGTCCGGCGCACCCGACTCGTCGCCGCCGTGCTGCTGGTCGACCTCTGTGGTGCGTTGTTCGCGACCCCGGCGGCGCTGTTTCCCCAGTTCGCGGACCGCGTCTTCGCCGCCGGCCCGGGCGCGGTGGGCCTGCTCACCGCCGCCCCCGCGGCGGGTGCCGCGCTCGCCTCGGTGGTGTCCGGTTGGACGGTGCGGCTGCGCCGGCCCGGCCGGGTGCTGCTCGGGGTGGTCGGCGCCTACGGCGTGGTGATCGTGGGCTTCGGCGCCAGTCCCGTACTCGGGCTGGGTCTGGTCTTCCTGGCGTTGGGTGGCGCTGCCGACACCGTCTCCGAGATTCTGCGCCGCACGCTGCTCATGCAGCACACCACCGCGCGTCTGCAGGGCCGGGTCGGCAGCCTCTGGCTCGCGCAGGCGATGACCGCGCCCGCGCTCGGCGGCGTGCTGCTGGGCCTCGGGGCGGGTGTGGTGGGCCCGGCCGTGGCGGTCGTCGCCGGTGGGGCGCTCTGCCTCGTCACGGCCGCCCTGGTGGGATGGTGCTATCCGGAGCTGTGGCGGCACCGGGCTGGCGGCTCACACGCCGACCCGGTGGATGTCGACCGGGCCGCCGCGGTGTCGTCCACCGGAGAAGTGACGACCGCAACTATCCAACTTAGTTAGGCGAGGCTATCCTACCTTGGTGACATCCGAGGCGACGAGCGTCGCGCCACACCGGCCGGTGCTGCCCGCCGGCCGGGCGCACGCGTGGGCGACCCTCGGCTGTCTGGCCCTCCTGCTGCTGCTCAGCCTGCTGTCCGTGGCGCTCGGCACCCGGTGGATTCCGCCGGATCAGGTGTTCACACTGCTGCTGCACCCGGACGGGTCCGAAGTGGCCGGCATCGTCCGCCAGATGCGGTTGCCGCGTACGCTGTTCGGGCTGCTGGTGGGAGCGGCGCTGGCGGTCGCCGGCGCCCTGATGCAGGGGCTGACCCGCAATCCCCTCGCGGATCCGGGCATCCTGGGCGTCACCGCCGGCGCCTCCGTCGGCATCGTCCTCACCACCGCCGTGTTCGGCGTCGTGTCGGTCCACGGTTACGTTTGGTTCGGCCTCGCCGGCGCCGTGGTCGCCACCGCGCTCGTCTACGGTCTCGGCTCGGCCGGCCGTGGCGGCGCCACACCAGCCAAGCTGGCCCTCGCCGGCGCGGCGGTCTCCGCGCTGTTGCAGTCGCTCGTCAACGCCGCTCTGCTCGTCGACGCCGCGGCGCTCGGTGACTTCCGGTTCTGGGCGGTCGGGGCGCTCACCGGCCAACCCGCCACGACGCTCGGATCCATCCTGCCCTTCTTCGCCGCCGGCGCCCTGCTGGCCGCGACCACCGCGCCGGCGTTGAACACCCTGGCGCTCGGTGAGGACATCGCCCGCGGCTTCGGGCAGCGCGTGCATCTCGTCCGGCTGCGCGGCGCCGCCGCGGTCACCCTGCTGGCCGGCGCCGCCGTGGCGCTGTGCGGGCCGATCGCCTTCGTCGGCCTGGTCGTGCCGCACGTCGTTCGGGCCTTCACCGGCCCGGACCACCGGTGGATCCTGTGGTATTCGGCCCTGCTCGGCCCGTGTCTGCTGCTCGCCGCCGACATCGCCGGCCGGCTGCTCACCCGGCCCGACGAGCTGCCCGTCGGGATCGTCGTCACGGCGCTCGGTGCGCCGTTCTTCGTCGCGTTGGTCCGCCGTCGCGGACTCCGGGAGCTGTGACATGTCCCCTCCAGCGCAGGCGTCGACGGTCGTCCCAGGTGTCGTGGTGAGCGTGCCCGGCACCCGCGCGTCCTGGCTGGTGCGGGTCCGCTCGGTGCTGGTGTGCCTGCTGCTCTCGGCGGCGGTCGCCGGGGCGTTCGCGCTCGACGTCGCCGTCGGCGAACTCGACCTGCCGCTGTCCGACGTGGCCGCGGCGCTGGTGACCGGCGGCGACGACGTGACGGCCCTGGTCGTTCACGACCTGAGGTTGCCTCGTGCCCTGGTCGGCCTGCTCGTGGGGGCCGCCTTCGGCGTCTCCGGGGCCATCTTCCAGTCGCTCACCCGCAATCCGCTCGCCAGCCCGGACGTCATCGGTGTGTCCGCCGGTGCCGGCACCGCCGCCACCGCCGGACTGCTGATCGGCGCCGGCTCCGGGCTCGGCCTGCAGACGGTGGCGCTGGTCGGAGGGCTCGGGTCGGCGCTGCTGATCTACCTGCTGGCCTGGAACGGCGGCACGACCGGGTTCCGGATCGTGCTGGTCGGGATCGGCGTCGCCGCGCTGTGCGGCAGCGTCACCACCTACCTGTTGCTGAAGGCCGGGGTGTACCAGGCGCAGCAGGCCCTGATGTGGCTGACCGGCAGCCTCAACGCCCGCGGCTGGGAACACGTCGGCCCGCTCGTCGTCGGCCTCGCCGTTCTCGCGCCGGCCGTCGTCGTCCTCGCGCCGTGGCTGCGCGGGCTGCAACTCGGCGACGCGCCCGCCCAGGCGCTCGGCTACCCCGTCCAGCTCGCCCGGATCGCCCTGCTCGCCGTGGCGGCGGCGCTGGTCTCCGTCGGCACCGCCGCCGCCGGGCCGGTCGCCTTCGTTGCCCTGGTGAGTCCGCAGATCGCCGTGCGGCTCGTCGGTACGCCCGGCCCCGCGCTGGTCTCGTCCGGCCTGGTGGGTTCCGCGGTGGTGCTCTTCGGCGACGTACTCGCCCGGGAAGCGCTGCCCGGCACCGAGTTGCCCGTCGGCGTCGTGACGGGCGCTCTCGGAGCCCCGGTCCTGCTGTGGCTGCTGAGCCGCGCCAACCGTTCCGGTGTAGGAGGCTGACATGGATCGACCAGCGCACGAACTGGCCGCTGTGGGACTGACGCTCGGGTACCCCGGCCGCCGGGTGGTGGAGGGCCTGGACGTCACGATCCCACCCGGCCGGGTGACCGCCATCGTGGGCGCCAACGCCTGCGGCAAGTCGACCCTGCTACGGGGCCTGGCGAGGCTGCTCCGCCCGGCGGCCGGCAGCGTGCACCTCGACGGCAGGCCGATCCACACGCTGCGCGGTAAGGAACTCGCCCGGCTGCTCGGTGTGCTGCCGCAGGACCCCACCGCGCCGGACGGCATCACCGTGCTCGACCTGGTCCGGCGTGGTCGCAGCCCGCACCAGTCGTGGTGGCGGCAGTGGTCCGCCGAGGACGAGCGGGCCGTGACCGGCGCCCTGGCCGCGACCGGGCTGCTCGACGACGCCCGGCGCGGCATCGACGAGTTGTCCGGGGGACAGCGGCAGCGGGCCTGGATCGCCATGGCGCTCGCCCAGGACACCGGTGTCCTGCTGCTGGACGAGCCCACCAACCACCTCGACCTCGCCCACCAGATCGAGATCCTCGACCTGGTCGTCGACCTGAACCGCGCACAGGGCCGCACCGTCGTGCTCGTCCTGCACGACCTCAACCACGCCGCGCGGTACGCCCACCACGTCATCGCCATGCTCGACGGCCGGGTCGTCGCCGCCGGGCCCCCCGGCGAGGTCATCACGCGGCAGCTCGTCGAGGACGTCTTCGGCCTCGCGTGTGTCGTTGTCGACGACCCGGTGAGCGGCGGGCCACACGTCGTGCCGTACGGCCGCCACCACTCCGTCCTCGTCGCCCACTGATCCTCGATGACCTACCGACGCCGCCGGGCGCAGTGCCCTGGGGCGCCTGCTGAAAGGAAACCCGCACCATGTCACTGATCGGCTCTCCCGTCCAGGGCGGGCGGCGGCTGCTCGCCGTGGGCGCCGCCGTCGTCATGACGGTTCTGCTCGGCGCGTGCGGCGCGCAGACCGCGACCCCGGAGACGGGCGGCGGGGCGTCGGCCAGCGCCGAGGGCCCGTGGAGCTTCACCGACGACCGGGGCAAGAAGATCGACCTGCCGAAGCGTCCGACCCGGATCGTGGCGCAGTCCCACCCGGCCGCCGCCCTGTACGACTTCGGCATCAAGCCGGTCGGCGTGTTCGGTCCGCAGAAGACCCCGGACGGCAAGCCCAGCCCGCAGATCGGCAACCTGGACCTCACCGGCGTCGAGTCGGTCGGCACCGCGTTCGGCGAGTTTCAGCTGGAGAAGCTGATCGCGCTCAAGCCGGACCTCATCGTCACGATCGCCTACGGCCCGATGATCTGGTACATCCCCGAGGAGGTCATCGCGAAGGTGGAGAAGATCGCTCCGATCGCCGTGATCCAGCTGATGGGTGTCGCGGCCCCGGACGCGGTGAAGCGATTCGGTGAGCTCTCCACGGCCCTCGGCGCCGACCCGGACAGCCCGGCTGTCCAGCAGGCCAGAGCCGAGTTCGAGGCCGCCGCCAACGCGGTGAGGACGGCGGCGGCGGCGAAGCCCGGGCTGTCGGTGGCGGTCGTGTCGGGGACCAAGGAGAACTTCTTCGTCGCCGACCCCGATTTCCACGCCGACCTGAAGTACCTGCGGCAGCTCGGTGTGCAGGTCGTCAAGCCGGCGAAGCCCGAGGCCGGCTTCGAGTCGCTCAGCTGGGAGGAAGCCGGTCGGTACCAGGCCGACCTGATCTTCGAGGACGCGCGCCCCGAAGGCGGCCTCGACCTGACGCAGCTGGCGGCCTACCCCGCCTGGCAGAGCAGCCCCGCCGTCAAGGCCAATCAGGTTGCCGACTGGCAGACCGAGACGCCGCTCACCTACCAGCGTTTCACCAAGGTCCTCACCGACACCGCCGCCGCCATCACCAAGGCGGACGCCGCCGTAGTGCCGTGACGCCGGACGGCGCCCCGCCGATCCTGGCCGGCGCGGAGGCACCGCACCCCGCGAGAGGAAGCGATCCATGCCGCTGACCGACGACTGGACGCGCTGGTTCCGCCCGTACGTGCGCAAGCCCGAGGCAACGGGTCGGCTGGTCTGCTTCACCCCGGCCGGCAGCCTGCCGTCGTTCTACCTCGACTGGGCCCGGACCGCACCGCCCGAGGTGGAGGTGCTCGCCGTCACGATGCCCGGTCGCGAGCAGCGCGGGGGAGAACCACCGGCGGCCGATCTGGCGGCACTCGCCGACGCCGTCGCGCAGGCGCTGCGTCCGTTGGGCGACCGACCGGTCGCCCTGTTCGGACACAGCATGGGTGCGGCCGTGGCGTACGAGGTCAGCCGGCGGGTCGACGCGGCGGGCGGCACGCTGGCCGGGCTGATCGTGTCGGGGTACGCGAGCCCGGCCCGCCAGCGGGACCCGCGACCGGCCCTTGCCGGATACGACGACGACCGGCTCGCGGGGTACCTGCGGGAGCTCGGTGGCACCCCGGCGCAGGTGTTCGACGATCCGGAGCTGCGCGCGCTGGCCCTCGACACGTTCCGCGCCGACCTGCGACTCCTGGAGCCGTACCGGCCGGAGGTGGCGCGGATCCGCCTGCCTACCCCGGTGTTCGTGTTCCGTGGTGCGCAGGACCCGGCGACGCCGGCCGACGACGCCGCCCGGTGGGCCGAGGTGACCGACCGTTTCGCGGGGGTGCGCTCCTTTCCGGGCGGCCACTTCTACCTGCTCGACCAGCGGACCGCCGTGCTGGAGGCGGCCCTCGAGCCGCTGCGCGGCCCCGGCGTTGCGCCGGCATTCATCCACGCACAGAGAAAGGGGTAGAACCGCATGTCAGCACGGCACTCGGGCCCGACGCCGCACGGGCCGGCGGACACCGTCCACGACGTGGTGGGCGTGGGGTTCGGCCCCGCGAACCTGGCACTGGCCGTCGCGATCCACGAGCACAACACCCGACCTCCGGCCGCCCAACCGGTGCGCGCGGCGTTCGTGGAGCGCCAGCCGCAGTTCGGCTGGCACCCGGGGATGCTGATCGAGGGCGCGACGATGCAGGTGTCATTCCTCAAGGATCTCGTGACCATGCGCGATCCGGGCAGCCGCTTCACGTTCCTGTGCTACCTGCACGAGCGTGGCCGGTTGCCGGACTTCATCAACCAGAAGAGTTTTTTCCCGACCCGGGTCGAATTCCATGACTACCTGCGGTGGTGCGCCGCCGCGGTGGACGACATGGTGACCTACGGCGAGACGGCGGTCGCCATCCGGCCCGCTGCCGCCACCGCTGGGCGGGTCGACCACCTCGACGTGGTGGTGTCGCACGCCGACGGTGGGCACCGGGTGCTGCGAACCCGCAACGTGGTGGTCAGCACCGGCCTGCAACCGCGGCTGCCCCCGGGCGTCACCGCGGGACCGAGGGTGTGGCACAACCGTGACCTGCTGTTCCGCACCCGCGAGCTGGGGGAACGGCGACACCGGCGGTTCGTCGTCGTCGGGGCCGGCCAGTCCGCCGCCGAGACCGCCGAGTACCTGCACCGCACCTTTGCGGACGCCGAGGTGTGCGCGGTGTTCACCCGGTACGGCTACAGCCCGGCGGACGACAGCCCGTTCGCGAACCGGATCTTCGATCCGGCCGCCGTGGACGACTTCTACGCCGCCCCCGAGGACGTCAAGCAGGCCCTGCTGGGCTACCACGGCAACACCAACTACTCGGTGGTGGACAGCGACCTGATCGAGCAGCTCTACCGGATCGTGTACCAGGAGAAGGTCGCCGGCGCGCAGCGGCTGCGCATCCTGAACACCACCGCCCTGGTCTCGGTGCACGAGGAGCCGGACGGCGTGCGGTGTGTGCTGCGGTCGCTCACCACGGGGGAGCGGTACCGGCTCGACTCGGACGCCGTGGTGCTGGCTACCGGCTACCAACCGATGGATCCGCGCGAGCTGCTGGGACCGCTCGCCGAGGAGTGCGTCACCGACGGGCGCGGGCGTCTGCGGATCGGCCGGGACCACCGGGTGTCCACCTCCGACTGGATTCGGGCGGGACTCTACCTGCAGGGCGCCGGTACCGAGCACAGCCACGGCCTGACGGCCTCCCTGCTCTCCACCCTCGCGGTGCGCTCCGGCGAGATCTGCGACTCGCTGGTCCAGCGTCGCGCCGAACCCGAGGCGCATGCTCAGGCGAATGCCGGGTTGGCCACCGCCGCCAGCCCCGGCTGACCCTCACCCACCCTTACCGAAGGAGGACCCATGGCCGCCACCAACCCGTTCGAGGACGACGACGCCCGCTATCTGGTGCTCGTGAACGCGGAGAACCAGCACTCGATCTGGCCGGCCTTCGCCGCCGTGCCAGCGGGCTGGTCCATCGCCCACGGCGAGGATTCCCGCCAGGGTTGCATCGAGTACGTGGAGACGCACTGGACCGACCTGCGCCCGGCGAGTCTCGTGGCCCGGGGATGAGCGATGCCCCGCCGCCGCGTCGAAACGTGGCGGCGGGGCAGGCGCGTCGAGCCCGGCGTCAGCGACGGCGAAACGGCGTCATGGTGCGGCGGCCGGAGCAGCGGCAGCAGCGGCCAGCGCCCGCTTGTCGATCTTGCCGATGGCGGTCAGCGGCAGCTCGTCGACGACGACCAGCAGATCGGGCAGCTTGAAGGCCGCGACGCCGCGGTCCAGCAGGAACGCGCGCACGTCCGCCAGCTCCGGCGCCGAAGCGCCGGCGGGCGGTCGCAGCGCCACGCAGATCAGCTGGCCTTCGGCGCCGTCGGGCACCCCCACGGCGGCGCACCGGTCGACGAGCGGGTGGGCGTGCAGGTGGCTCTCGATCTCCTCGCCGGAGACGCTCTCACCGTTGCGATCGATCGTGTCCTTCACCCGCCCCTCGACGATGAGGTGGCCGGACGGCAGGGCACGGACCAGGTCACCGGTGGTGTAGTACCCGTCCGGCGTGAACGCCGTGGCGTTCACCTCGGGCGCCCGGTAGTACCCCCGCAGGGTGTACGGGCCGCGCACCAGCAACTCGCCCACCTCGCCCGGGGCGACGTCGGCCCCGTCGGCGTCGACGATGCGCAGTTCGTCGTCCGGGCACATCGGCCACCCCTGCGTGGTGGCCACGATCTCGTCGTCGTCCTCGCTGCGGGTGTAGTTCAGCAGCCCCTCGGCCATCCCGAAAACCTGCTGAACCCGGCAGCCGAGCGCATCGGGAATCCGCCGGGCGAGTTCAGCGGAGAGCTTGGACCCGCCGGCCTGCAGCACCTCCAGCGTCGACAGGTCCGCCGGATCCCAACCGACGGTCTCGATCCAGAGCGGGATCAGCGGCGGGACGAGCGCGGTGTGGGTGACGCCCTCCGCCTCGATGAGCGGAAACGCGTCGTCCGGTGCGGGGGAGGGTGACAGCACCACCGTGCCGCCCACCGCGAAGGTACCGAGCATGCCCGGGCAGGCGAGCGGGAAGTTGTGCGCGATCGGCAGGCATGCGAGGTACACCGTGTCGCGGTCCAGCTCGCACACCTCGGCACTGGCCCGGGCGTTGTAGCCGTAGTCGTCGTGCGTTCGAGGGATCAGCTTCGGCACGCCGGTCGTGCCGCCGGAGACCAGCAGCAGGGCGACGTCGGCGGGATCGGGCTCCACGAACTCCCGCGGCTCCGCGTCGACCGCGGCGAGCGCCGTGTACGGCCCGGGATCGCCATCGACGAGCACATGGCGCAGGTCCGGCGCCTGCGCGGCGACCTGCCCGGCCAGCTCCCGGTAGTCGAACCCGGCGACCTCGTCCGCGACGACGTAGGCCACCGCGCCGGAGAGCCGGGCGAGGTGACCGATCTCGGTGAGCCGGTGCGCGGGCAGCGTCAGCACAGCGATCGCGCCGACCCGGGCCAGGGCGAACAGCAGCGGCGGGAAGGCCCCGGTGTTGGGCAGCTGAACGAGCACCCGGTCACCAGCCCGGATGCCGAGGTCGGCAAGACCCGCCGCCATCCGGTCGGCCCTCTCGTCGAGCTGCCGGTACGTCATCCGGTGCGGGCCGGCGACCAGGGCGAGCCGGCGGCCGTGCGCCTCGGTCCAGTCCCGCAGCAGCCGGCCCAGCGTCCGACCGTCCCAGTACCCGCGTTCGACGTAACGCTCACGCAGGTCGCGGGGCCAGGGCGTCAGGCCAGAGGGAAGGGGGGCGACCAGTTCGTCGGGGACATGCATCGCTGGTTCTCCTTCGCAGGCGGCACAACCGGAACGGGGGTCCCCACTGGACGCGTCCCGTAGTAGGTTAGGTTAGCCTAACCAGTGGTCGACGACCCTCGACCAACGGCCATGCGCGCACTCCCGAAAGGTTGTCGATGTCCGACCTGGATGACCTGCGGCGACTTACCCTCGAGCTGCTGGGCAGCGGAACCACTGCCGGCGACGACGACCATCTCATCGCGCTCGGCCTCGACTCGCTCAAGCTGATGCGCATCGCCGGACTGCTACGCCAGCGCGGCGCCCAGGTGAGCTTCGCCGACCTCATCGCCACCCCCACCCTCGGCGCCTGGTCCGCCCTGCTCGCATCCACGACACCGTCCGACGACTCGACCACATCCGGCCGCCCGGACGTACCCGCCATCCCCGAGGGCGAACCGTTCCCGCTCGCGCCGATGCAGCACGCGTACTGGGTGGGGCGCGGTGCGAGCCAGCAGCTCGGCGCCGTCGCGGCGCACCTCTACACCGAGTTCGACGGTCACGACGTCGATCCCGCCCGGCTCGGCGCCGCCCTCGCCGTTCTCGCCCAGCATCACCACATGCTGCGCGCCCGCATCCTGGACGACGGGCGGCAGGTCACCGAACCATGGCGGCACGGCTCCGAGCTGCCGGTTCTCGACCTGCGCGACGCCGCCCCGGACGAGGCCGCCGCGGCCACCACGGCACTGCGCGAGCAGATGTCCCACCAGCTCCTCCCGGTGGAACAGGGGCGGATGATCGACGTGCGGGTCACCCTGTTGCCCGAGCGCCGCACCCGCGTCCACGTCGACATCGACATGCTCGCCGCCGATGCCCGCAGCTACCGGATGCTCCTCGCCGACCTGGTCCGGCTCTACGAGCACCCGGACCAGCCCTTGCCGGCTCTCGGCCTCCAGTACGCGCAGTACCTCGCCCACCGGCGCACCGAGCGGCCCCGTCCCGACGACGTGCGCTGGTGGCAGGAGCGGCTCGCCGATCTGCCGGGCGCTCCCGAGCTTCCGGCGCGGCCCGAGAGTCAGCGGAGCGACCCGGACCGGGTCGTCCGGCTGCACCGGTGGCTCGACCCCAGGACCCGTGCCGGCCTGGTACGCCAGGCCCGCCGCCACGCCGTCACTCCGGCCGTGGCCGTCGCCACGGCGTTCGCCGAGGTGCTGGGGGCGTGGAGCGGCGTACCACGCTTCCTGCTCAACGTCCCGATGTTCGACCGTCAGCCGGTCCACCCCGATGTGGAGCGTCTCGTCGGCGACTTCACCAGCTCGGTGCTGCTGCCGGTGGACGTGTCCCAGCCCGCCGAGTTCGCCGAGCGCGCCCAGGACGTGCAGCAGTCCATGCACGACGCCGTCGCGCACGCCTCGTACCCGGGGCTGGACGTGCTGCGCGACCTCTCCCGGGAGCACGGCACGCAGGTGCTCGCCCCTGTCGTGTTCACCAGCGCGTTGGACCTCGGCGAGCTCTTCGGCGCCGAGGTGGAACGGGTCCTCGGCGAGCCGGTCCACATCATCTCCCAGGGCCCGCAGGTCGTTCTCGACGCCCAGGTGACCGAGCTGCACGGCGGCCTGCTCGTCAACTGGGACGTCCGTGCCGACGCGCTGCCCGACGGCGTCGCCGACGAGATGTTCGCCGCTTTCGGTGATCTGCTCGGTCGCGTCGCGAACGGCGCGGCCTGGGACCACCCGGTCGGGGACCTGCGTCCCCCGGCGTGCCGGGCGGTGCGGGAACGGGTCAACGCCACCGCTGGCCCGCTGCCAGAGCACCCGCTACACCACGCGTTCTTCGCCCGCGCCGCCCACGAGCCGGACCGGCCGGCGGTCGTGACCGCAGCCGGTACCGCCCTCACCTACGGTCAGCTGGCCGACGGTGCCCTCCGCCTCGCCCGCACCCTCGCCGACCTCGGCGTCCGGGCCGGCGACGCCGTGGCCGTCCGGCTGCCCAAGGGCCCGGAGCAGGTCGTCGCCGTCCTCGGGGTGCTGGCGGCGGGTGCCCACTACGTCCCGATCGGTGTGGAGCAGCCCGCGGAGCGGGTACGCCGGATCCGCGAGCGGGCCGGCATCACGGTCGTCGTTGCCGAGCACCCGGCCGACGACGACGAGGTCAGCTACGCCACGGCGGTCACGGCGGCGCACCCTGCCGCCGCCCCCGTTCTCGCCGCCCCGGCCGACGTCGCGTACGTGCTGTTCACCTCCGGCTCCACCGGCGAGCCGAAGGGCGTCGAGGTGTCCCACCGGGCCGCCGCCAACACCATCAACGACCTGGTCGAGCGGCTCGCCCTCAGCGCCGACGACCGTACCCTCGCCCTGTCCGCGCTGGACTTCGACCTCTCGGTCTTCGACCTGTTCGCGCCGCTCTCCGTCGGCGGGGCCATCGTCGCGGTCGACGAAACGGCCCGCCGCGACGCCGCCGCCTGGGCCGCCCTCGTCCGCGACCACGCCGTGACCGTGCTCAACTGCGTGCCGAGCCTGCTCGACATGCTGCTGACCGCCGGTCGCGCCGAGCCGCTGGGCGACAGCCTGCGCGTCGTCCTGCTCGGCGGAGACTGGGTCGGCACCGACCTGCCCGGTCGGCTGCACGCCCAGGTGCCCGGCTGCCGCTTCCTCGGCCTCGGTGGAACGACCGAGACGGCGATCCACTCCACCATCCAGGAGGTCCACGACGGGGTGGTTCCGGGCGAGTGGACGAGCGTTCCGTACGGCACCCCGCTGCGCAGCGTCCAGTGCCGGGTGGTCGACCCGCAGGGCCGCGACTGCCCGGACTGGGTCCCTGGCGAACTGTGGATCGGCGGGGCAGGCGTGGCCGACGGCTACCGTGCCGATCCGGACCGCACCGCCGACCGGTTCGTCACCCGCGACGGCGGGCGGTGGTACCGCACCGGCGACCGCGCCCGGTACTGGCCCGACGGCACCCTGGAGTTCCTCGGTCGCGCCGACGACCAGGTGAAGATCCGCGGCTTCCGCATCGAGCTGGGCGAGGTCGAAGCCGCCCTCGGCGACCATCCCGAGGTCCGCCAGGCGGTTGCCTTCGTGCTGCGGGGGACGGGCGCGCCGCGGCTCGCCGCAGTCGCGGTCAGCGCCGGCGTCACCGCCGCCGACCTGGTCGCGCATGCCGCCCTCCGCCTTCCGCCGCACATGCTGCCCGACCCCCTCGTCGTCACGTCGGAACTGCCACTCACCCCCAACGGCAAGGTCGACCGCAGGGCGCTCACGGCCCTCGCCGAGACGCGCCCGGCGGACGAGACGCACGCAGGCCCCGAAACGCCCCTGCAGAAGCTGGTCGCCTACGTCTGGGAGCAGGCCCTCCAGTCCGGCCCGATCGGGCTGCACGACGACTACTTCCAGCTCGGCGGCGACTCCGTGCTCGCCACGGCCATCACTGCGCGCCTCCGCGCCGCCCTCGACACCGACGACGTCCGCATCCACGACGTGCTCGGCTCGCTGACCGTCGCACGGCTCGCGGACGCACTGCTGCGCCGGGCAACGGATCCGGCGATCCTGACTGCCACGGCGGAGATCTACCTGGAGGTCGAAGCCCTCACGGAGGAGCAGCTCACCGCAGAGCTGGGGGAGAGCGGCAGCGGCGTACCGGGCGTTTGAGCTCGCCCTCCCATCGTCGATGACGGTCCGCGCGGCGCAGGTCGAGGCGCTGCTCAAGGTGCGCGGTGTGGCGCCTGCGGCGCCGGTGTACGGGTTGGCTTCCGACCTGCCGGGCGTCGTGGTCGTGGTCTCAGTTGATTCGGTGCGGGCGCTCCGTCGGCCCGGTCGTCCGGCCTGCCCGGCGCGTCCCCCCGCTTCCAGGCCGGTCCGGCGACCGCCGTGACGGCTACGAGCCCGCGAAACTCACTGCTCGATGTGGAAGGTGACCTTCGCCTGCTCGACGGTTTCCTGGACGACCCGCACCTGGCCGCGCGCGTTCTGGTATCTGCCGGTGCCGCCGGTGATCGCGAACTGCTCGTCGAAGATCGGACCGTTGGCGGAGAGCGTGGCGGTGCCCGCGGTGGTGATCTTTCCGCCGGCCAGCTCGTAGACGAAGGTCAGTATCTCCGACGTGCGTGGCTTGGCGTTGGTGGAGATGCCCTGGAAGCTACTCGTTCCGATCTTGCGGCCGTCGGTACCGACGAGGTCGCCGGTACCGATCAGCTGGTCACCGAGGGCCGAGTCGCTGGGGGCGACGTCCACCATGTTGATGGATGTCCCCTTCTCCACTGCCGTGATGGTGACGGTACGGGAATGCCGCGAGGGCGCCGAGTTCGTAGCGCCCTCCGCCGTTGCGGGGCTCACGGCGAGGGCGGCTCCCGTCCCGCCGGCCGCGACGGCGGCGAGGGCGGCGAGGGCATGCGGATAGCGGATGCGCATGTGATGCCTCCTGTGGACGTTCGAAACGGACTTGTCAATGGACAATGACGTGGCCGGGCTCATCGTCCGGGGTGCAGCCCCAGCCAGCCGGGGGACGGGTCACCCTCGACCTCGCCGACGTACAGCGCCAGTTGCTGGCGGAAGCGCTCGGCAAGGCCGCGGTCGTTCATGAAACGGTCGAAGCCGTCGAGGTTGGCGTTGGGGTAGGCCCAGATGGGCCGGTAGCCCTGGGGCGGTGCGACATCGGTGCGGACGGACCACATGTAGAAGTCGGACTGGGTCTGCTTCGACAACCACCAGTTCAGGTACAGCTTCGCCGCCGCGGGGTGCCGAGCGCCGGCGAGAATGGCAGCCCGCTGAGCCCACGCCATGAACGGGTCGTGCGTCGGCACGAGGAAACGGGTCTTCACGCCCGCGCCAGGAGTGAGCGCGCCGTCGGTGCCGAGCGCGACGGCGGCGCTGCCCGCCTCTACCCGGTCGGCGGGTTCCTGCGTGCCCCGCACCCAGGCCACGTCCTGGGCGACGAACCTGTCCAACCAATCCCAGCCGTACTTGTCGACAATGAGCTTGTACAGGTACAGCACCGCGTCGTCGTCGTTGGGGTAGGTCGAGACGATGCGGCCCTTCCAGCGCGGATCGAGCAGGTCCGCGGCGGTCGCGGGCGCCTTCGCCCCGACCTCGTCGATGTTGTAGATCGTGGAGAACGCGTCGACGAAGATGCCGGTCCAGGCGCCGTCGCGATCCTTGAACGCGGGGTGGATGCGGGAGAACCCGGCCGGCTTGTAGGGCAGTAGTACCCCCTGGTTCTTCCACCGGGGGAAATCCTGGAGGGTCTGCAGCTGGACCACGTCGGCGACGAGGGTGTCGGTGCCGAGCTGGTTGTCGACACGGACGTCGTGGAACTTGCTGTAGTCCACGACCATGTTCACGGTGACGCCGGGGAACGCCTTTTCGAAGGCCGCCTTGTTGCCGTCCTGCTGGACAGCGGTGTCCCCGCCCGCGTAGACCGTCAGGGTGCCGCCCTCGGCCTTCGCCTCCCGGTAGAGCTGCTGCAGGCTCTTGGTCTCCTCGTGCACCGTCAAACCTGGACGTCCGGCCGAGCGGGCTGGGCTGGCCGCAGCGCTGTTCTCCCTGGCGGTGCCCACCACGGTAGCCGCGGCCGCGAGTGAGCCGCCCACCAGAACCTGACGTCGCCCGATCGCCATGATGACTCCCTTCCAATGGTCTCATGTTCAGACCTGAGATTAGCTGCCGTTGCAGCTAATTTACATGTGGCGATGGCGGGTGTGGTGCTACTCACTCGCAGGTTTACTGCATGTTCTTCTGTTTATGCGCGCCGTGCACCGGCTTGTAGATTGCTGTACAGTCAGGTTTATGAGCGACGGTGGTACGGTCCCGGAAACCCTCGTGAACGATGACGCGGTGGTTCTGTACGGCGACATCCTGCGCGTCACGGACACCATCGGCGGGCGATCCGAGCAGATCATCCGCGAGGCGTCGGGGCTCGGCGGTTCCGAGTTCGAGGTATTGCTGCGGCTGGCGCGGCACCCCGAGGGCCGGACCACCAGCGCCCGCCTGGCCGAGGACCTCTCCTTCACCTCCGGTGGCCTCACCCGCCTGATCGCCCGCATGGAACAGGCAGGGCTGCTGGTGCGTCACCCCCACCCCGACGATCGCCGGGCGGCCCTGCTGGAGCCGACCTCCGACGGTAGGCAACGGCTGCGGCGGGCCCTGCAGGCGCACGTGCCGCAGGTCAACCAGGACCTGCTCGGAGCGCTCACTCCGGTCGAGCGCCTCATCCTGCGGGAACTGGTGACGAAGGTGCTCGGGCACTGCCCGCGCGGGCTCGTGCAGAACGAGTCGCAGCCTCACCTTCCGTCCTCGAATCCCTCGAATCCGACGAACGGAGAACCCTCGTGAAGATCCTTGTCATCGGCGCCACCGGCATGCTCGGCTCGCGCATCGTCGCCGAGGCGCTCAACCGCGGATGCCAGGTCACCGCCGCGTCCCGTTCGGGCCGCTCGGACGGCCTGCCGGCCGACCCGACACTGACCGCCGTGGCCCTGGACGCCGCCGTGCCATCCGCGGTGGCCGAGCAGGCCGCCGGTCACGACGCGGTGGTCTCCGCCGTCTCCCCGCCCCGCGACGGCTCCGACCCCGCCGCCCCACTGCTGGGCACCTACCGCTCGCTCGTCGAAGGTCTGCGCACCGCGGGCGTACGCCGCCTGATCGCCGTCGGCGGCGCGGGCAGCCTCAAGACCGCGTCCGGACAGGACCGGGTCGACAATCCCGACTTCCCCGCCGTCTACAAGGCCGAGGCGCTCGCCCAGCGCGACCTGCTCAACCTCCTCCGCATCGAGGTGACCGACCTCGACTGGACGTACGTCTCACCCGCCGACCACATCGCCCCGGGTGAGCGCACCGGCACCTTCCGGCGAGGCGGTGACCACCTGCTCACCGCAACCGACGGCAGCAGCTTCATCAGCGCGGAGGACTACGCCGTCGCGCTGGTGGACGAACTCGAGACCGACGACAACATCCGCCGCCGCATCACCGTCGCCTACTGACCCGACCGCCCGTTGCTGGCGGGGCGGCGGCTCGCCGGTAACGGGCACCGGGGGACGGGCCATCGGCTTGGAAGCCGTGGCGCAGGCCCACGTGCCCGCGGACGCCTGCCTGCCGGCCTGCCCGTGTGCCACCGCCAGAAAGCGCTGCCAGCCTCGACTACACCGCGACACTTGTCTCGGTATCGCGACCGGGCCTTCGTCGGTCGTGATCTAGGGTTGGGTGTCGAGAGGAGTATCGGCGCAGTGGTTGAGCAAGCAGAGATCTCAACGGCCAAGGAAGCCGCCGACCACGAGCTGATACTGGCCTTTGGTCGGTTGCAGGGGGCGGCCAATCGGCTGGAGTACATCCTGGGCCGGGCGATCGAACAGGAGTGCGGAATCAGCCATCTGATGTTCGAGGTCCTTCTGATCTTGGGCAGGGCAGGCGGTCGCGGGTTGTCGATGGGGGCGATCAGCCGGGAGCAGGTGCTCACCACGGGTGGTGTGACCCGGCTCGTGGACCGGATGGAGGTGGCCGGGTTGGTGGAGCGTGTCGCGGATCCCGGCGACCGACGGGGCCGGCTGGTGCGGCTCACCCCGCTGGGCGAGGAGACGGTGGTCCGCGCCTCCCGGGTGCACGTGGAGAACATCGAGCAGTACTTCCTGCAACCGCTGCCGGCCTCCCACCGCGAGCGCTTCACGGAGGATCTGCGGATCCTCAGCCACTCGGCGCGAGACGTGCTGCCGCGCCTGCGCTGACCACGCTGTGGCGCGCATCACGTTCTGGGACCCCCGCCGGGTGGAAATACCTGACGTGTCAGAATCTGTTGCATCAGGTGAACCGCTCGCGCCGGGCGAGCGCCGCACAAGCTGGGACAGCCATGAAGCTCGTTTACGTTTTCGACGCGTACTGCGGCTGGTCACACGGGTTCTCCCGCACCATGTCGCAGGTCGCGGCCAGGCACCCCGAGTTGCCTGTCGAGGTGGTGTCCGGCGGCCTGTTCGTCGGGGAACGCCGGCAACCCATCGGAAACTTCGGGTACGTACCGGCCGCAAACGCCAAGATCAGCGAACTGACCGGAGCCGAGTTCGGGGATGGCTACCACCGACTGATCGTCGACGGCTCATTCGTGATGGACTCCGAAGCTGCTGCCCGCGGCGTGGCCGCCCTGCGTCAGGCCGCCCCCGACCGAGCGGTCGAGCTGGCCGGGGCGCTCCAGCGCGCCTTCTACATCGATGGGCACAGCCTCTCTGCACCGGAGACCTACCGCACGGTCGCCGGAGCGGCCGGGCTCGACGCCGATGCGGTCGTCGCCGCCTTCCAGGAGCCCGCCGCGCAGGCCGCCGCCGAGGCCGACTTCCGCCGCGCCGTCGACCTGGGCGTCGACGCGTACCCGACCCTGCTGGCCGCCGCAGGTCAACGCGTGGTCCCGCTCGCCTTCGGACATGCCACCGCCGACCAGATCAACCAACGCCTGGCCACCATCACGGCGACCACCACATCCTGACCACAAGTCCGCACATCCCGAGGAGCAACCGATGCACACGCTCGACTTCACCATCTTCGACCTGGACTTTCCCGCCGGCAGCAAGAACAAGACCGCCACTCTCATCTCCGGCGACAACGACGCGCTGCTGGTCGACGCCGGGTTCACCCGCGCCGACGGCCACCGACTGGTCGCCCACATCCTGGACTCCGGCAAGCGGCTGACCACCGTGTTCATCAGCCACGGCGACCCGGACTTCTACTTCGGGGCCGAGGTCGTCGCCGACGCCTTCCCCGACGCGGCCTTCGTCGCCACCCCGCAGACCATCGCGCACATCCACCACTCCTACGAGAGCAAGCTCAAGGCCTGGGCCGCGCTCGGCGCGAACCTTCCCACCCGGCTGGTCGACCTCACCCCGCTCAGCGGCGACCTGACGCTGGAAGACCACGTGTTCCAGCTGCGGGGCGGACCGGCCGTGCTGCCTGACCGGCACTACCTGTGGCAGGGGCAGCACCGGGCCATCCTCGGCGGCGTCCTGCTCTTCCAGCGCGAGCACGTGTGGGTCGCCGACACCCCCAACCTGGAGCAGCGCGCAGCGTGGATCGCCCTGCTGGACGAGATGGCCGCCCTCGAACCGCAGTTGGTCGTGCCCGGCCACCGGCTACCCGACACGCCCGCCGACGCCAGCGCCATCACCGGCACCCGCGACTACCTGAACGCCTTCGAGGAAGAGCTGGGCAAGGCCGACGACGGCGCAGCGCTCACCCACGCCCTCACCACCCGGTACCCCGACCACGGCATGCTGATCGCCGCCCAGATCGGTGCCAAGGTCGCCAAGGGCGAGATGAGCTGGGGCTGAGCGATGACCGACTTCGCCACCTCCACCGCCCCCGCCGACGTGGTACGCCGGCAGTACCTCGCCTCCGCCGCCGGTGACCTGGAAACCCTACGCGCCACCCTCGCCCCCGACGTGGAGTGGACCGAGATGGCCGGCTTCCCTCTCGCCGGCACCTACCGCACCCCGGAAGGGGTCACATCCAACGTGATGGAGCGGCTCGCCGCCGACTGGGACGACTGGACCGCCCACGACGACTCCTACATCGTCGACGGAGAGAACGTCGTCGTCCTCGCCCGGTACACCGCCACCAACAAGGCCACCGGCAAACCCATCCACGTCCGCGTCGCCCACCACTTCGTGGTGCGTGGCGGGCTCATCGTCCGTTTCGAACAATTCGTCGACACCGCCAAGGTACGCGAAGCCATGGCATCGTCGGCCGCCTGACGACCGCCAGAGCCGCCGCGCCCCGGATCCTGCGAACACCCCGCAGGTCCGGGGCCGCGGCCTGCAAGGGCGGCCAGCAGTTTCGCCCCGCCGGATGCTTCCGTGAGGCGGTCACCGTGCAGGGGACTGCCCCTGGGTGACGAACACGCCGGTCGCGCCCCGCAGCGAGTTCGCGGGTCGCCGCGGTGGCGAGCGCGGCGACGTCGGCGAACGTGGGGGATGCCCGGGGGATGGCAGATTCCTCCGGCGGTCGCGGCATGAGCCACCCCAACCTGGCGAGGCACTTGAACGCGCATCACTCACAAACAGCTTGAATCAGGCGCCCCGTCAAGTATCTGGAAGTGATCCCGGCCTTTCTCTGACGATGGAGGTCGCGCGTCGGGCCTGGCTTGTTGCTTTCGCATCTATTCTCGGCATGTGGCCTGGACCCGGGGCAAGCGCAAGATTTCCTCAAGCCACCCGACTCTTCATTGACCAGGGTCTTTCGCGCTGCCAGACTTCTGTCGCAAATGGACAGTAGCGAAAGGGGAAGCTTAGTGTTCAAAATCCGCTCAGTCGTGATGGGGATGGTCCTGGCTCTCGGCCTCGTGACCGGATTCGCATCCCCGGCGTTTGCTGGAAACCTGTACTGGAAGATTGGCAAGGCCGTGTCGCACTCGAAAGTGTTCGAGGGGTCGAACAGTAAAAACATTATCTGTTACAAGAGCGGTGAGATCGGGGCGACGACGTGTCTCCGGCTCGACCGGCGGACCATGTATGTGAGAAGCGACAAGGCCGACGGTTACTTCAAGCTCGGAAGCTGGAAGGGTAGCGGCAACCAGTACGTCTGCCAGAACAACAAGGGGAAAAAGAAGGGTAACGGCACCTGGGTGGCATGTAGCTGGAAGTGGCCGAAGAAGAAGTGCTACACCATCCGGACCGGTCACGGACAGGCTGATTGGTATGTCCTCAGCCGCGCCAGCTCGCTGTATTGCTACTAGGTCGGCCGTCGGGATGACGGTGACCCCGGATCACCGCTGGCAGGTGCGCGACCACCGCCGCGTCGATTGATTCCGGGCACGGCTGCCAGGGCGGATATCTGACATGGTGGTGCGGAAGGAGGGCGTCCACGATGACCTGGACGCGCTCCTTCCGCCGCCTTCTGGGCGTGGGGCTCCATCCGGCGGCTGTCACCGCGGGACCGCTGCGGTAGGCACCGTCACTGCGGGGGACGTGGCGCAGCAGAACATCGCCGGTGCGGGAGGATTCCGTGGCCGGCCCTTGTGGTGGCGGGTGCTGCGATCCTGTTGCTGGTGTCGTGGGTTGCCTGGGCGGCGTCGAGTTGGTGGCCGGCGGGCAGAGGCGCTCAGTTGCGTCCGGCGACCGCGATGAGGCGAGCCTGGCGAGCGCTGACCAATGTGGCCACGGCCATCGCACTGTTGACGTTGGCCACGCTGAAGTCAGCCTTCGAGGGGTACCCGAGCAGAAGCGGTAGTGCCGACGCCAGCTGAATACCCAGACATTGGAACGGTGACTACGCGGGTCTGGCTACCGCTGGAGTCAGGGTGCGGGAGGTCGGGACGGGCACGGGTCAGGTCAGGCCACGCTGCTCGATCGCGGGTGGAGCGTGGTGGCTTTGGAGCCGGGGCAAGAGTTGGCTGCGGCGGCGCGCCTTGTGTTCGCCGGGCGCGCTGACGTCGATGTCGTGGTGTCGCCTTTCGAGCGGTGGGAGGGGACGGCCAAGGCGGCCCGAAGTGGCCTGAGGCGGTCGCGGCTCCGGACGTGGAGGTGATCGGTGGCAGCGTGTTCTTCGCACAGCCGATCGTGCACCGCTACGCCTGGAGTCAGGACCACGCCGCCGAGGAGTGCCTGGCGCTGACTGATCCGCGCAGTACCGCCCGGGGCGGGTGTGGTGGCGGCGACGCGCGGGTCACGGCCAGGTCCTCAGGACGCTCGGGCACGGCAGGGCTCTACCCTGCCGCTCAACCAGGACAGGTCGGCACCGACAGCAAGGCCGTCACGTAGGTGCGGCCCGACACGTTATCGATCGTGAGCCGGTCGGGTGCACCGCCCCTCGAGAGTCGGTCCGGGTGCGGTCGGCGCCGGGCACCGGTACGTCGAAGTCCATCGATTGACAACTATGCGTCCGACAGGAACACTCTTTGATATATCTCAATGTGATCGTTAACATGGGTGGAGCAGGGCACATCAAGGCGGATGCCATACCGTCTCGGCGTCGCTACTCCTTGTGCTCATCGGCGGAACGCTAGCCGGGCGACGGCTCGCGCGTCGGCCGTCCATCGAGCCGGGCGCTGACCACCCAGAAACCTACGAAGGAGTCATCGTGTCGATGCAACGACGTGCCTTCCTCAAGGCGAGCGCTGCGGGAGTGGCGGCCGTGGGAGGTACGGCCCTGTTCGGCGCCTGGGAGGCGAACGCCGCCCCGGTCGGTACCCTGGATACCGCGCCGACCACGCCGTTCGCCGTGGGTGTGCGCCGGTACGACTGGCGGCGGGGCAATCGCCCGTGCACCACCTACGTCTACTACCCGGCCACCGGCACCGCCGGCGGCAACCCGGTCACCAACGCCCCGGTCGCCAACGGGGTCTTCCCCGTCTACAACTACACCCACGGCTACGACAGCAGTCCGCAGAACTCTCTGTTCCTCATCCGGCCGCTGGTCGCGGCGGGCTTCGTCGTCCCCGCCCCGCACTTCCAGCACAGCATCAACGAGGTCAACAACGGCAACACCTCCCGGGACGTCTCGGAGATCATCACCCAGACCCTCGCCCTCAACTCCAGCGGACCCCTCGCCGGGCACATCAACACCAGCATCGGCGTCGGCGTGTCCGGACACTCCATGGGCGGCATGGTCACCCACGGCCTGCTGACCTCCTGGCCCGACAGCCGGATCATCTCCGCCAACCCGCAGTCCTGCATAGACATGGGCAACCCCGCCAGCTCGGTGCGGGCCAAGGTCCTGTTCGTCCACGGTGACCGGGACACGCTCACGCAGTACTCCTCGGCCCGGCAGGCGTACGCGGAGATGCCCGCGCCCAAGGCGTTCCTCACCTTCGTCGGGGGAAGCCACACCAGCTTCTGGAGCGACAGGCGCTTCCCCAACACCGTTGTCGACTGGGCGCGCTGGAGCATGTACGGCGACACCGCCGCACGAGACCGGCTCCCGGCCGACGCGGCCGGATCCAACACCCGATGGGAAGCCAACCTGGGCGACACGCCGCCCCCCGGAGGCTCGGGCCACTTCCGTCTGGTTGCCCAGCACAGCGGCAAGTTGGCCGACATCGACGCTCGATCGACCGCGGCCGGGGCCGCGCTCATCCAGTGGGCGGCCACCGGCGCGACCAACCAGCAGTTCGAGTTCGTCGACGCCGGCGACGGCCACTACCGGATCAAGGCGCGGCACAGCGGCCTGGTCCTCCAGACCATGGGCAACTCCACCGGTGCCGCCATCACCCAGCAGGCCGAAAGCAGCAGCGCCACCAGCCAGCAGTGGCGGGTCCAGAACCACAGCGACGGCACGGTGAGCCTGATCAACCGCGCCAGTGGCCTGGCCATGGACGTGTGGGAGCGCTCGACCGCCGATGGAGCCCGCATCTCCCAGTGGACCTACAACGGCAGCACCAACCAGCGCTTCACCCGCCAACCCGTCTGACCACACCGGGGGGCGGACCGAGCGTGGCCGCCCCCAGGATGGCGACGTCAACATCGCCCTTCGGTGCCCTCATCGACACGACATTCGCGAGATTGGTCAGAACCATGCCATCCACCGACACCACCAGTCATCCCTCAGTGCCTACATTCCGATCCCTCCGCCGGATTCTGGTCAGCGTTCTGAGCACGCTGGTTCTGGTGCCGGTCGCCGCACTCTCCAGTGCGTCGCCGGCCAGCGCGGACACCAGCCAGTTCAGGGGTGTGAACTGGGCGGTGCGGGGTGACAACTTCGTCGAAGGTCTGCTCGTCCTCGACGGGCTGAGCCAGTCGGACAGCTACTCGACCGTCCGGGCCAAGGCGGACGCCATCTACAACGGGTTCGAGAATCACCTCGGTGTCAACACCGTCCGGTTGCCGATCAACACCCACACCGTCGGTTCGTCGTGGTGGAACGCCTATCGCGGCACCATCGACGCCGCCACCGCCAGAGGGTTCAAAGTCATCCTCACCTACTGGGAGGACGGGGCGGCGTCCGGCGGCCGGATCACGAACATGAGCGCCTTCAACTCGATGTGGAATGCCGTGACTTCCGAGTTCGGCTCCAACAGCCTGGTCCACTTCGAGCCGATGAACGAACCCCACGGCTACAGCGCCTCCGAGTGGATGAACCTCGCCGCCTCGTGGATCAACGCCCGTTCGTCCATCCCGAAGGGCCGGATTCTGGTCAGCGGCACGGGCTACAACTACGACCTCAGGCCCGTGTGCAACGACAGCCGGTTCAACGGCACCCTGCTGTCCTACCACCACTACGCCTTCATGTTCGGTACGAACGACTACGCCGGCTGGCGCAGCCACTTCGAGACCCGGCTGGGCTCCTGCGCCTCGCGTGCGATCCTGACCGAGTTCGGCGCACCGATGGACACCGGCCTGAACTACAACGACGCCAGCAGCACCAACAACTTCGTCCGGCACATTCGCGCGGTCACCGACAGTATGCGTGCCCGCAACATGGGCTCGGTCTACTGGCCCGCGCTCGGGGGCAAGATCACCGCCGGACAGAACTACGACTGGTACTCCATGTTCGCGCTGAACGGCAGCGGCACCAACCTGACCTTGAGTGTCCGCAACTCCACCGGCGCCGACCGCCTCAGGCACGGCTGGGGTGACGGCGGAGGTAGTACCGGAACGCTCACCGCGCGGCACTCGGGCAAGTGCGTCGACGTGATCAGCGCGTCGACCGCAGACGGGGCCGAGATCGCCCAGTACGGCTGCAACGGCGGCAGTAACCAGCGTTGGGAGTTCCAGAGCGCCGGCAACAACTACTACCGGATCATCGCTGGGCACTCCGGTAAATGCCTCGACGTGAATGCCGCGTCGACCGCCAACAGCGCCAGGATCATCCAGTGGACGTGCAACGGTGGACAGAACCAGCAATGGCAGGTTCAGGACGCCGGGAGCGGCCATGTGCGCCTGGTCGCACGCCACTCCGGCAAGTGCCTCGAGGTCCCGAGCAGCTCCACCGCCGACGGCGCCCGCCTGGTCCAGTACACCTGTGGGAGCGGGCAGAACCAGCAGTTCATGCGGGCTACGGCATGAGCTGATCGACGGCGGCTCGACCGGGCAGATTCGTAGGTGATGAATCTGCCCGGTCGGCCGTCGGGCCGTTGGTCTGCGATTGGTGGCGGCGGTTATCGGCGCGGCCGGGCGCCGGAGCCAACTGCCACGTGATGAGCTGGCCGGGGCCAGCCGTCAGGCTGTTGCCTTCTGGTCGGCCGAGCGGGCGACCTTCTCCCAGGCTCGCCAGGTGGCGATGCGCCGCTCGTGGGCGGCCAGGACCAGGTCGTAGCCGAACGAGGCGAGCAGCAGGCGGGTGGGCGGCTCGGCCGCGTCGACGGCCTGGAACAGGGCCTCGACACTGTCTTCGGCCGTGGGGCTGGGAGCGTCGCCCCAACTGGCGATCGCGTCGCGCAGCGGCTGGTAGAGCGGGTCCGGCTCGGAGCGGGCCGCGGAGGAGCCGGCCCAGTCGGTGGCGAAGCCGGACGGCTCGATGAGCGTGGTCTTGATCCCGAACCCGGCGACCTCCTGAGCCAGCGCCTCGGTGAACCCTTCCAGGGCCCACTTCGAGGCGTTGTAGATGCCCAGGCCGGGGAACGCGGTCACGCCGCCGATGCTGGACACCTGCACGATGTGCCCCCCGCCCTGCTGGCGCAGCAGCGGGATCGCGGCCTGGGTGATCCACAGCGCACCGAAGAAGTTCGTCTCCATCTGCGCGCGGGCCTCGTCCTCGGTCAGCTCCTCGATGGCGCCGAAGTGGCCGAAACCAGCGTTGTTGACCACCACGTCGAGGTGGCCGAAGTGCCGGTACGCAGTCTGGACAGCGGCGATACCGGCGGCCCGGTCGTTGACGTCGAGTTCGATCGGCAAGATCGCGTCGCCGAAGCGGTCGACCAGATCGGTCAGCATGCCGGTGTCGCGGGCGGTGGCGGCGACCCGGTCACCGCGCTCGAGCGCGGCTGTGGTCCAGGCACGGCCGAAGCCGCGGGAGGTGCCGGTGATGAACCAGTTCTTTGCCATGGGGAACCCTTTCGATCGCCCGGTGAGGGCGGGAATCGGCGGTGTCGGCCGGGTGACGGTGGCTGGTGCCGTTGACGGCTTCACCATACGCCAAAGATGTCTCACTGTGTCAGGCTAGACCCTGAGTGCTAAACATGGCTCATTGTGCCGACTGGTGTACGCTGGTCCCGTGGACGAGCCGAAGGTGGGACTGCGCGAGCGCACGCGCAACATGGTGCGTGCGCAGTTGGCGGGCGCGGCCCTGAAGCTGTTCGTCGAGCAGGGCTTCGAAGCGACGACGGTCGAGCAGATCGCGGCCGCAACCGGCCTTTCCCGCCGCAGTTTCCACCGGTACTTCTCCAGCAAGGAGGACGTGCTCGGGCAGTGGTTCGCGGAGATGGGCCAACAGATCGCCACGGCCTTGGCCGCACGTCCGCCACAGGAGCCCCCATGGTTCGCGCTGCGCCGCGCCTTCGACGACCTCGTGCAAGGGATGAGCGCCCGACCAGAAGCACAGGTCATGACCCGCATGATGTTGAGCACTCCCGCGCTACACGCCAGCCACCTGCACAAGTACGCGCATTGGCGGGTGTTGCTCGCCGATGTGCTCCAGCGCCGCCTTGCCGAGGGTGAGAGCAGACCGGCCCGGATCGCCGCGGTCGCACTCGCCGGCGCGGCACTGGCCAGCCTCGAGTCCGCCCAGTCGGAGTGGGTTTCGGAAGGTAACCAGCGGTCTCTCGACGAGCTGGTGGACGAGGCCATGAACACCGTCGCACCGCTGCCGGGCCAGACAAAGAACCAGGGCCAGACAAAGAACCAGGGGCAGCGCAACTAGTGCCAACGCCGGTCAGTTGGGGCGGCGGCCGGCGTGCCAAGGCGTGCTGGTGGACGGACAGAGGTGTTCGAGCGGGCGCGAGCGTCGGGTGAGACCGGCGGCCCCGTGCCGGTCGAGCTGGTCCTGGACACGCTCGCCGGCGCCGTGCTATTCCACCTGGGAATCCTCGGCGATCGCCCCGACCACCGACTGGCCGGAGCATCGCCACATGATCGCTGAAGGAATCGAGGTCCGGTGGACGGCTGGCTTCTGGCCTCAGGCGCGGTCGCGGGAGTCACCGCCCTCATCCACGTCATCGCGGGCGGGCCGGACGTAGTTCGCGCCCTTCTCGGCAGCACCCTGCCTGATGAGCCCATGCGTACGCTGCACGCGGTGTGGCATTTCGTCACCGCGGACCTGCTACTCAGTGCGGTGGCCTTGCTCGGCCTCGGGCTGTATCCCGAGTCGAACGCGCCGCTGGTGCTGTTCATCGTCGCGCACTTCCTCGCCTACGCGGCGGCGTTCGTGGTCGTCACCCTCCGTGCCGAATGGTCACGGCCCCTGCTTCGACTGCCGCAGTGGATGCTCCTGCTTCCGGTGGCGATCCTGGCGGCGGCCGGCACGGTCTGACCGGAGTCGGTGCTCTGCTGGCGATCGGCGGCGGGTATCCCGGTGCTCGTTGGCAAGGCCAGCAGCAGCTCGGCGGCAGCCGGCCATTCAGCCGTCCCGGCCGCCCGGTGCTGGCGTGGATTCCACCATCCCGGCCAGGAGCGCGGCCAGCGGCATGGTGGCAAATCCGACCCGGGCGTCGCTGGCCCCGTACGGCAGCCACAGCTCGCCGTCGTGGATGAGCCCGCCGCAGGAGTAGACGACGTTGGGGACGTACCCGTCCCGGTCGGCGTTGTCAGGTGACAGGAGCGCACCGGGGAGCCGCGCGACGACCCTTTCCGGTCGATGCAGGTCGAGCAGGAGCGCGCCGATGGCGTAGCGGCGCATCGGGCCGACCCCGTGGGTGAGCACGAGCCAGCCGGCGTCGGTTTCGATGGGGGATCCGCAGTTGCCGACCTGGATCAGTTCCCAGCTGTCGCAAGGGGTGTGCAGGGGCACCGGCGCCTGCCACCGGTTCTCCGCGTCCAGGCAGGTCAGGCCGATCGTTTCGCCGTCGGCGCGGCACAGTGCCAGGTGTCGGCCGCCGACGGTACGGGGGAACAGCGCGAGGCCCTTGTTGCGGGCGCCCGGCCCGCGCATCGGGGTGATCTCGAAGTGGCGCAGGTCAGCGCTGACCAGGGCGCGGGTGGCGATGCGCCGGCCGTCGTAGGCGGTGTAGGTGGCCCGGTACAGCGGTCCGGCCCCGTCGGTGAGTCTGACGAACCGGGCGTCCTCCATGCCGTTGCTCTCCGCGGGGATGGTCGGCCAGAGCACCCGTTGATGGAGGACGGTGTCGGCGGGGAAGGTCATGGCGTAGCTGGCGGCATCGGTGCGGCGTAGGTGCTCGAGAGTGCCCGGACCGGTGCTGCGAGAGAGCAGGTCTGCCGGCAGGTTGCCGAGCACCTGCTCGAAGGTGGCCTCGTCGTAGCGTTCGGGCAGGGCGTCCAGCACGGTGGCGGTGATCTCGTTGTCGCAGTCCACCTCGGTCAGACCGGCGGCGAGGAGGTCCCGCCGGTGCCGTATGCCGACTCGCTGCCCGACGACGAGGGGGCCGGACCGGTCGGCGACGGCGAGCCGGTGCCCGGGTCCGAGGACCGCGGTGGCGAACCCGATGGACGACAGGTGCCCCTCGCCGATCTGGCGCAGGCTGACCGCGACGCGCAGCTGCCCGGCGATCAGTCCGGCCTGGTCGGGGTGGACCACCATCGACGGATTGCACAGGGCCGCCGCCTCGACCGCGTACTCGTGACTGAAGTAGGCGCCGATAAGGAGCCGGGTGGTGGGGGAGAGGTCCCGAGTTCGGGCGACGCGGTGCCGGACGAGGTCGTAGTGGTGGTGGAAGGTGCCGTCCAGATCGCGGTGTCGAGTGCCGAAGCGGTCGAAGGCGTCCCGCAGCAGCCGGCCGGTCTCCTCGTCACCGAGCTGCGCGACGCGGTCGACGAGGGCCCGCGCGCGGGTGCGTACCAGGGCCGCGTCCTCGCCTGGGACAAAGAGCTTGACGATCACCCGGCGGGGATCAGGGGTGAGGGTGAGGTCCTGCCGAACAGCCCGGATACCGGTCATGACCACCGCCGGGCGTGCTGCAGGGTGGAGATGAGCGCGAGGGTGGACTCGGCGCCCTGGTTGAGGTTGGGTCCGTGCGGGGTCAGCCCGTCGTAGCCGCCACCGGTCGCCGGATCCCACATCGGCATGCCGAGGTCGTTGTCGCCCAGAAACCACCCGATCGCCTGCCGTAATCCGGTCTCCCAGCCGGGGTCGCCGGTGACCGCGGCGGCCGTGGCGCAGGCGTCGGCGAAGGCTGCGACCTCGATGGGCTGCTGGTCGTGGCGCAGCCGTACCGCGCCGCGGCGCCACCCGGCGGCCGGCACCACCGAGAGCCGCCGGTTGCGGAGTTGGATGTCGTGCAGCCAGGTCAGCATCCGCAGCCCCGCGTCGAGCGGTGGGCCGTCGTGGCGCAGCTGGCTGGCGGCGATGATGACCTCCGCGAGGGCCGCGCTGGCGTAGGTCAGCCGCTGCTGCGGCCAGGGCCACCGTGGATCCGGATCGGGGGTTCCGATCATGATGGCGGCGTCGGCCAGCAGCGCGGCCGCGGCGGCGTGGCCGGCGTGGCGTCGTAGCACCTCGACGGCGCCGAGTCCGGCGAAGGCCATCGCGTGGGGGGCCGGGGAACGCCGCGCGGCACCCTTGCTGAAGGCGACGAGGGCCTCCTCCCGGATCCAGGCGGCGGGGCTCCGGGCGGCGGCGGTGCCCAGCCCCCACAGTGCCCGGCCCCACCAGTCGCCGAGCCCGGGCTGGTCGGTCCAGCGCCGGTCGTGGCCCATCCGGTTGTGGAAGGAACCGCGCGCGTCCTGGGCGTGGGTCAGGAAGGCGAGGTAGCGCTCCGCCAGCCGGATCACCTCCTCGGTCGGCTCCGGCTCGCGGCTGGTGACGACCAGGCCGCGGGCGACGTCGTCGGTGCAGTAGCCGTGCTCGCGGCGGACGATGGCGTGGCGTGCGTGTTCGAACAGGCCGGTGTCGTCGCTCAGCCGGCTCAGGTGCGTGAAACTCGGCGGGTGCGCCGACCAGCGGCGACCGCTGTCCGCCGTGCTGGGGAGGTCGGTGGTCGTCGTCACGCCGACGCCGCGCTTACCACGGTGGCGCGGTGCGCGACGAGCCGCTCGGCGAGGGCGTCGTAGCGGGCGGCCACCGCCGGCCAGCGCAGGTCGGCGGCCAGTGGCCGGTTGCGGCCGGCCAGCCGGGCGGCCAGGCCCGGTTCGGTCAGGATCCGCCGGATAGCGGCGGCCAGCGCCGCCGGCTCCTGATGGGGTACGACCAGACCGGGGCCGCCGGTGAGAAGTTCGACGGCGTGCGGGAATGCCGTGGCCACGACGGGTACCCCGGCGGCCACCGCCTCGATGAGCACCCCGGAGGTGACCTGTTCGTGGGAGTCGTAGGGCAGCACCACCACGTCGGCGGAGCGGATCAGCCGGCCGAGAGTGGCCTCGTCGTGGTAGACGTCCTGGTAGTCCACGCCGTGCGCGACGCCCAGCTGCGCGCCGAGCCGGTGCAGTCCCGCCCGGTACGTCTCCCCCTGGTGCTCGATCACCTTTGGATGAGTCCGGCCTGCGACGGTGTACGTGGGGGTCGGTTCGAGGTCCTGCAATCGTGCGAGGGCTCGCAACGACCACTCGACGCCCTTGCCGGGACCGAGGAGTCCCCAGGTCAGCAGGTGGGGGCGGGGGCGGCGGTGCACGGGTACGCCGATGTGCTCGGCGGCACCGTGCGGGATGACCGTGACCTTGTCCGAAGGCACGGCGTAGCCGACGAGCAGCCGGTCGCGGGCCGTGTCCGTCATCGTGACGACCGCGCCGGCGGCGGCGATGATCTGCTCCAGCAGGGACCTCTGCCGGCCGGACGGCTGACGGAGCACGGTGTGCAGGACCACGATGCTCGGCACGGTGAGTCGGCGCAGCAGCGGCAGGACGTCCTCGCCGTCGGTGCCGGGGTAGATGCCGTACTCATGCTGGACGATGGCCACGTCGAAGGCGTTGAGGGCGGTTGCGGCCTCCCGCCAGCCGGCCGGGGTACGCGCCGACCAGGTGTGTACGACCCCGGGCAGAGCCCTCTGGTCGTCACTGCCGTCGGTGATTCGCACGATGCCGCCGGGCGTTCCGTCGGCGGTCAGGTGGGCGCTCAGGGCTGCGTTGAAGGTGGCAAGTCCGCACCGGGTCGGGGGATGGGTGCTGAGGAACCCGTAGCTGGGCATGGGTGTCGGGCCTTCCGGTTGTCGGGATCGCGCGGGCCCTGTCGTCGGGAATCGCCGGTCGTGCAACAGGCTCAGAGGTGCGGCCGGTGGGTGAGGTCGTCGTAGACGGCCAGGTAGTCGGTGACCATCCGGTCCGCGCCGAAGCGCTGTCGTGCCCGCGCCCGGCAGCCGGCCCGGTCGAGGCCGCTGACCCGGGTGACAGCGTCGACGGCCTGCTCGACGGTGTGCACGACAAATCCCGTCACCCCTTCGTCGACGACCTCCGGCATGGACCCCCGCGCGAACGCGACGACCGGTGTGCCGCAGACCATCGACTCCACCACCGACAGGCCGAACGGCTCGTCGAAGGCGATCGGGTGCAGCAGGGCGGCGCTGGCGCCCAGGATCTCCGCGCGCCGTCGAGGCGGCACCGCCCCGAGGAAGGTGACCTGGTCCCCGTCGATGTGCGGGGCCACCTGTTCGGCGAAGTACCGCTCGTCCTGGACGATGCCGCAGATGGTCAGGGGCCGGCCGGCGAGGCGGGCGATCTCGATGGCGGTGTGGATGCCCTTGTCGGGATGGATCCGGCCGAAGGCGACCAGTCCGGGGCCGGCGTCCGGGGTGAACGGCAGCCCGGTGAGGTCGACGCCGTGGTACACCGTGGCGACGTAGTCGAGCCCGGCGGCCCGGTCGGCGTCGGAGATCGACACGTAGGACGAGCGGGCCCTGGTGTAGGCCGGCAGGATTCCCGCGCCGGAGAACCCGTGCACGGTCGTGAGCAGCGGAGCGCGGCAGTGCTCGGCGAAGGCCAGCGGTAGCCAGTCGAGATGACTGTGCACCAGGTCGAACTGCGACGAGCGGGCCATCGCGTGGGAGACGTGCATCGCCTCCCACACCCGGCCGTCCATGCTCGGGTCGTCGGCGTATCCCCGCGGGCACACGCCGTCGAGGTCGGCGGAGGTTATCGAGTCCAGCGTCGCGAAGAGTGTCACGTCCACGCCGCGCGTGATCAGCCCTTCGGCGAGCAGGCCGGTCACCTGTTCCCATGGGCCGTAGTGGTACGGAGGTGTCCGCCAGGCGACCGGCCCGAGCAGAGCCACCCTCACGGGGACGGCGCGTCGGCGAGATCGGCCGGATTGAGCCGCAGGGTGGTGAGCAGCCCGGTGTGCTCGGCGGGATTCACCCGCTCCGGTAGTTCCCGCTCGACCCAGTCGGCCCTGGCCTGCTGGCCGCGCTCGCGCAGAGCCATAACGATCCTGTACCTGGCGATCCTCATCGTCTACTCCCTCGAAAAAGCGTTCGGAACGATCATGGTCACGGGTGGCGGTGTGGAAGCCCGGTCGAAACCCTTCACCGGGTGCTGAGGCGCGGCGGGCGGTCGACGTGTCGCCGTGACCGGCGAATAGTGGGGCACGTACGTGCGATCCCCCGGGGCGCAGCCGGCGTGGCAGCACCGCAGCGGCGGGACCTCGTCGGTCCGGACCGCTCCAGGCTACGCCGGTACGGGCCCTGCCGTGCCGGGGTGGCCCCCGGGAAGCGGTCAGCGGTCAGCAAACGTCGTGACGATCACCAGCGGCAGAAGCCGGACGGCCACCAGGAGCAACACCCGCAGACCGGTCAGCGGAGCATCTCGGCTTTCAGCTGGGCCAAAGAGCGCTTCAGCAGCCGGGAGACGTGCATCTGCGACAACCCGACCTGGGTGGCGATCTGCGCCTGGGTCAGGTCGCCGTAGAACCGCATGGTCAGAATCTGACGTTCACGCGGGGGAAGCGCCGCGAGGTGCAGTTGGAGGGTGAGGTGGTCATCCACGTCTGCGTATCCCGGATCGGCGGCGCCGATGAGCGCGAGGCGTTCGACGCCGTCGTTCCCGGGCGGTGGCCCGTTCAGCGACGGCAGGCGATAGACGCCGCGGGCGGCGACGGCGGCCACGAGTTGGGCGGCGGTCACCTCCAGGTGGTCAGCGAGCTCTTCGTCAGTCGGTTGGCGACCGTGTTGCTGCCCGAGCTCGCCGCGGGCTTCGGGTACCCGGGCGCTCAGTTCCTGCGCTGCCCGTGGCACCCGGATCGCCCAGGCCGTGTCGCGGAAGTGCCGCCGGATGCCGCCGAGAATGGTCGGGATGGCGTAACTGGCGAACGGCACGTCCCGGCTGGTGTCGTATCCGTCGACGGCTTTGATCAGGCCGATCGCGCCGACCTGAGCCAGGTCCTCGTATGGTTCCCCGCGGCCGGCGTAGCGGCGGGCCAGTCGACCAGCCATCGGCAGGTTCGCTTCGATGATCGAGGTTCGCAGCCGCGCACGGTCAGGATCGTCGACGTTCAGGGCTGCGCGTAGACGCAACAGTTGTTCGCTGTACCCCGTTTTCGGGCTCGACGTCGGAGGGGACGAAACGGCCATCGGTGTCTGGATGGGGGTGACCATTGTTCAACGCCCCTAATGGGTTGGCGACGGCGAGAACGGCGGCCACCGGGGACCCGGGCGACATGGCCACCGTACGCCTCCATCTCCCCGACCAACAACCTGAGAGCCGAGTTCTCGGAAACTGGCTCGGCTGTGGAGCCGGTCGTCAGCCGGGCAGGTTGGCGTCCGGTCCCGGCGCGAACTGCTCGGAGCCGTCGACGATCGCCTGGGACAGTTCGGACAGTCGCCGGTTGCGGCTGCGGGCGCCGTCGCGCAGTATCGCGAAGGCCTGGCCCACGTCCACCTGGAGGCGTTCGGCCAGGACGCCCTTGGCCTGCTCGATCAGGACGCGGCTGTTCAGTGCGGTCTGCAGCTGTTCGGTGAGGATGTCGCCTCGGTGTATGGCTCGCTGTTGCAGCAGTCCGATGGTTGCCACGTCGGCGAGCGCCTGACCGATGCGGAGCTTGCCCTCGTCGAGGGCCCCCGGCCGGACGTCGAAGAGGTTCAGCGCGCCGATGACGTCGGAGCGCAGGCGCATGGGCAGGGCGTGCACCGCGGCGAAGCCGACCTCGGCCGCGGCGGCGGTGAACCTTGGCCATCGGGCAGTGGTGAGGGTCAGGTCGGCGACCGACACCGGCTGGCCGGTACGGAAGCAGTCGAGGCAGGGGCCCTGGTCGGTCTGGAGCTGGAACAGCTCCAGCAGTCGGGTGCGTTCGGATGAGGCGGCGACCACCTGCAGCGTGTCCCGCTGGTCGGTCAGGAGCAACCCAGCCGCCGACACACCCAGCAGCTCGACACACCTCTCGGCCAGCACGTGCAGGAACTCGATCACGTCGAAGTCGTCGATGAGAGTGTCGGCCATCTCCACGAAAACGTCGGCCAGCTGGGTCTGGGCCATTCCGGTCACCTCGTTGATCAGTGGCTCCGTCGCTCGCCCGACGGGATGGTCCGTAACGCGCCGTCCTGGCGCCGATCCCTTGTTCACCCATTCTGGTCACCAGGTGTCCCGGCCGGTTCGAGACGCAGGCGTCGGGCGACGACGTCAGCTGCCACGTCCTGGAGCCGCCGGTCCTGGGAGTACGCATAGGCGCGTAACCGGACGAGCGCCACCGCCGCGCTCACTCCCAACTGGACCATGACCATACCGGTCGCCTGGTGTACCTCGGGGTGTCGCAGGCCGGTCCGCTCGGGCGACTGATCGTCCCGGTCCACCCCGCGGCGGGTCGCGTCGTCCAGCAGCACCGCGCATGCCGTGTCCGCCAGGACCAGCGCGTCGGCCAGTTGCTCCGCCCCGAGATCACCGGCCCGGGCCCGGTAGAGGTCCAGGACACCGAGGCGGATCCCGCCCACCCGTAGTGGCAACGCGAACACCGCGCCGGCCCCGGCGAGCACCGCGGCCGGCGCGAACACCGGCCAGCGGTTCCGGCACTCCGGTGCCGTCAGGTCGGCGACCAGGACAGGTCCACCGGTCGTCGCGTCCACGCCCGGCCCCTCACCGAGGATCAGGGTCAGGTCTTCCAACGCCGACGCGGTCCGATCCGTGGCGTGCATCAGTACGCGCGGGGTGGCGTCGAGTATCACCGCGACGGCGGCGGAGTCCACGCCCACGACCGACACCGTCGTCGCGCACACATGATCGACCGCGACCGTGCCGCCCCGGGCGGCATCGGCGAGAACGGCCCACAGCCGCAGCCGGCGATCGGAGGTCGTCGGATCGCCGCGCCCCGGGTTGTCCTTGCCCACTACTGGCTCCGACCCGGATCGTTCGAAGCGGACGTCGCCGTACGGCACCGAGGTCCCGGGCGGCGGCCAAACCCTACTCCCCCATGACTCTGCCGCGCGACCGGCGGTCCACCCGGACCCCGACGGCGCCGGGCGGTTCAGGAGGGCCCGAGCCACCGGGACGCGTCGGCGCACGCCGCCGCTCAGGGCTGCCGGATACGGTTCCACGCTGACCGGGACTGCTCGGGCCTCACAAAGAGTCACATCCTTCGGACAAGTGTCCCGGTGCGCTTCGCGGTAGGCTGGACCGCAGCGTCGCGTGCCGGTGGCAGACCGTGTCAGGCATGGAGGCGCCGGACCGAAGGGAGCACCGACGATGATCGTCGTCCCTTCGCCTTCCACCCGTGGGTGAGGGCGAGAAGACCAGGCTGGTTGCCTGGAGCCGAGAGCTGCGCGGTGTCCACGACAGACTGCGCGAAGCTCTGACCGTGACCCGGCAGGCCCTGGCCGCTGGCGAGTCGGCGCAGCCAGCGACCAGAGACCTGCTGCTGTTCTGCCACGGGTTCTGCACCGCACTGACGGCCCACCACGAGGGCGAGGACCGCGACCTGTTCCCCGCGATCGCCCAGCAGCACCCCGAGCTACGCGAGACGCTGCACCACCTCCAGCAGGACCACTCGATGATCGCCCACCTGCTGGCCGGGGTGCAGGCCGCCGTGACCCGGGCCGCCTCACCTGTGGAGCTGGAGCAACACCTGGAGGGCGTGGCGGCGATCATGGAGTCGCACTTCAGGTACGAGGAACGCAAGCTCCTGCACGTCCTGGAGACACTGGCACTGGACGCCGACCCGCTTGCTGTGCTGGGACCCCTGTGATCCCCCAACGGCTGGGCTGGCCGGTGCGCCGGGTTGGCCTGTTACCGGCCCAGCGAGCGGCCTGACGCGTGCGACAACCTGGCGGCAGCCTGTGAGCGCCGATGGTTCGCGGCAACCCGTGACCAGCGTGTCCGTCCACAGCCGACTCCGCTCGTCGGAAGGCCATCCGGGCGATCGGCGTACGAAGCTGATGTCACTGACTTTTTGGGGGCGGCAGGCTCTGACCTTCGTCGAGCGCCGGCAGGCCCAGTGGGCGAATCGGATCGCCGAGGGGATGACCCTCGCCGAGCTGGAGACGGCAGCCGCGACACTGCGTCGCCTCGGGCGGTACCTCGACACCGATCCCCTCGACACCGACCGACCCGCCCCCGATGAGAGGAATGACCGTGGCCAATGAGGTAACCATCCCCCTGTTGCCCTGCCGCTCCATCGACGACATCGGCGACTTCTACACGATGCTGGGCTTTGTCGTCACCCACCGCCAGGAGCGCCCCAACCACTACGTCTCCGTCCAGCGGGAAGACCTCCAACTCCACTTCTTTGGGGTGCCCGACCTCGACCCGGAACAGTCACACGGCAGCTGTCTGGTGTTCGTCCCGGACGTCGGCGCCCTCTACCAGTCCTTCGCGGACGGCATGCGAGCGAGGCACGGCAAGGTCCTGCTCGGCGGGATTCCTCGGGTCACCCGCCCCCGGAAGCGGAAGAACACCGGCCAGGCCAGCGGCTTCAGCGTCATCGACCCGGGTGGCAACTGGATCCGGATCTTCCAGACTCCCGCCGCGGACGGGACCAACGATGCCGACGTCGGCGAGGTCGAGGCCGAACCCACCAGCCGGCTGGGCCGCACCCTCCAGAACGCGATTGTCCTCGGCGACTCCAAAGAAGACGCCACGCAGGCAGGAAAGGTCCTCGACGGCGCCCTGGCCCGCGTCGACGACGAGCCCGACATCACCGTCGTGGTGGAGGCACTCGTCTACCGCGCCGAACTCGCCATGCGGCTCGGCGACGTCGCCCGCATCGACGAACTGCTGACCAGGGTACGCGCCACCGCGCTGGACGAGGGCCAACGTACCCTGCTCGCCGACGCGCTCGCCTCGGTTGAGGAACTGGGCACTGCCCGCCGCGCCTGAAAGCGACTCGTGAGCAGGCGAGAGGGCACACGTTCCCGGCTGCCGGTGTGGACTCGCCCAACGACTCACCCGACAGCTTCCAGCAGGCGCGGTTGCGCGACCACCCCCCGGCGGCGTCGGTCGCTCCCTGGCCCACCCGGTTCGGTGCGTGACGGCTCGATCGCCGCCGCGACCGGCGTCCTGCCACCGGCGCCGCTTACGAGACGATGTGCCGTTCCCACGCCCAGGCAACGACTTCGACCCGGTTGCGGGCGGGCAGCTTGGTCTGGACGTTTGCCAGGTGCGTCTTCACGGTGCCGACGGAGATGAACAGGCGGGTGGCGATCTCGGTGTTGGTCAGTCCGCGGGCGACGAGTTTGACGACGTCGATGACGACCTTCATCGGGTCGGCCACGTCGGGGCCGGCGAGCAGGCGCAGCGCTTCGAGCCCGTCCAGGCGTGGCATGCGGATGTCCAGCAGGGCGACGTCGGGGCGCAGCCGGCGGGCGAGCTCGACGGCTTCGACACCGTCAGCGGCCTCGCCGACGAGCCGCATGTCCGGTTGGGCGTTGATGATCATGCCGAAGCCGGTGCGGACCATCGCCTGGTCGTCGGCGACGATCACGCGGATCGTCACGCGTTTCCCTTCGCTTTCAGCGGCAGCGTCGCTTCCACGGTCCATCCTCCGGTGATGCCGGGCTCGGCGTGGAATCGGCCGCCGAGGGCCTTGACCCTTTCGGCGATGCCGGCGAGCCCGAAGCCGTCGTGCTCGCCTGCGCGCCCGGCGCGTGTCGGAGGCGTGCCGTCGTCGGTGACCACGACCAGCAGCCAGTCCGGGGTACGGCGCAGCGACACGTCCACCGCGCTTGCCCCGCTGGCGTGCCTCCGGGTGTCGGTCAGGGCCTCGAGCACGATCCGGAATGCGGAGGTGTCCACGTCGACGGGCAGTCCGTCGAGGATGCCGTCGATGTGCAGCCGCACCGGCGGGCCGCCGGAGGCGGTGAACCGGTGCGCCAGGCCGGCCAGCTCTGCGATGCCGGCCAGCGGGACGACCGGCGCCTGCATGGTCCGATCGTCGCGCAGCACACCGACCATGCGCCGCATCGCCGTCATGGTCTCCGATCCGGCGCACTCGATCTGAGTCAGGGCGTCGATCACCCGTTGCGGGTCCTGTCCGGCGATCAGCCGTGCCCCCTGTGCCTGCACGACGATCCCGGTGACGTGGTGGGCGATGAAGTCGTGCAGATCGCGGGCGAACTCGGCGCGCTGCTCGGCGAGGGCTGCGGCGAGCCGCCGTTTCCGAGCGTTGTCGAGCGAGCGCAGGTACGCGCCGAGGCGCCGACGTGGAGCGGCACCTCGCCGTCGTGGCCCCGGCGGACTTCGATCTTCGCGCCCCATCCGGCCACACCCTGCCGGACGAGCTGGTCCGGCAGGCCCAGGCACACACCGAGCTGACCACGATCGTGCCGTACCGCAGCACCACCGTTCGGGTCGGTCAGGCGACCTCCGAGGTGACCGCCACCGACGTCCACCTGGCGGACCTGGCCACCTGGAGCCGGATGCGGGCCAGCGTCACGGCCGGCAGCCTGGGCGATCTCGGACCGGGCCGCGCCGCCCTGGACGAAGCCGTCGCCAAGGACGCCGGCGTACGGGTCGGCGACACCGTCACCGTCACCAGCGGACGGCACACCGTCCGAGTGCGGGGCGGTCGTGGGCGTGGGTACCACCACGGCGCTGTCGGCGGTGGAGCGGATCCGCGAAGCGGGGCTGCTCCGCGCGGTGGGCATGTCCCGTGGCGGACTCACCATGATGCTCACCGTCGAGGCTGGGCTCTACGGCACCGTCGGCGCCACCATGGGCGTCCTGCTCGCGGTGCCGTACGCGGCGATGTTCGTCAAGGCCGGCAGCGGCGACGTGCCGGTGGATATTCCCACCGGCCAACTCGCCGCCGCGGTGGTGATCCTCGCGGTACTCACCGCGCTGGCCGGACTGATTCCCGCCCGCCGCGCGGCGCGGGTCAGCCCGACGGCAGCACTCGCGACCGACGGCTGACCGCTGCGCGACCACACCGGCGGACCGGTCCACGGCAAGGACGGGCCGGTCCGCCGCCCACGGATTCTCCGCAGCGGAGCGCACCACGACGTCAGCCCACGTCACCGGCGGTCATCCGGCACTGGGGGCCTGTCGTGTGGGGATCAGACCAGCTTCGGCGGTTGCCAGTCGGCGTAGCGGGCCATCGAGCGCAGGGCCATTTGTGGTGGCGAGAGACGCATGACGGTGTTGCGGGCAGCCACGGCGATCGGGTTACTCAGTTGCTGACCGAAGCGGCCTATCACGCGTGAGGCCTTCGCCACCTGCTGACTGCGTGGCCGGCGCTGCTGGTCGTAGCTGGCCAACCCGTCCGGGCGGTCGGCGACCGCCGCCAGCACGACGGCGTCCTCGAGTGCCTGGTTGGCACCCTGGCCGAGGTTGGGCGTCATGGCGTGCGCGGCGTCGCCGAGCAGGGCGACCCGCCCCTTGACATAGGTGGTGAGCGGCCCGTCGAGACACGCGAGGTCGTCGCGCTGCACGGAGCCCGTGGCAGCGATGAGAGCCGGAATCGGATCATGCCAGCCGCCGAATCGGGCACGGACCTCAGCCAATTCGTCGGTGGCCCGTTGCCCGGGCGCCGCGTTGACAGCGCCGTACCAGTACACGCGGCCATCGGCGAGCGGCACCATACCGAACTCTGCACCCCGGTCCCAGCTGATGGCGACGACCAGGTCGCCGTCCCACACCGGTGTCACCCCGCGCCACGCCGACACGCCGACGTGCACCGGGGCGCCGGCCTCCGGCCACAGCAGGTTACGGACCGCGCTACGGATGCCGTCGGCTCCGACCACGAGATCAGCCTGTGCCCGCCCCGACCCGTCCACGGTCCGGTACCTGACGCTGCCGTCCTCGGTGACGCTGGTTACCTCGGCGCCGGTGACGACGGTGCCGTCCGGCAGAGCGCCTAGCAGGATTTCGTGGAGGGCGGCGCGGTGGACGCCGATGGCCGGCGTACCGAGCAGGCGCTCCATGGCGCCGGCGTCGACGCGGGCCAACCACCGCCCGTCTGATCTGCGCGTGCCCCCGGACATGTCGGCCCGGCCGCGCCCCCGGACGGCGGCGCCGAGTCCGAGCACATCGAGGCAGCGCACACCGTTGGCCTGCAGCACCAGGCCGGCCCCAACCTGGCGAAACTGGGCGGCCCGTTCGAGCACGGTCACCTGCCAGCCTCTGCGGCGCAGGCCAATGGCGGCACCCAGGCCCCCGATACCGCCGCCGACGACGATTGCGCTACGCGCCATGCCGACCCCGATCTACGGATGTGGAAGAAGACACTACATCCGTAGATCGGGGTCCATCGTTGCCGAATGACCTGTTTCGCTAGTCTGACCGATGCCGCGACCGACGTACTGGCTGAGCGGGGCATGCGAGTCCTTCGCCGGCGGGTTGCGGGGCGGTGCCGCAGCAGCTTTCGGTGCCGGTGGAGTCGCTGGGGTTGCTGTTGCAGACGCCGGTTTCGAGCAGGTCGAGTTGGACGTCGCGGGCTGTCTGCCAGTCGCCGTAGAGGTCCGCTCCGCCGGCAGCGCACCCGCCGAGACCGTCAACCCGGCCGCCGTCGAGGCCATGCGCGAGGTCGGCATCGACGTCACCGACCAGACCCCCAAGCTTCTCGAGTACGAGACCGCGGAGTCGTCTGACGTGATCGTCACCATGGGCTGCGGCGACGCCTGCCCCGTCTTCCCCGGCAAACGCCACGAGGACTGGCGGCTCGACGACCCCGCCGGCAGCCCACCTGCCAGCGGGCGGCTCATCGCTGAGCGGGAGCCCCTCATATCCGAACCCCATCCGCTGGTCATCATCGGTTCCGGACCTGCCGGATACACCGCCGCCGGCTCTCTGATGTCCAGGTGGACACGGTTCTTGCCGGCCTTGGGCTCTGCTAAACGCGGGTGCGTACGAGACCGGGACGCAGACGCAGCCGGTGGCCCTTCGGCGTGACCACGCGGTCACCGATTCCTGTCGGCTGATGGCCCCGGGTAATGTGCAGACATGGCTCGGCCGCGTCAGGTCCTGTCGTTGTTGGCGCGGTCGTTCGGCCTGGATCTCGGCGCCGCGCTGCTCTGCGTTCTGGTTTTCTGGCTGCCGCTGGTCGACCGTCCCGGCTGGTCGCGCTCCGTGCATGCGTGGGCCATCGTCCTGTTGATCGTGGGGATGCTGCTCCGGTCGCGCTGGTCCGTCGTGGCGTTCTGCCTCGTTACGGGAGTGACGCTCGCCGGCGCGGTGTCGGGCATGACTCATGACCCGTTTGTGGCCGCCGCGTGGACCCTTTTTCCTGTCGCGGTTTCGTGGGGCAGTCCCAGGCTGGTCCCTGCCACCTCGGTGACGATTGGGTTGGCGATCGTCCTAGTGGCGGTTGGCGGACCGGCTGGGGCTGAGGAGACCGTCCGGTATGTGATGGTGAGTCTGCTGGTGCTGGCCGGGACGTGGGCGTTGGGCAGCACGATGAGGAGGCAACGACGGCAAGCCGAGCACGCGTTGCGGGCCGAGAAGGAGCACGCGGTCACGGCGGAGCGGCTTCGGGTCGCTCGGGAGGTCCACGACATCGTTTCGCACTCGTTGGGCACGATCTCGGTCGTCTCTGGTGTCGCGCGTCAGGTCGGCGACGACGCCGGACGGATGAGGGAGAAACTCGCGCAGATCGAGACGACGAGCCGCGAGGCGCTGGATGAGCTGCGTGCGGCGTTGGTTGCAGTCCGTGACCCCGGTGAAGGCGTGGCGCGCGGCCCGCAGCCGGGCATCGATGACCTGCGAGGGCTTGTCGAACGCGTCGAGCATGCCGGGATCGCCGTGAATCTGACGGTGAGCGGCTGCGACCGGGTCCCGCCGGGTCCCGGGCTGGCCGTCTACCGAATCGCGCAGGAGGGGCTGACCAACGTGACCCGGTACGCGCCCGGTACCAGCTGCCAGGTGGCGGTCGTCGGAGGCGACACCGATGTACGTGTCGAGATTGTGGACACCGGTCCGGCGAACGGGTTGGTATCCCGCAGCGCAGCCACCGGATCCGGGTTCGGGCTTGTCGGCCTACGGGAGCGGGTTCGACTCATGGGCGGCGCCCTCACTGCCGGGAGAAGGGCCGAAGGCGGGTTCGCCCTGCGCGCGGTCGTCCCGCTGGGGCGGCACGAGGTGAGCGGTGGCTGAGCGGATCGGCGTGTTGATCGCCGAGGACCAGGATCTGTTACGGGCGTCGTTGCGCGAGCTGCTCGAAAGCGATCCGTCGATCGTCGTGGTGGGTGAGGCCCGCGACGGTCGGGAGGCGGTCGCCGCGGTCGACCGGGTCCGGCCCAGCGTGGTGTTGATGGACATTCGTATGCCGGTGATGAATGGATTGACCGCGACGGAGTTGATCTGTGAGCGACAACCGGCGACGCGGGTCCTCATTCTGACGACGTTCGACCTTGACGAGTACGTCTACAAGGCCCTCCGCCTCGGCGCGTCCGGGTTCCTGCTCAAGAACGCCGCGCCGGCGGAGACCCTGCGCGCCGTCCACGTGGTACATGCCGGTGACGCGATGCTCGCGCCGGAGGTAACCCGCCGGCTGATCGCCGATGTCTCCGTGCGGATGGACCGTCGACAACCCGACCTGGCCCGATTCGACGTGCTCACGGATCGCGAGCGCGATGTCGTGGCCGCGATTCTGCGAGGCATGTCCAATGAGGAGACCGCCGCGGAGCTGTTCCTCAGCCGGGCCACGGTCAAGACGTACCTGAGCCGCCTGTTCCTGAAGCTCGGTGTGCGGGACCGCACGCAGTTGGTCATCCTCGGGTACGAGTGCGGGCTCGCCGAACAGCTCCGCGAGCCGGACGGCTTCCCGATCTCGCAGCTGGGACGGCGTCGTCGGTAGGTGTCAACCTTTGGCCGATGACTCGTGCACGGCCCGGCCGGATGCTGAACGACGTGATCGACGTTGCCAACCTGACTAAACGCCATGGTCGAAAGATCGCCGTCGATCACCGGTGTCCACTCGTCGAGCAGCGTATCGACGACATAAGCCGGCTCAGATCGGACACCACGGTGCCCCAGTGGTTCGACGAAGGGCTCGCCGTCGTCGTCTCAGACGACCCGCGCTATCTCAAATCACGCTCGGCAGACGACCGGTGTATGGCCCCGCCGGACGGCGCCCTTCCCCAGACGCTCGACCAATGGCTAGGAGCGTGGGTCGGTAACGGGTGATCGTGGCGGGCGTAGCCCGTCGTGTTCGCCTGGTTGGCGTGTTCATGGCCGCAGATCGGCTTTCGGGGCGCGGTAGCGGGCCTCCTTCGGTCTGGAGAGTCCCTGCCGGCCCGGTCGTCAGGGGCGGGCTGCGGTCAGCCCGGCGGTTCCGGCGTGCCGAAAGATTTTGCGGAGGTTGTGGCAGGCGGCCAGGAGCCGCCATTCGCCGCGTGCTCCGTTCTCGCCGCGCAGCAGGAGTTCCCGGCCGTCCTGGCAGGTTATGATCTGGCCGAATACGGGTTCGACGATGGCTTTGCGGCGGGCGTAGGCGGCGCGGCCGGGCTTGGTCCGCAGCTTGCGGGCCATGCGTTCCCTGGGTGTCGCGTTGGCCGGGATGCGTCCGCGCGGGGCGGCGCTGACCTGCTCGTCGTGGGCCAGGCGGCCGGTGGCCATGAGGGTTTCGGTGCCGTGCTCGGCTTGACGCGCGGCGGCGGCCGCTAGGTTGGCCTCGGAGCAGTACCCGGCGTCGACCAGGGCCTGCTTGGCGTGGACATCGGTGTTCGCGGCGGACTGGTCGAGCATGCCGGTGTAGTTCAGCGCGTCGGAGGGGTTCGTCGTGACGTCGGCGGCGGTGATGATCTGGTGGGCGTCGTCCACGACGGCCTGGGCGTTGTAGGCCTGGATGTAGGCGCCGTCACCGTTCTTCATGATCCGGGACTGCGGGTCGGTGAAGTTGGCCTGTGCCTTGTCCTTCGGCCGTGCGGTGCCGGCGGCGGTGCGTCCGGCGGCGGTGACGGCATCGGGATCGTCAGCGCCGGACCGCCCCTGGCGGCGTGTCTCTTTGTCCTCGGCGTGCCTGCGCGCCTTCTCAGCGGCCTCGGCCTCGATCTGCGCCCGGGCGGCCTGCAGCCGGGCCAGGCGCTTCTCCCGCCGGTCCAGCTCGCCGGGCAGGTCGATGTCCTTGCCGTTCACCCCGAACACCGCGTCCTCGGCGGCATCGGCGGCTTCGGCGTCGGCCAGCAGCGCCTCCGCCTCCAGTTCCGCGATCTGAAGCTCGACGCGTTCTTCCTTGTCGATCAGCCGGGCGTAGCTCATGGCCTTGTGTTTGGAGGCGTTGGCTTCCAGCTTGGTGCCGTCCAGGGCGACCCGGCCCATCTTCACCATGCCCAGCTTCTGCGCCAGGTGCAGCGACTGGGTGAGGATCCCGGCCAGGGCGTCCAGGTGCCGGGCCCGGAACCGGGAGATCGACCGGTAGTCAGGGCCCTGCCCTGCGGCCAGGTAGCGGAATGCCACGTCGTCTACGCACTTGCGCTCGACCGCCCGCGACGAGCGCACCCCGGTGGTGTACCCGTAGATCAGCAGCCGGACCATCAGCCTTGGGTCATACGGCGGGAACCCGCGCCTCTCCGTATAAGAGGCCAGGATCGGCCCGAGGTCCAGGACCTCATCGACCAGCTCGGCGACGAAGCGGGCCAGATGGTTCTCAGGCAGCCACTCATCCAGCGAAGGCGGCAGCAACAGCATCTGATCGGGGGCGAACACCCGGAACGTCTTCCTCCCCGGCGTAGCCGACACGGTCGTCGGCCGGGCGACCGCCGCCGGATCCACCTCGAACAGGCCATCCCCACCAGACATACTAAGTAAGATAGTTCCGTACGAAAGATCACGAACAGCTGGTGGGTGGGGTTGGCGGCACGCGGCACCACGTCAAACGGTCGCCGGCTGCAGCTGATGCGGCATGTTCCAGCCCTCGGCGAGCCTGGACGGATGCACATTCTGCCCGCCGCCGAAGAACTCGGTGAACTTCATGATGAGCGGGTCCCACTTCAGCGGATCGATGTAGTGCGTCCCCGGGATGATCAGCTCCTCCTCGACGTGGGTGCGAAGGATCTCGACATGGAAGGCGGTGGCGAAGGAGGTGGGGCCGCTGAAAGGGGTCGCCGAGACGACTTTGCACTCCATCTGGATCGGGCACTCCGCAGCCCGGGGCGGGAGGATCAGGTCTGAGGCCTGCTCGGTCAGGCCGGCGGTGGAGAACTTCTCGGGCTCATACCGGTAGCCTTGCGCCGCCTTACCTTCAGGCACCACCGCCTTGCCTGTGGTCATCGCGATCCGGTCCACCGCTTCGACCATTGCCGATGACGGCAGGTTCAGCACGCATTCGCCCTCGCGCAACAGGTTCGCCGTCGTCTGGCCACGGTTGCCCAGCCCCAGCATGCAGGACTGGCCCAGCCACCACGCCGAGGACATCGGCGCGAGGTTCGCGGTGCCGTCCTCGTTGCGCGAGCTGATCAACACCACCGGAGTTCCGAAGTACAGCACCTTGAGACCGGGGACCACATGCATGTCATTGCCTTTCGCACGGATGAGCTGAACAGGCCCGCCGCACAGTGCGCGAGCCATGGCCAACTTTCCCTGAAGCAAGCGAAAGATACTGGCGGCAATCGGACCCTGCGCTCCAGCAGAGCGGGCCGATGGCCGTTGACACGCCACCGGAACCGTCTGCGTTGCCACCGTCACCGGAACCAGACGACCACGACACGCCCCGCCCCTGTCTCTT
>NZ_SMKN01000239.1 GCF_004348675.1 Micromonospora sp. KC606 | reverse complement strand
CCTCCCCCGCCTTGTTCCTGCCTCCGGCCCACCCGGGCCGCCCCGGGGACGATCATGACGTTCGCCGGCGCATCGGTCAGGGGATCCGGGACGTACCCTTGTGGCGGCGCGGACGGACACCACGGACCGTGCGTCAAGCCCGAGGCTCTCGATCGCCACGAGCGCGGTGAAGACGACATCGGCCAGTTCGGCGGCGACGTCGTCGCGGGTGTGCATGACGCCCTCGCGGGGGTTCTGGCCGAACAGCCCGATCCAGGCCGTGGCGGCCTCGCCGGCTCCTCGGTGGGCCGTGGTGAAGTCCGCGCCGGACAAAACGGCCAACGTCGGCGGTTTGGTGGTGGGCGCACTGGAGCTGCCGCGGGTGGCCGAGGCGATGCTGGCGTACGGCCCGGTCTGTAGGCGCGTGCGGACGCCCGCCGGATGATCCGGCGGGCGTCCGTCTCTTTCCGCTCCGGGCCCTGCCCGGCTCGGGCTCAGCGCGTCGACCCCATGCCGAAGCGGTGGCGCCGCCGCCAGGCGAGGCTGCCGAGCATGAGGACCACGCCGGCCCCGACCAGACCGCCGCCGACCTTCAGCGGTGTGCCGAGGCTGTCACCGGTGACGGGCAGGTGCGGTCGACGGTGCGGCAGCACCGTGAGCGTCGCGCTCGCGGTACGGCCGGTCGTCCGCCCGACGGCGGTGAAGGTGAGCCTCCCCACGTCCGTCGGCCGGTAGGTGATCCTGAACCGGCCCTGCGCGTCCGTTCGCGCGGTGAGGTGCCGCGGAGCGGGCTGCGGCCTCGAGAGCGCCACCGACGTCATCGCGACGGCGGTGCCGTCGCTGCGCCGGGCGGGGGCCTGGCCCGGAACGGGGGCGGCGAGGGGCGCCACCGAGACGTTGATGTCCACGATCTCGTTCGGGCCGAAGTTACGGCCCGTGAGCACCACCGACTCGCCGATGACGATCGTGGCCCGGTCCAGCGTCAGCGACGCCGGCTGCGGCGGGTAGTCCGGTGGCGGCTGCTGAACGCCGTCCGCTGGCGGCTGCGGCTGCGCCGCCCCCGCCGCCGCCGGCGCTGCCACGACGGCCAGGCCGACCGTGAGCGCCATGATGATGCGGGATAGCCGCATGATGGTCTCCTCCTACTGGTTGCAGCTTGGTGCGGGAATTACTTGGGTGGTCCATGGGGTGACTGTGGGGGTGTGCCAAAGCTCCGGCGTGCCTGCGGTGTTCCGTCCGGTCAGCAGTTCCATCTCGAGGGTCCGGGTGGCGCCCGGGGGTACCTCGACGTTGGCGATGGCCACCTGCCGGCCCCGGTCGGTGCCACTGCCCAGCGGTGCCTCGACCCCGTCGAGGCGGGCGCCCACCACCGCCCCGCCGGCCGGGCTGTACACCGTCACGAGCGTTCGGGCGGTGTACGGGTCACCGGCCTTGCCGAGGCCGAGCACCGCCTTGGTGAGCCCGGAGCGGGGAGCCGACGAGCGGAGGTCGAACCGCAGTCGCAGCTCCCGCCGCCCGTCGGCCAGGCAGTTGCCGACGGTGAGGGTCGCCGAGGGCCGCAGGTAGTAACCGAGCTTCGCGCCGCTGCCGTCGTTGAGAAAGACACCGACGGTCGGTGCCGTCTCCTTCTCCGGCAGGACGCCACCGATCCGGTTGTCGACGAACTTCCGCTGTTCTTCCGGTCGAGCACTCCAAAACAATATCCGACGTTCTCGTACAGAGCGGTCGAATACGGATAAAACCTCGCGAGGGTTGACGCCCTTCCGCAGCACCGAGTCGAACACCGCCGCCGCGGAGGCCGCGTAGAAGGCGTCCTGGTCGTCGAGGTCCAGCGTCAGGTAGCTGTCGGACAGCAGGTTCCGTACGGCGGTCTGCGCGGTCAGGGTCGGGTACCCGGGCACGGCGACCGGGCCGGTGGCCCTCAGCAGGTAGGACAACGCCACCGGGTCCACCGCGAGGATCCCGTCGGCGGCGATGCCGGTGCGCCGCCGGACCATCTCGCGGTAGAGCTTCGCCGCCGTCGGGAAGTGCGGGGTGAGGTTGACGTCGGCCGGGTAGATGCCGGGAAGGTCGGTGTAGAGGCCCCGGGTCTCCGCGGTGAGCGGGAGAACGGGCGGGGTGAACCGCCGCAGCTTCACCGCCGTCCCCTGGTCCACCAGGTCCAACCGACCGTTCTGGGCGCGGACCACGGCGTAGGCGCCGAACATCCCGCCCGTTGCGCGCAGCTCCGCCAGGTTCTGCGAGACGAGCAGATAGGTGCGCTTTCCGTCCGCCCCGAACAGCGTGGGCAGCAACTCAGCACCCTTGCTGACACCCGAGAGCAGCCCGGCGAGCTTGTCGACCTCGGTACGGAGCCCGGTGAGGGCGTCCCGGACCTCCGGCAGCAGTCCGTCGGTGGGCACCACCCGCAGTTCCGCACCGTTCTCGCGTACCGCCACGTCGGCGGCGGTGAGCCGCTGCGCCACGGACCGCAGCGCCGGCAGGTCGAGCCGGCCGTCCTTTGGCACCAGGGCGGCCACGTCGGTCTGCACGAGCGGCGGGAACGCCTCGCGTGCCAGGTCGTCCACGGCGGCCGCGATCCGCCGGACAGCCAACACGTCGTCTCCGGCGTACGGGCTGTTGCCGGCCAGCCACCAGGCCGGCCCGGCCGTGGTCTTCCGCGCGGCGCCGCTCTGCTCCTGCAACGCGGCTAGGGTCCGCTGGGCCCGCCCGGTGTCTCCGGCGACGATCTGCGTGCTGAGTTCTCGGGCGAGCCCCGCCGCGTTCAGCAGGTGCGCGCGTGCCTGCCAGCCCCGGAAGCCGACCCAGCCACCGCCGGCGGCCAACAGCGACCCGACCACGAGGCCGGCGAGCAGGGCGCGGCGCATCCGCGCCTTCGTCCGTCGCCGCAGCCGCAGTCGCCGACCGCGAGAAGACCTACCGCTCTCCGCCACACCACACTCCCGCCCGAAACGGACACATCCTGCGATTAGCCGCTTTTCTAGCATGTACAACGACGCAGAAGCGCCGTTATTGCCCTTATCCTGCATAAATTCGATGAATTAAAACCCTTCAGGTGATCAGCGCCCCCCGCGACCGACCGCCACCTCACGCAGCAACCCCTCGATCCGGTCCACTCCGGCCCGCAGCGACATCTCCCGCAGGTACGCCTCCCGCCCCCGTCGGCCCATCTCGGCCCGCGCGGGGGCCGGGATGGTGGAGGCCAGCCAGAACCGGTCGGCGAGCGTCGCCCAGTCCTCGGGCGGACAGGAGAGCCCGGCCCGGGTCCGTTCGACGAGTTCGGCGGTGTCCCCGCCGGCGGAGGCGACCACCGGCCTGGCGCAGGCCAGCGCGGCCTGGAGCTTCGCCGGCACATTCCCGCGCAGCTCCGGCAGGTCGCGCAGCATGACGAGCTGGTAGTCGGCCGCGGCGTACAGCTCCGGCATGTCCAGCGGGGACCGACGTTCCACGAAGCGGATGTTGCCCGTCCCCAGCTCGGCGGCGAGCCCCCGCACCCGCCGCTCCTCCGCACCGGACCCCACCAGCACCAGGTCCATCCGGCCGTCGAGCGCCGCGGCGGCGCGGACCGCGGTCTCCAGCCCCTGGCGTACGCCGATCGTCCCGGCGTGCATGACGACGCACCGGCCGTCGCCGCGGACCAGCCCCTGCGCCGCCCGGCTCGGCCGGAGTGGCTGGAAGATCCGCTCGTCGGTCCAGTTGAGCACCAGCCGCACCCGGTCGGGCCGCACCCCGTCGGCCAGCACGAGGTCACGCATCGACGGTGCGGCGACCGCGACCGCGTCGGCCTCCCGGTGTACCCGCCGCATCGTGGCGACGAGGCGCCCGGCGCGGTCCGGCCGGCCCGGGGCGCCACCCTCGTCGGCCCACAGGTCCTGCACGTGCAGCACCGTGGGCACCTGGTTGAGCATCCGCAGCATCGCCGCGGCGGCGAACACGGTGGCCGGGAGCTGGAAGACGTAGAGCACGTCCACGTCGGCCAGGTACCGGCGTCCGACAAGCGCCACGCTGCCGGCGAACGACAGGTAGCTGGCCATCCGGGCACGGACGGAGGCCTCCCCACCCGCGTACCGGGGGACCCGTCGCACGGTGAGCCGCTCGCTGCGGGTCACGTGCCGCCACCGCTGCCGCCATCCTGGATAGACGTGTCCGCCCGGGTAGTCCGGAAAGCCGGTCAGGACGCGCACCTCGTGACCGCGAGCGGCCAGTTCCTCGGCCAGACTGCCCGGGATGAACGCCGGTTCGGGTGGGAAGTGGTATGACAGGATGCCGATCCTCATCGACGGCTCCCCCTCCGGGCGGACCCTCCCCCGGCCCGGCGCCGGACCGGCACGGCCGGCCCGACGCCCGCCGGATGCCGGTGTCGTCTGGCCGTGGCGGCGCTCATCTCGACAACCGGGTGAGTTCCTGTGTCCGGTCCCCCACCGGCGCGGTCTCGGGCGTCTGGGCCCGGTGCGCGGCGGCGACCCGGTCCGCGGGCACCGCGGACGTGGTGGCGATCCGGTACGCCTCGTACTGGTACGCGTCCACCCTGGCCACCTTGGTCATGTTCAGCACGCAGCCGAGCAGGCGCACCGAGACCGAGTGCAGCGCCCGGGCCGCCGCGGCGACCTGACTGCGCGAGGTCCGCCCCTGCTGTGTGACCAGCAGCGCGCCGTCGGCCTGCACCGCCACCACCACACCGTCGGTCACCGCCAGCAGCGGCGCGGTGTCGATGACCACGATGTCGGCCGACTCCCGCAACGCCAGCAGCAGGTCCGCCATCGCCTTGGAGCCGAGCAGTTCGCTCGGGTTGGGTGGAGTCGAGCCGCTCGGCAGCACCAGCAGCGACTTGTCGCCCCACCGCTGCACGACGTGGCCAACCTGCACGTCACCCACCAGCACGTCGGTGAGTCCCACGCCACCGTCCAGGCCGAGGTAGTCGGCGACCTTCGGCCGGCGGAGGTCGGCGTCGACCAGCAGCACCCGCCAGCCCGCCTCGGCCAGCGCGATCGCCAGGTTGCAGGAGAGGGTGGTCTTCCCCTCGCCCTGCAGGGCGCTGGTGACCGCGATGACCCGGGCCGGCTCGTGCACGTCGACGAAGCGCAGGTTCGTGCGCAGCTTGCGTACCGCCTCGGCCCGGGCCGAGGTGGCAGCCTCGCCCACGATGAGCGGCGCGGCCTTGGCGCCCGCCTCGAAGGGGATCTCGCCGAGCAGCGGGCTGCCGGTCACCCGTTGCAGCCCGGCGGCGTCGCGCAGCCGGACGTCCACCAGCCCTCGCAGGACCGCCAGGCCGACGCCGAGCAGCAGCCCGAGCAGCGCCCCCACGGTGAGATTGCGGGCGGGCTGAGGCGCGACCGGGGCGGAGCTGACCCGGGGGCCGCTGATTACCTCGATCTTGATGGGCGCGGACCGCCCCTCCGGCGGGGTCTCGACCTTCTGCACCAGCTCGACGAACTTGGCCGACAGGGTCTCGGTGAGCTTCAACGCCCGGGACTGGTCGGTGTCGGTGACGGCCGCCCGGAGCAGCACGGTGCCCGTCTCCGTCGAGGTCTCGATCCGGCGCTGCAGGTCGTCCGCGGTGAGCCCGAGCGGCGTCTCCGCCACCACGCTCTGCGCCAGCCGGTCGCTGCTCAGCAGGTCGGCGTACGACTTGACCCGCTGCTGAAGGAAGAGCCCGCCCTGGTAGGCGTCGGTGACGCCCTGGCTCGGGGTGGTGACGAAGAAGGTCACCGAAGCCGTGTAGCGGGGCGGCGTACGCATTGTGATCAACGCTGCCGAGCCCACCGCGACCATCAGCGTGATCAGCACGATCCACCAGTGCCGGCGCACCAGGCGCAGATAGTTGCGGACATCCATCACGCCTCCCCTCCCGTCAGGACATCTATCCGGAGAAACTGCACGAAATCCCCCTTGGTGGCACCAACCGCATGTCAGGATCTAAACGACTAACAACATGGACGAAGTGAATGTAGACGATCCAACGGCCCAACATCTCCCAATCAACCCATACAGACCAAAAAAGCAGAGGACATCCATGGATCCTGCAGCCCGACGAGCCGACGCCGGCACTCCCCGACGTGACTGGGTGACCCGACGTGCCAAGGCCCTCTCTCTGCTAACGCTCGACACGGCGGCGTGGTGCGCCGGATTTCTGGTCGCCACCTGGGCCCGGTTCGAGTTCGAGCTGACTCCCGCCCAGTGCCTGCTGGCGCTGGCCACCGCGCTGGTCTGCGCGGTCGTCCACGCCAGCATCGAGCAGGTCCGCTCCACGGCTCGGGGCCGTCACCCGATCGGCAGCGCGGGGGAGGCCCGCGACCTCGCCGGCACGGCCCTCCTCGCCGCCGCCGTCATGCTCACCGCGCTGGCCGCGATGACCGAACGGCCCGTGCCGGCCAGCGTCCCGGTGACCGGCGGCGCCATCGCGCTGCTGCTGATGGCCGGCGGTCGGGTCGGCTACCGGTGGCGGCGCGACCGCGACGACCGGCCCGCCCGGTCCGCGAACCGGGCGCTGGTCTACGGCGTGGACGCCGCCAGCGAGCGCCTGGTCCGGGTGCTCGCGAGTGACCCGGGCAGCGGCTACCTGCCCGTCGGGCTGCTCGACGACGACCCTGACAAACAGGGCCTACGCCTGGAAGGGCTGCGGGTGCTGGGCGGCCGGGAGGCGATCGAACCGGCGGTACGCCGGACCCGCGCCACCACCGTGATCTTCTCCATCAACGGCTCGGACGCCGAACTGATGCGCGACGTGCGCGCCCGTACGCTACAGGCGGGCGCCGCCTTCAAGGTGCTCCCACCGGTACGCGAACTGCTGGACCGGCCGGTCACCGCCACCGACGTGCGTGACCTGCAGATCACCGACCTGCTCGGCCGGGCCCAGCGGGTCGCCGAGCTGACCTTCGAGCGCAACGGGCTGGCCGGCCGACGGGTCCTGGTCACCGGGGCGGGCGGCTCCATCGGCTCCGAGCTGTGCCGCCAGATCGCCCGCTGCGAGCCGGGCGAACTGATGATGCTCGACCGGGACGAGTCGGCCCTGCACGCCCTTCAGATGTCGCTGCACGGCCGGGCCCTGCTGGACGGGCCGGAGCTGATCCTGGCCGACATCCGCGACGCCGACAACATCGCCCGGATCGTCGCCGACCGGCAGCCCGACGTGGTGTTCCACGCCGCCGCCCTGAAGCACCTGACACTGTTGCAGCGCCACCCGGGCGAAGCGATCAAGACCAACATCCGTGGCACTCTGAACGTCCTGCAGGCCTGCCGCGACGTCAGCGAGTTCGTCAACATCTCCACGGACAAGGCGGCGAACCCGGTGAGCGTGCTCGGCTACTCCAAGCGGATCACCGAGCGGCTGACCGCTCACTACTCCGCGCAGGTCGGCGGGCGGTTCCTCAGCGTCCGGTTCGGCAACGTGCTCAGCAGCCGCGGCTCGGTGCTCACCGCCTTCCAGGCACAGGTCGAGGCGGGGTTGCCGATCACCGTGACCCACCCGGACGTGACCCGTTACTTCATGACCATCCAGGAGGCCGTCCACCTGGTGCTCCAGGCGGCCGCCATCGGACGCGGCGCGGAGGCGCTGGTGCTCGACATGGGCGAGCCGGTGCGCATCGCCGACGTGGCCCGGCGGCTCGCCGCCGAGGCCGCCAACCCGACCGAGATCGTGTTCACCGGTCTGCGTCCCGGCGAGAAGCTGCACGAGGACCTCTTCGGCGCGGACGAGATCGACATCCGACCGCTGCACCCACTCATCTCCCACGTGCGGGTTCCCCCGCTCGCCCCCGAGGAGCTGCGTGGACTCGACCCGTACGCCGACGCGGACGAACTGATCAAGCGAATGGCGGCGTACTGCGAGGACCGGCCGGCCCGGGTGTCCCTGCTGCCCGCACCCCGCTGAGGGCCCGCCCGCACCGGGCGGCGGCCCTGAGCTGCCGCCGCCCGGGACGGGCGCTGGGCCCAGCCGGCGAGCTACGGGCTCACCAGCCCGGAGCCGGCGAGGGTGGTCGCCGGTCAGAGCTGCCCGACGGCGTCGAGGATCAGCCACAGACCGCACACGGCGAAGAGCGCGGCGGCCCCGTACCGGATGGTCTTCTCCGGCAGGTGCCGGCCCAGCATCCGGCCCACCAGGATCGCGAGCGCGTCGGCGGCCACCATCCCCAGCGTCGAGCCGAGCCAGGTGCCGAACCAGCCGTAGGTGGTGGCCAACGTGATGGTCGCCAGCATGGTCTTGTCCCCCAGCTCGGCGAGGAAGAAGGCGACGCCGACGGCGACCACCGCAGAGCGGCCGCCCTGCTCGGCTTTGCGCTTCTCCTTCTCGGTGAGTGTGTCGCCGCGCAGGGTCCACACGCCGAAGCCGAGGAAGGCCAGGCCCGCGACCAGCGAGATCCAACCGGTGGGCAGGGCCGCGTTCAAACCCACGCCGATCGCCACCGAGGCCAGGTGCACGATCGCGGTGGCCACGGTGATGCCGATCAGCACCGGCACCGGCTTGAACCGCGTGGCGAAGGTGAGCGCCATCAGCTGGGACTTGTCCCCCAGCTCGGCGACGAAGATGACACCGAAGCTGACCGCCAACGCGACGAGAAAACCGTCCATGAAACCCCTCCCGATCAGGCCGGGAGGAGGTACGGGATGCCCTCGACCCGGCTGCAACAGCCTGAGTCGAAGGTCTCGCCCGCCCCGAGGTGGGGCCGCGTGGCCGGATGCGGAGGCACCAGTGTGTCGACCACGACATTGGGGGCTACTCCCCTTCGCGCCCACCACCCTAGCC
>NZ_SMKN01000238.1 GCF_004348675.1 Micromonospora sp. KC606 | reverse complement strand
TTGCTCATTCCTGCAATTTCTAGTTGGCGAGGTGGTTGGTTGTTGGTATGGAAAGAGGAGAGGTAAGAGCTAATATATTGGTAGAATGAAGACGAGGAGCATTAACGTGACGTGTGCAGAGATATGACCAGGATTGAAAGCCAGGAGGGGGTACGTGCGGGGCGGAGTCAGCGAGGGCCGGAGAGCAGGGCTCGGGTGGTCTCCCAGCCCTCGACTGCCGGATCAAGGGCCGCCAGGTCCGCCAGGCCGCGCAGGCGGCGCCAGGCCGGCGTGACCGCGACGTCTCCGGGGGCGGGGGCCGCCCGACGCAGATCCGCCGGGACGGCGGTGTCCAGGTCCAGCGCCGGCAACCATCCGGGTACGGGCAGCCGCGCCGCCACGGCGAGCAGCCCGGGAGCATCACCGTCGACCGGGGCGACCGCGACGGGTCGGCTGGTCAGCGGCCGGAGCAGTTTGCCCAGGGTCAGGCCGGGCAGGTCGGGGGCGTCGGCGGCGACCACGGCCGCCTGGTCGTACCCGGTCAGCGCCGCCAGAACCGCGTTGACCGTCGGCTCCGGCACCTCGTGGATCGCGGTGCCCGGCCAGACCACCGCCTCGGCCAGCCGGCGGTCCGCCGGCGTGACCGCCACCGCCGTCTCGACCTCGGACAGGGTGGCGAGCAGGTCCACCACGTCCTCCGCCAGCGCGGCACGCCAGTCCGTCGGGTCGATCCCCGGCGGCGTCCACGCCACCGGAGCCAGCAACGCCACCACCACACGTCGGACCACGCCCCGACCCTAGCCGCCCCGATCCCACTCTCGCCCACCGCCGTGAACGGGCGCCGTCCCCCGGTCGGACGGTACGCCGCGCGAACCCCGGCCGGAGTCGCCCTGGCGGGTGGTCAGCCGGGCACCGGAACGGCGGACACGGCGGCGACACCCTCCAGGTAGCCGCGGGCCCGCTCGGTCTTGGCGTACCGGCTGACCAGCTCCCAGAAGCGGGCGTTGTGGCTGGGCACGATGAGGTGGGCCAGTTCGTGCAGCAGCACGTAGTCGAGGACCCAGTCGGGCATCTCCTGGAGGCGGTGGGAGATGCGGATGGTCCGGTCGGCGGGTGTGCAGGAGCCCCAGCGGCCGTTCTGGTTGGTGACCCAACGGACGCTGGCCGGCAACGCCTCGGCGCCCTGGTCGGCGAGGTAGAGGTTGATCAGGCGCAGCGCCCGGTCGAGCAGCTCGGTGTCGGAGCGGCCCGGCCGTCCCTCGCGGGCGGCGAGCCGGGCCAGCATCCGGTCGACCCACTCGCTCTCCTCGGCGCGGGAGAACTGGTCCGGGATGAGCACGACGACGCGTTCCCCGTCGCGGTACGCGGACACTGTGCGTCGCCGGCGCTGGCTGCGCCGCACCTCGACGACCGGCTTCCGCGCCCCCGCCATTAGTGGGCCGCGCAGCCGTGGTTTGCTGTCACGAAGGAAAGCTAATGCGTACTGACCAGGGGTCCGCAAGGGTCAACACGACGACACGCGCCCAGAAAATGGTGGTTGGTCGCGAAGAGTCCCGAAAAAAGTTGACGATGACCTTGACGAGTCCAGCCGACTACCCTTCGTGACACCTCACAGAGGGGTCGCCCGGCCGTACCCCACCCTAGGTGGCCATCCCGCGCCGGTGCCCCGAGGGCTCCACCGACGCCATCTGCCGCGCACCGTGCCTCCGCTGACCTCGACACCGCGTGACGCCGCAGTCGGAGTCGAGCAGGAGCCCCGCTCGCGTGGTTCGGCCGGTTTCACCCGGCGTGTCCCCGGCAAACTGCCTGATCACACCTATTCCGGCGTGCACACTCTCGACGTCGACTTCCTCACAGTGTCGATGCACAGCTGACATGGAACTACCCAGACCTGGGTAGGGTCCGCCAACCAGCGGTCACGTGGGTGGCCGCGCAGAACGACCCGACGCCGGTGCCCCAGGTGGCCCGCCGCCGGGAAACCGTCGGGCCGGTACGCCCGGCGGACGAGACGAGGAGGCTTACCGTGGCCGACCAGGCCCAGACCTACAACGGTTACTGCGTCAAGTGCAAGGAGAAGCGGGACTTCGAGGGGCGGATCGAGGTGTCGAAGACCGGGATGAACATGGCCAAGGGCAAGTGCCCGGCGTGCGGCACAACAGTGAACCGCATCCTGGGCAAGGCCAAGGTCTGACCCGGACGGGTTCGACGGTGGAGGGGCGGCCGCCGGCCGCCCCTCCACCGGGTCGGCGCGGCCCGAGAAGGATCGGACCGGGCGCATCGGCTGTCCACCTTTCGGCCGAGCGAGCGGAAGAGCCGACATGGCCGCCTGGGACACCCGGGCACGCACACTTCGCGGCGCGCGTTCGAGGGCCGCAGCACCACCCGCCGTGGCCGGAACCATGTCCCCGCACTGTCCGGTGCACGACAGGGTTACCCATTGGTTGTGGATAACTCGCGACATTTTGTGGACAGCACTGGATACAGGCCCGCACACCTGTGGACAACGATCGACGGACAGCTCCGACCCGGTAACGATTTGTCACCATGAGCCCGACCTCCGTCGCCCTGCCCCGCCCCACCCTGCTGCCCGGCCTGACCCGGCTCTGGCGCGACCGGCACACCCTGCAACTCGGCCTGCGCCCCGGCCGCGCCGTCCTGCTGGAGGTCGCCAACCCGCGCGCCGCCCGACTACTCGACCTGCTCGACGGCAGTCGCAGCGAGCGCGCCGTCCTGGCCGACGCGACCAGGGCCGAGGTCCGTCCCGCCGAGGCCCGGGAGCTGCTCGACACGCTGCGGGACGCCGGCCTGGTCGTCCCCGCGCACACGCTGCTCCCCCGTGACCTCGCCGGCGCCCACCGCGACCGGCTCGCCACGGAGGCCACCGCGCTCGCGCTCGCCGCGGCCACCCTGCCCGGCACCCCCGCCCAGGTGCTGCGCCGACGCCGGGCCGCCCGGGTCGTGGTGACCGGCGCGGGGCGCCTCGGCGGGCCCGTCGCCGTCACGCTGGCCCAGGCTGGGGTGGGCCACGTGGCCCCCGAACTCACCGGGCCGGTCCAGCCCGGCGACCTGGTCGGGACCGGGCTCACCGCGGCCGACGTCGGGCGTCCCCGGGCCGAGGCGCTGCGCGCGGTGATCGGCCGGGCCGCCCCCGGGACACTGACCCGGTCACCCGGGCGCGGACGGGTCGAGCTGGTGGTCCAACTCGGCGCGGACCGCCCGGCGGCGCTGCACGCCGCCGGGTACGCCCACCGTCGCCAACCCCACCTGCTGCTCGGCCTGCGTGAGGGCGTGCCGGTGGTCGGGCCGCTGGTGCGGCCCCCCGTCGGCCCCTGCCTGCACTGCCTGGACCTGCACCGTGTCGACCGTGACCCGGGCTGGCCGGCGCTCGCCGCCCAGCTCGCCGGTGATCCCGCCGACCAGGGCTGCGCGGCGGCCACCCTTCTCGCCGCGGTCGGGTACGCGGTCGCCGAGGCGCTCGCCCACCTCGACGGCGGCAGGCCGGAAACGCTCGGCTGCGCCGTCGAGGTGGGCGCGGCCGGCCGGTTCCGACGCCGCGTCTGGCCGCCTCACCCCCGCTGCTCCTGCTCGGGCCGGCGACGCTGACGCAGGAAGCCGGGGGACGCTGACGCAGGAAGCCGGGGGACGCTGACGGAGGAAGCCGGGGGTCAGCCCGGCCGGGAGCAGCCGCAGGACCCCGAAGTCGGTAACAATGGCCGGGTGACCGACATCCCGCGCCGGGCCGTCTCCCGGACCGCCAAGCTCGCCGCTCTGCCGCTCGGCTTCGCCGGCCGGACCGTCCTCGGCATGGGTAAGCGTGTCACCGGGCTCGCCTCCGACGTCATCTCCGCCGAGATCCAGCAGCGCACCGCCGAGCAGCTGTTCAGCGTTCTCGGGCAGCTCAAGGGCGGTGCGATGAAGTTCGGTCAGGCACTGTCGGTCTTCGAGGCGGCCCTGCCGGACGAGATCGCCGCGCCATACCGGCAGGCGTTGACCAAGCTCCAGGAGGCGGCGCCGCCGCTGCCCGTCGCCAGCGTGCACAAGGTGCTCGCCGAGCAGCTCGGGCCGGACTGGCGGGACCGGTTCGTCTCCTTCGACGACAGCCCGGCGGCCGCGGCGAGCATCGGGCAGGTGCACCGGGCGCGGTGGCGCGACCCGGAGACCGGCGAAACGGTGGCGGCTGCCGTCAAGATCCAGTACCCGGGGGCCGGTGACGCGCTGCTGGCCGACCTCAAGCAGCTCTCCCGGCTGGGCGGAATGTTCCGCGCCATCCAGCCCGGGTTGGACGTCAAGCCGCTCCTGGCGGAGCTGCGGGAACGGATCACCGAGGAACTCGACTACGAGCTGGAGGCCGAGTCGCAACGGGCCTTCGCCGCCGCGTACACCGAAGACCCGGAGATCTTCATCCCGCAGGTGTTCCACGCCTCGCCCCGGGTGCTGGTCACCGAGTGGATCGAGGGCATCCCGCTGGCCGACATCATCCGCGAGGGGACCGAGGAACAGCGCGACGAGGCCGGCCGGCTGATGGCGATCCTGCACCTGTCCGCGCCGGCCCGGGCGGGGCTGCTGCACGCCGACCCGCACCCGGGCAACTTCCGGTTGCTGCCCGACGGCCGGCTCGGCGTGATCGACTTCGGCGCGGTGGCGCGCATGCCGGAGGGCACTCCGGAGCCGATCGGCCGGCTCGCCGGGCTGGCCCTGCGCGGCGAGGCCGACGCGGTGGTGGCCGGGCTACGCGAGGAGGGCTTCGTCAGCCAGACCGAACCGATCGACGCGCAGGCCCTGCTGGACTACCTCCGACCCATGCTGGCCCCGGTGGCCGAGGAGGAGTTCCGCTTCACCCGGGCCTGGCTGCGCTCGGAGGCGACCCGGCTCGCCAGTCCGAGGTCGCCGGCCTTCCAGTTGAGCCGGCAGCTCAACCTGCCGCCGTCGTACCTGCTCATCCACCGGGTGACCCTCGGCTCGATCGGGGTGCTCTGCCAGTTGGAGGCCAAGGCGCCGTACCGGGGAATCCTGGAACGCTGGCTGCCCGGCTTCGCGCCGGTGAGCTGACCGACGACGAACGCCGCGGGGGCGGTGACCATCCGGTCACCGCCCCCGCGTACTGGTAGAGATCTAGAGAACGCCCAGGTCCCGGGCCGACTGGTTGCGGCTGTTCATGGCGACGTTACGGGCGGAACGGGCTGCCTCAGTGCTCGCGGTGGTACGACCGGCCTGAGGCCGGCGCATTCGAGCCCGGGACAACGCTTCGTGGAGTAGTTGCATCTCGGTTCCGTTCGGCAGGTGCAGCAGCATGGGTCTTCGCTTTCTCGGTGCCGGTCGAGACCGGCGGGATGTGTGGATCGGGAAGTTGTCAGGCAGCCAGCCGGACCGCGTCGCGCTTGGTGGCCACACCACTGGCCACCAGACGCGCCTCGGCCTCGACCCGGAGGGTGGCGTCGCGAGCGAGGTCGTCCTTGCGCGGGCGGCCCCGGGGCCGCTTGCGCGGGACGACCGCGCCACGCTCGAAGATCTCGCCGCCCCAGACGCCCCAGGGCTCGGCCCGCTCGACCGCACCGGCCAGGCACTCGACGCGCAGCGGGCAGTCCCCGCAGAGCGACTTGGCCAGCTCCAGCTCGGCCGGCTGGTCGGAGAACCACAGGTCGGGGTCGACCTTCCGGCAGGGCAGGTTCGCCTCCACCTCGACGCTCACGTCGAGCGGGGCCAACGCCAGACTCATCACCCGGTCACCTCTCTCTCACTTCGATCTCGTGGATCGTTTCCGACGTACGGCGGGACAAAAACTGAGGCCGCGGATCCCGGTATGCGGGTTCCGCGGCCTCGAGGTGAGCCGGTGGTCTGAGTTTCAGACCGGTCTACCTCGAGGTGGAACACCGCGGACATCGCGCCGCTTGTTTGCGGCATCGACACCCATGCCCGTGAAGCCACTGGTCCCGTTGATTCCGGTGGCGGGCACGACGGCCTGGGTCAGCTCGGCCTGAACCCAAACCTGGTGCACCTGCGGAACCGACGGTCGCGTGGCGGCAAGGGCCACCCGGACAGCCGACAGCGGAGCGCGGGCAGCTGGCATCGCCGCCGGACGCTCATAGGTGAAGATCTCCACGGGTGCCACCTCCCTCACGTTCCTCGTGCCGACATCGGACTCCACCCCGTGAGCAGCCGGAATGGTGCCGCTCCCAAGGTGTGTCCTGAGGCTATTCCTCGCCCCGGGGCGAGGGCAAACGAATTTACGACGAGATTTCTGAAGTTTTCTGCGGGGTGATGTCGTCGACCGTGGCGCCCCCCACGAGCGCCAGCACCGCCTCGCCGTACAGACCCAGCTTTCGGGGGCCGATCCCGGCGATCGCGATCAGCTCCTCCGTCCGCCCCGGACGCCGCTCGGCCAGCGCGGTCAGTGTCGCGTCGGTGAAGACCACGTACGCCGGAACCTTCTGCGCCCCGGCCACCCGGGCCCGCCAGTCGCGCAGCCGCTCGTACAGGTCTTCGTCCAGGTCGGACGGGCAGGTCGGGCAGCGCCCCAGCTTGCGGTCCTGACCGGCGAGCAGGGTCGCGCCACAGATCCGGCAGGAGGCCACCTGGGCAGGTCGCCGCTGCGTGGCGGCCCGGCGGGCCGCCACGCTCCCGCCGGCCCGCTCGCCGCCGCCGGTGCGGTCCAGTTGCGGCAGGAAGCGGCACGGCCGCCGGGCCCGCCCGCCCGGCGAACGCGCCGAGGCGTACGACAGCCAAAGCCACTGACGGGCCCGGGTGATCCCCACGTAGAGCAGCCGGCGCTCCTCCTCCACCTGCTCGGCGGTGCGGGCCCACGTGGTGGGCAGGGTGCCCTCGGAGAGCCCGACCAGGAAGACAGCGTCCCACTCCAGGCCCTTGGCCGCGTGCAGGGACGCCAGCGTCACCCCGTCCACCGTGGGCACGTGCTGCTGGGCGGCCCGGCGGGCCAACTCCTCGTTGAAGTCCGACAGCGTCACCGGGCGTTCCACGGCGGCGGCCTCGCCGATCGGCAGCACCGGTGGCGTGGCCGCGTACTCCTCGGCAAGCTGGGCCAGTGCGGCCAGCGCCTCCCAACGTTCCCGCGCGGCCCCGCCGGGCGGGGGGGCGCCGGGCGCCCAGCCGACCGCGGCGAGCGCCTCCACCACGGCGGCCGGCAGCGGGGTCTCCCCGGGGATCGAGCGGGTCGCGGCCCGCAGCGCCACCATCGCCTGGCGCACCTCGGCCCGCTCGAAGAAGCGTTCCGCGCCCTGCACCACGTACGGCACGCCGGCCTCGGTCAGCGCCTTCTCGTACGCCTCGGACTGCGCGTTGGTCCGGAACAGCACGGCGATTTCCTTGGCCGGCGTGCCGGAGCCGACCAGAGCCCGGCAGCGGGCCGCGACGGCGGTCGCCTCGGCCGGCTCGTCGGTGAAGATGCGCAACTCCGGTTCGGGGCCCGGCGGGCGCTGCCCGTGCAGTTCCAGGCGCAGCCGGGCCTCGGCGCCCCGGGCCTGGCCGATCACCGCGTTGGCCAGACCGACGACCTGAGGCGTGGAGCGGTAGTCCCGAACCAGGCGCACCACGGTGGCGTCACGGTAGCGGCGCGGGAAGTCCACCAGGTACGACGAGGTGGCCCCGGTGAACGAGTAGATGGTCTGGCTGGCGTCGCCGACCACGGTGAGGTCGTCCCGACCGCCCAGCCACGCCTCCAGCAGCCGCTGCTGGAGCGGGTTCACGTCCTGGTACTCGTCGACCACGAAGTGCCGGTACTGGCCGCGCACCTGCTCGGCCACGTCACGGTGTTCCTCGATGCCCCACACGGCCGCACGCAGCAGATCCTCGAAGTCGATCACCCCGTTGGCACGCTTGAGCCGCTCGTACGCGGTGAAGACGTCGGCCACCTTCGCCGGCTCGAACGGGGTCTCGCGCAGTGCCTTGGCGGCGGCGACCACGTACTCGCCGGGCTCAACCAGCGACGACTTGGCCCACTCGATCTCGCCGGCGAGGTCGCGGGCGGCGGCCCGGTCGGCGCGCAGGCCGACCTTGGCGGCGGCCAAAGTGACCACCCGCACCTTGCTGTCGAGCAGCTCGGGCATGGCGCGACCGTCGAGCAGCCGGGGCGCGAAGTAGCGGACCTGGCGCAACGCGGCGGCGTGGAAGGTCCGCGCCTGCACGCCGGTCACGCCCAGCGCGGTGAGCCGGGACCTCATCTCGGCGGCGGCGCGGGCGGTGAAGGTGACCGCGAGCACGTGCCGGGGGGAGATCTCCCCAGCCAGCGCACGGTGGGCGATCCGAGAGGTCACCGCGCGGGTCTTGCCGGTGCCCGCGCCGGCCAGGATGCAGACCGGGCCGGCCGGGACGGTCACCGCCGACCGCTGCTCCGGATCCAGTCCGGCGAGCACGGACTCGGCCGCTGAGTGAACCACCACAACAAGGAATCATCTCAGCTCGCGGTGATGTTGCAGCGGTTAGCCTGGCCTGACCGGAGCCGGGCCGAGCGACCCTTGGAGGACCTGAGCATGTTGACGATGTATTCCACGCCGTGGTGCGGCTACTGCCACCGGCTGAAGTCGCAGCTGGACCGGGAGGGCATCGGGTACGAGGTGGTCGACATCGAGCAGGACCCGCAGGCGGCCCAGTTCGTGATGAGCGTCAACGGCGGCAACCAGACCGTCCCGACGCTGCGGTTCGCCGACGGCAGCGCCCTGACCAACCCGTCGATCACCCAGGTCAAGCAACACCTCGCCAGCATCGCCGGCTGACCGCCCGGTCCGGAGGCCGGTGCGCACCGCCTCGGCCCCCGGGCCACGTCGCACGGGTCATCGCCAGCCGGCCCGGCGTGTCGTGGTGACTGTC
>NZ_SMKN01000237.1 GCF_004348675.1 Micromonospora sp. KC606 | reverse complement strand
GGCCGGGGCCGCTCAGGCTGCCGGCGCGGGAGTGGTGGGCCGGGCCGCCAGTCCACCAAGAACGGCTCCGACGATCGCGGTGAGCGTGACCACCCCGCCGGACACCTCCGGCGTCCACCGCAGCCCGTCGGTGACCGCCAGACCGAGCAGGTGCCCCGCCCAGACCAGGCCGGCGTAGACCGCTCCCGCGATCGGCAGCCGCAGCACCGCGTCGCGGCCCCGCACCGCGTCCAGCCGCAGCAACGCCAGGTCGGCCAGCACCGCGCCGAGCAGGGCGGCGAGCGCGGCGACCGTCTGCGACGCCGGGAACTCGACCATCACCAGGTTGAACAACGCCACCCCGGCCACCGGTGCGGCCCCGGCGCCGAAGGTCGCCCGCCGCCGGTGGACCAGCAGGAACGGCGTGGCCAGCAGCACGGTGGTCAGCAGGTACGCGTCGACGCCGAGGATCGCCGCGTTCTGGTTGCCGTACGCGCCGACCGCCTCCGTCGGCGCGACGGAGAGGAAGGCCGACGAGTGCGTGAGCAGGATGACCGGGGCCATCGCCGCCATCGTCAGGGACAGCACCCCGGTGACCGACCGCAGGCCGCGTTCCCCGCTGGCCCACCAGGAGCGCAACGGGCTGCTCAGCAGCAACACCGCGCCGGCGTCGATCAGCAGGTGGCTCGGGCTGAACGAGGCGTCCAGGCCGACCTCCACGCCGAGGGTCTCGTGCCAGAGCATGTCGGCGAGGCCCCCGAGGAGGAACACCCCGACGCCGAGCGCGCCCACCCGGTAGCCGGCCGGCCAGCCGTCGCGCCACCATCGGGGGGCCACGTCCCGCCGCTGGTACGCCAGCCAGCAGGTCCAGCCCGCGGTGGCGGCGAAACCCGCGTACAGCAGGCCGTGCCAGGGGGTGAAGAAGCCCTCGATGGTCTCGATGATGTTGGTGTGCGCCCAGCCGTCGGACATCGCCCCGGCGACCAGGCAGGCGCCGAGCAGGACGGTGACGAGATCCTCGCCGCGGCTGGTCGGCCTTACCCCGCCCCGGTCGGCCCGCCCCGGTCGGGCCGCGTCGACAGCTACCGTGCCGGGGTCGGCTGTGCTGCGCGTCATCGGCGTTCCCTTCCGATACCTTCCACGTTCCGCCATTGTGCCGTGTCTGTGTGTGACGCCCGGCAGTGCCCTGCCGCCGCTGTCCTGACCTGCGGCGGCGTACGGTACCCCGGGACGCCCCGGCTGGGCACGGGCCGTCGGAGTCGACCGGCAGGAGGAGCGCGTGCACGACCACAGCCCCCGGCGGCAGCAGCAGGGGGACCCGGTCGACCGTCGGCGGCAGGACGACGCGGTGGCGTCGGGGCGTACCGCCGCGCACGACATGTTCGACGCGGACGTCGCCTCCCGTGGCCTCGGCATCGAGCTGCTCGCCGCCGGCGACGGCGTCGCGGAGGCCCGGATGCTGGTGACCCCGGCCATGCTCAACGGGCACGGCATCGGCCACGGGGGCTACGTCTTCCTGCTCGCGGACACGGCGTTCGCGCTGGCCTGCAACAGTCACGGCCCGGCGACCGTCGCCGCCGGAGGCGAGATCACCTTCGTGCGCCCGGTCCGGGCCGGCGACGTGCTGACCGCCCGGGCCACCGAGCGGATTCGTCACGGCCGCAACGGCATCTACGACGTCACGGTACGGTGCGGCGACGAGGTGGTCGCCGAGTTCCGGGGCCGCAGCCGGACGCTGGGCCGGATCGGCGGAGCGCCCGGCTGACCCGCCGCGCGTCGACCCGACGTGTATCGGACCGATGCGACCGCCGTGTCGACGCGCGGCGGCACGGCCGGGTCCGCCGTGGCGGCGGGACACCGGCGGCCGGTCGGGGCAGGATGGACGGCGTGGCTCAGATCGCGCTCTTCCACTCCGTCTTCGGGCTGCGGCCGGCGGTGCTGGCCGACGCCGAGCGGCTGCGCGCCGCCGGGCACCAGGTGGTCGCCCCCGACCTGTACGGCCTGCCCCCGGCGGACACCGTGGAGGCGGGCTTCGCCCTGCTGGACAAGGTGACCCTGGACGAGGTCCTGCGCAGGGCCCGGGCGGCGCTCGCCCCGCTGCCGGCCGGCACGGTGCTCGCCGGTTACTCGATGGGCGCGGGGGTGGCCGGAGCGCTGCTGGCCGAGCGGCCGGCCGCCGGCGGGCTGCTGCTCCTGCACGGCACCGGCGGTGATCCGGCGGCGGTCCGTTCGGGGTTACCGGTCCAGCTCCACCTCGCCGACCCCGACCCGTACGAGTCGCAGGCCGAGGTCGACGACTGGCGGCGGGCACTGACCGGCGCGGGGGCGAGGTTGGAGGTGTTGCGTTACCCGGGCCACGGTCACCTGTGGACCGACCCGGACGTGCCCGATCACCATCCGGCGGCCACCGCCCTGACCTGGGAACGCGTCCTGTCGTTTCTCGCCGCTCTGCCGCCTGACCGGCTGGGCGACGCCTGACCGGTCAGGCGGCAGAGCGGCACCACGTTCCGCCCTGCCGGTCGTTGCGGCCGCCCCGACGGATCCTGCGGCCGCCCCGACGAATTCGGGCGAGTTAGAAGAGGAACTCGCAGTTGAAGCGCGTCTCGATCAGGGCGCGGCAGTAGTCCGCCACGCCCGGGCCGCCGTCCCCGACGTCCGTGCCGGAGATGTCGTCCAGCCGGTCGTTGCCGGCCATGCCGTACAGGCCGTCGTTGCCGTAGCCGCCGTCGAGTTCGTCGTCGCCGTCGAGGCCGTACACGTAGTCGTTGCCGTAGTTGCCGGACATCGTGTCGGCGCCCGCCTGGCCGTACAGCGTGTCGTCGTCGTGCCCGCCGTCGATGGTGTCGTTGCCGATGCCGCCGTCGATCACGTCGTTCCCGGACTCGCCGATGAGCCGGTCGTTGCCGTCGTTCCCGCAGATAGTGTCGGCGCCGCCCTGGCCCAGCACGGTGTCGTCGCCGCCGAGCGCGACGATCACGTCAGCGCCGGCGGTGCCCTGGATGAAGTCGTTGCCGGCGGTGCCGACGATCGTGGCGGTCAAGCCGTTGCAGGTGGTCGCCGCCTGCGACGCTGTGGCGGTGACCTGCAGGATGGCGGCGGCGGTGACCGCGACCAGGCTGGTACGGGCCGCGATCCGGCCCGCCGTGGACATCACGCTCAAGGTTCCCCCAACATGTCCTGCCGCCCAGCACCCGCTGAACGGATCCTCCCCCCGCACCGGAACGATCGCAGCGCGACGTCCTGGATGGACAGCCGGCAATTCGGCGGACAGCCCGTGTCGGCCGCGTGGCGGACACCGGCTCGGCCCGCGGCCGTGAGGTCAGGCCGGAGCTGTCCCCTCGGGCACGACGCCGTCCTCGACAGCGCGCCGGTACAGGTCGACAGCGCTGTCCGCGCAGCGCCCGCTCGCCTCGTACTTGCGCCGGATCCGTTCCAGGTAGGTCTTCACCGTCGCCTCGGTGATGCCGAGTTGGTGCGCCACGGCGAGCCGGGTCCGGCCCGCGGCCACGCCCCGCAGCACCTCCACCTCCCGCCTCGATAGCCGGGGTCGTTCCGCCTGTGGGGCGACGAGCAGCGCGTACGCCAGGCTCTGCGTGACGAACGACTCGCCGCGCGCCGCCGCGTCGATCGCCGCCACCAGATCGGCCAGCGGCGCGCTCTTGGCGACGTACCCGCAGGCGCCGGCCCGGATCACCGCGCGGACGGTGTCCGCGCTCTCGACGGAGCTGTGCACGACGACCCGGGCTTCCGCGGCGCGCAGCATCGCGACGTTGCGCAGGGGATCGCTGCCGTCGGTGAGCCTCAGGTCGAGCAGCACGATCGACGGCACCGTACGGGTGAGCAGCTCACTGACCGTCGACGTGGTGACGGCGACCCGCACCGCCCCGCCGGTCTCCCGTTCGAGCCAGAGCGCGGCACCCTCGCGGTACATGGAATGGTCGTCGACGAGCCCCACCTCCACCGGAGCCGCCCCATCGTTCATCGTCCTGCCCACCCAATCGACGCGTCCGTTCGCCGTCCACCATGGTCCACTCCAGCCACCACTGGTCGGTCAGCCGCCCCCGGGTCGACGGCGGGTCCAGGGCCGGCGGAACCGCCGCGAGGGGTGGACCGCCGTCCACGGTCAGGGAAACCCAGACGGTACCGTCGTCGGGAAGGACGGTGAGGTTGATCCGGCGGGTCTGCGGGGCTTCGACCAGGAGGTGCAACACCTCGACCAGTCCGTCGCGGGCCGCCGGGGGCAACGCCTCCCAACCGGCCCCGCCCTGGACGGTCAGCTCTACCCGGCTGTCGCTGGCCGCCAGGAGCTGCTGGGTCAGCGTCACCAGGGCCGCCTCGTCCACCGCGTCGAGCAACGCCGCGCGCAGCCGCCGCTCGGCGTCGCGGCAGCCGGCGCGAACGGTCGGGTCGGTGGGGTCGGCCCCGCCCTCGGCGAGGCCGGCGAGCACCGCACGGGCCTGCCGCAGGGCGGGCTCCAGCAGGGTACGCCGGTCGGTGCGCACCGCCAGTTCGATGGCGCGTGCCCCTTCCGCCGCCCTGGTCCGGCGGCGTTGATCGGCTTCGCGGGCCGCGTGGTCGCGGAGCGCCACCATGATCATCAGAGCTGGCAGCACACCGGTGAGCATTCCCACGTCACCGGTCAACAGCCGCGCGAAACTCTGCTCGGCGGGGTCACCCGCCGCGTACCGGAGGGTGATCAGCAGACCGTTGGTCAGCAGGGACGCGCCGACGAGGACCAGCGTCCGGCGCACCGGCGCGGTGAAGGCCACCAGGGTGAGGGCGGCGCCGATCAGGTTCGGCGCCCACGCTGTCGCTCCCCGTCCGACCCGCGGGTCGACGGCGCTGAGCACGTTGGCGACCAGCAGGACGACGAGCATCCCGGTCGGCGCCGGGGACGGGGCCCGGGTCCGCCAGGCCACGGCGACATACAGCACGGCGCATCCGGCGCACAGCGCCACCTGCGTGGACGGCAGCCGGTAGGCGGCGAGATCGGTGAGCAGGCCCGCGCCGGTCGCGCCGGCATACACCACCGCGCAGGCGACCAACGCCAGCCGCAGCGGGTGCCCGTACCGCCGCCACAAATCCACCATCACCCGGCTCCGACCGGTTGTCCGGCGGCAACCCGGACCGGCACCACGATCTCCACGGTGGTGCCGGACGACACGGCGGAGGTGAGCCGGACCTGTCCGCCCACGGCCGCCACCCGCCCGCCCAGCGACTCCCGGAGCCCGATGCGGGGCACCAGCCGCTCCGGATCGAACCCCCGACCGGCGTCCCGGACCCGCGCGGTGACCCACCGCTCGTCCCAGCACAGGGTCACCTCCGCCTCGGTCACGCCCGCGTGCCGGCTCACGTTCGTCAGTGCCTCCGACACCGCCCACACCAGCGCCTCCGCCGAGGAGGCGGCGATCCGCTGCGGTGGGGTTCTGGTGTGGGCCTGCCGGACGGCGAGCCCGACGACGCCGATGTCCGCGCAGACACGGTCCAGGGCGGCCGCGACCGCGTACCCCGAGACGCCGTCGCGCCAGTCGGCGGCCAGCGTGGGCAACAGGTCCGGCCGGTCGAGCCGGGCGAGATCCGCCGCGAAGCGGGCCCGGGCCGCGGGGCCGGCGGTGGCCATCCCCCGCGCGACCGCGGTGAGCGTGGCCAGCACCGTGTCGTGCAGCACCCGCATCCGCTGCACCCGGTCCCGGCGTACCGCGGCGGTCACCAGCGCCACCTGCTCGGCCTGGGCAAGCCGCCTGATCGTCCGCTCCGTGCGGTGCGCGCTGGTGCGGACGATCCAGAAGACCGCCGCCATCAGCCCGTAGAAGCAGAGCGCGAACAGCAGGGACGACATCGCCTGGCGTACGCCGAACGCACGCGCCTGCAGCACGGCCGCGTAGCCGAGCAGCGTGCACATGCCCAGGTGCCCGGCGAGGCCCGAACGGTAGGCGGCGACCGCGCCGGCCGCGCAGAGCGCGTAGTCGCTGGGCAGCCGCTGCCCGACGTTCGGTGTGGACTGCCGGATGGAGACCAGCACGGTCAGCGCCGCCAACACCGGGTAGACCGTCGTCGCCGCCCAGCGGCTCCACCAGCCGCCTCCACTCGCGCCGAGCAGCGGCAGTGCGGTGATCACCAGAGTGGCGTTCACCGCTGCCAGCACCGCGGCACCGGCGGTCGACAGCCGCCCTGGCGCCATCGCGACGCCCACCGACAGCGCGCAGTTGAGAACGACGATGCCCACGATCCCGACCCGCATCGAGCGCAGCATGGTCGCCAGGACGTTGCCCGGCGTACGCCCCGGCGTCGATGCTGGATCCGCCACGCCCGGCAACCTACCCAGCGGTCGGCGGCGGCCTCGGATCAGGTGGCGGACGAACCGTCAGGGTGCCCGGCGACGCCGGGTGGGTTAGTACGCCGCGTCACAGTATGGCGCCGGACTGTTGCGCTCTCTCGGCTGCCCTCAACGGTTCGCGCGTTCGATGCCTCGCCGGACGAGGCCGCGAATGCCCGGGAACGTGATCGCCCGGATGGTCAGGTCGCTCATCCACACGTGGAAACGGCTGGGCGGCGCGTACTGGAGCATTCCCCGGCGGGCGAGTGCCTGCCGTTTGGCGGCTTCCGGGCGCAGTCCTGCTTCCCACTCCGCCAGGGCCGTCGGAATGTCGTCGGCGTGCCGCTGCAGGGCTGCGCCGAGTTGGTCGGCGCCGGCGAGCGCGAGGGCGGCGCCGTGTCCGGCGAAGAGCGTGACGCACCAGGCCGCGTCTCCGAGCAGCACGGCCCGGCCGCTGCTCCACCGTGGCATGACCACCTGGCTGACGGCGTCGAAGTAGGCGCCGGTGGGGTCGCTCTCCAGGTGGCGGATCGCCTCGGGCACACCCGCGCCCAGATCCCCGAACGCCGCGCCGAGCGCGTCGGCCGGTCCGCGCCTCAGTTCGGTGGTCGGGTCGCCGCACCGGTACGTGAAGAAGGCCGATGACCGGTTCGGGCCAAGGTTGACGATTGCCGCTGTGCGCCCCGGACCGATGAACGTGGCGGCGGACGACGGCGGTACGTCCGCCGCCGGACGGGCCAGTGGAAAGGCGGCCACCAGGTACGGCAGGTCGACTCGGAAGCCGGAGCCGAAGACGGCCGTACGGGTGGCGGAGTGCACGCCGTCGGCACCGACCAGGAGGTCGGCGTGCTCGGTGGTGCCGTCGCTCAGAACTACCCGTACTCCGTCGGTGTCCTGGTCGATGGAGTGGACCGTGGTGCCGAAGCGGATCTCGGCGCGGTCGGCCACCGCTTCGTACAGGATGGACTCCAGATCGCCGCGGAACACCGACACGGCCCGCTTGCCGATGGCGGCCTCGGCGATGGCGGACGGCACCGTGAACTTGGGTCGTCCGTCGGCGCGGACCAGCACGGTGGTGAACAGTCCCAGGTCGTGGGCGGACAGTGCGGGGAGCAGGCCGAGGTGTTCGGCGGCGTCGTAGCCGGGCCCGAGCAGGTTTACGAGGTAGCCGCTGCTGCGACGGGCCGGGGCGCGTTCCACCACGACGGTGCGCCACCCGTCCCGTCCGAGTCGCAGAGCGGTGGCCAGGCCGGCTATGCCCGCGCCCACGATGACCGCACGTTTCATCCGTGCTCCGAATCCTAGAATGAGCAGATGCTCATACCAGTATGAGCATCTGCTCATCCCGGCGCAACAAGCGCATCCGAGCAGCGCATAGACTTCGGCCATGCCACGCGGAGTCGCCATCCCGGAACCCAGGCAGCAGCTCTTCGCCGCCCTTGAGCGCGTGATCGTCACAGTCGGGCCCGGTCGACTGACCAGTCGGGCCGTGACCCGCGAGGCCGGCGTCGCCACCGGGCTCCTCTACGCGCACTTCGCGACCTTCGACAACTTCCTGACCGGGTACGCGGTCGACCGGGCCTTCCAGATAGCCGGCGAAGTGGCGGGCCTGCCGCAGCGCGCCGGTTCCGGCACGGTCGCCGGCAATCTGAGCGACGCTGCCCTGGCGACACCGCTGGACACGCTGCTGGCGTTGACCCGGCTGATGGCCATCCGGCCCGAGCTGGCGGCGAACGTCGAGGCGGTACTGGGAAACGGGACCGCCGGGCTGCAGGCGGTCGAGCGCGCGGCCACCGGCTATCTGACCGCCGAGCAACAACTTGGACGGGTGCCCGCAGGCACCGACACCGAGGCGCTGGCCATGGCCGTGGTCGGCGTGCTGCACCACGTCGCTCTCACCGGCGGGACCGGCTCGGCGGCGGATGCCCGGATCCGCCGCGCGATCGACGCACTCACTGACGGCTTCCCCGCCGCCGCCCCATCATGAGGAGATCTCGCCAACTGCCGGGGCTGGTTCGACCCGCGTCCCGGTGGTGGCCTCGCGCTGACGAGTGGCGTCTGCCCTGGGCGGACCAGCCGACAGGCGTCGGACAGCGGCGGGTGGAAGGATCGTGACCGACCTGGTGCGGTGGGTGCGGAGCGACGAGTCCTCGACCGGCACGCGGACTGCGGCACCGGACAGGGCTACTGCGACGAGGCCGGGCACGGCCGGAAACTCGATGACGGCACCCCGGTATGCCCGGACATGCTTGACCTGGCGACGACGTTCCACCGGCGGCCCGGATACCAGGCAGAGTGGCGGCCCTGACGGCCGATCCTCGCGGTCCACGGCGGTCGTGGACCAGCTCGCGCTCATCCCCGGGCCCTGGCCCAGGTGAGGAAGCGGTCCGTCAACTCCACCCGTCGGTCGGGGTTGAGCTGGGCGAGTTGGTGGTGCGCCTCGGTCATCTGCTGTGCGAGGTAGACCATCAGGGCGATGCGGTCTTCCCGGTACTCGATGAGCAGGGACAGCCGGGCGGGTT
>NZ_SMKN01000236.1 GCF_004348675.1 Micromonospora sp. KC606 | reverse complement strand
GCGGCCAGGTGACCACCACAATCCCCTGCTCTCGGCACGAGCCGGCCAAACGCCAGTGCGGCGCCTGCCGGACCATCGTTGTCGAACGCACCATCACCACCCGCACCCTCGACACTGAGGTTGCGGCCTGATGGCCTCGACGCTGGACCCCACCCCCCGGACCACCATGGCCCGGGGGGTGGGCTCGAACGCCGACACCATCCCGCCCGTCTACGGCTACACCGCCGCCGGGTCCGCGTTCGAACGCACCACCCACCCGGACTACTTCGGCTGGATCGAACACGTCCGCGCCGCCGCCGGCTGCACCCGCCCCATCCGGCTGGCCGGCCAACTCCTCACCGTCGATTCGTCGACGGGCCGGGTGTTGGACCAGCGGCACACCGACGCCATGCCCGACGCCGCCATCTACACCGCCTGCGGCAACCGCCGCGCCACCGTCTGCCCCTCGTGCGCGCAGACCTACCAACGCGACGCCTATCAGCTCCTGCGCGCCGGCCTCGTCGGCGGCAAAGGCATCCCCGACACGGTCGCCCAGCACCCGGCCGTGTTCGCCACCTTCACCGCGCCGTCGTTCGGCACCGTCCACGCCCGCGTGGTCAAGCGCCACACCTGCACCAACCGGAAGCGCTGCGACTGCCGCGCTGAGCCCTGCCACGCCCGCCGCGACGCCGGCCTCTGCCCACACGGTCGTCCGGCCGTCTGCTGGGCACGCCACGAGGTCGGGGACGCCGTGCTCGGGCGGCCGTTGTGCCTGGACTGCTACGACCACGACCACCAGGTCGTCTGGAACCTGTTCTCCGGCGAACTCTGGCACCGCACCAAACAAGCCGCAGAACGCCACCTCGCCAAACTCGCCCGCCGCCGCGGCATCCCCCACGTCGAAGTCGCAACCGCCTCCGGAAAGACGCGCAAGGTCCCGCCGGTCCGGCTCTCCCACGGCAAAGCCGCCGAGTTTCAGACCCGAGGAGCCGTCCACTTCCACGCCCTCGTGCGCCTCGACGGCGTCCACCCCACCGACCCCACCGCCGTCATCCCGCCGCCGGCCGGCTTCACCGCCGCCGACCTGGAAGACGCGATCCGGGTCGCCGTTGAGCACGTCCGCTTCGACACTCCGAGCCATCCCGACCGCCCGGAAGGCTGGTCTATCGCCTGGGGCGACCCGTCTAAGGGCCTCGACATCCGCCACATCTCGCTGACCGGACGCGGTGAGGTCACCGACAGCATGGTCGCCGGCTACCTTGCCAAGTACGCCACCAAGAGCACCGAGGCCACCGGACACCGCTCCGTCAGGCTCGACGCCGACACCATCGGCGACTACGCCGACCCCGACGGCGACCACACCGCCCGCCTCATCGACGCCTGCTGGCGCATCGGCCGACCCACCGGCATACCCCTACCCCTGTCGCAGCGGCCCCGTGACCACCGGCCTCGGCCGGGCTTCGTCGACCGCTGGGAGTGCCCCGACTGCGGCACCCACACCCGCTACGCCGCCTGCCCCGTCTGCATCGCCCAGCGTCAAGCCACCCTTGACGCCCAACCGACGAAACCAGCGACAGGCAACCCTTACGCACGGCTGCGGCGCTGGGCTCACATGCTCGGCTTCGGCGGCCACTTCCTCACCAAAGCCCGCCGCTACTCGGTGACCTTCCAACTCCTGCGCGACACCCGCGTCACCTACCGCCGCAACGAGGACCAGGACCACGAGCATCCCGGCGATCAGCTCGTCGACGAGCACAACGACAACACCACGCTCATCGTCGGCACCCTCACCTTCGCCGGCGTCGGCTGGCACACCACCGGAGACGCCCTCCTCGCCAACACCGCCGCCGCCATGGCCCGCGAGCGACGAACCACCGGCCGCGAAGAACTCGCCCACGAACTCAGCAACACCCGCGCCGCTACTGCGCCGGTTGCCGCTTGATCTGAACAGGAGGAAGGACTCTGACCGTGGACGACGACCTGATGACCGTTCCGGAGGTGCTCGCCGCGCTCAACAACGTCTCGCGCCGGACGTTCTACCGGTGGCGGGAACTCGGCATCGCCCCGGCCTGCATCCGGCTTCCCAACGGAGAGCTTCGGATATCGAGGAAGGATCTCCGGATTTGGCTGGAACAGCGGCGCGAGGTGGCTGCGTGAAGTCCCGGCGCGTCCGGATCTGGGCGATCAAGGTCAACACCGCTGGGGCTGCCGGGTCGAAGAGGGCCAAGCGGTCGTACACCGTCCGATGGGTGGTGGCTGGCCGCGAGAAGTCCCGCACATTCGTCACGCGGGCACTGGCCGACAGCTTCCGCTCCGACCTGATGCAAGCCGCTAACCAGGGCGAGGGGTTCGACATCGACACCGGGCTACCGGACTCGATGACAGAGAACCCGGCGGCTGTAACGTGGCTGGACTTCGCCAAGAAGTACGTCGACATGAAGTGGGCGGGCGCTGCGGCCAAGTCCCGAGACAGCATGACGGAAGCGCTCGCCACCGTCACAGCGGCACTCGTCAAGGACACCCACGGCAGGCCGCCGGTCGAGCTGCTTCGCCAAGCGCTGCGCAACCACGTGTTGCCGCCGCCGGCTCGTGGCCAGGAGATCCCGCCGGATGTTGCCGATGCGGTGCGCTGGCTGCGCCACGCCTCCCTGCCGTTGCCTGACCTTCGGGAGGCGGGGAACGTGCGGAGTGCGCTCGACGTCCTGGCGGTGAAGCTCGACGGCAAGCCGGCCGCCGCGACCACGGTTCGCCGGAAGCGGTCGGTGTTCTACAACGCGCTTCAGTACGCGGTCGAGCTGGAAAAGTTGGAGTTCAACCCGATCGACAAGCTTCGCGTTCGGTCGCAGCGCAAGAAGATTGCCGAGGTCGTCGATCGCCGGGTGGTCGTCAACCAGCACCAGGCTCTTGAACTTCTGATCGCTGTCACGTACGTCGGCCAACGGGGACGGAAGGCAAAGCGTGGTGAGCGCCTGGTCGCGTTCTTCGCCTGCCTGTACTTCGCCGCGCTCCGTCCGGCAGAGGCGTTGGCGCTGCGAGAGCAGGACTGCGACCTTCCCGAAGCGGGCTGGGGTCGGCTGACGCTGGCCAAGAGTCGGCCGCAGGCGGGCAAGCGGTGGACCGACAGCGGCGAGGTCCACGACGACCGAGGGCTGAAACACCGAGCCGAGGACGAGCCGCGTGGCGTGCCGATCCCGCCCGCGCTCGTGAAGATCCTGCGCGAGCACATCGAGCGGTTCGGGGTCGCCAAAGACGGTCGCCTGTTCCACAGCGAGCGGGGCAACGTCGTTGCCGCCTCGACGTACTCGCGCGTCTGGGATGAGGCGCGTCGACTGGCGCTGACGCCGCGCCAGGTTGAATCTCCGCTCGCCGGTCGGCCGTACGATTTGCGGCACGCTGCCGTATCGCTGTGGCTCAACGCTGGCGTCCCGGCAACCGAGGTGGCCGACCGGGCCGGGCACTCCGTGGATGTGTTGCTCAAGGTCTACGCCAAATGCATCGACGGAGCAGAGGCCACCGTCAACGACCGGATCGCTGAGGCTCTGAGCGGCGTTGCCTGGCCCGCCTAATGGTCGACGTTCCGGATCTTGCCCCATGCCCGCCGGCTGACCTGGGCAGACGCCTTCAAGGTCATTCCGCGTATGTTCCGCGACCTACGACAAACGGCGGCTTCCGGTGGCCTACGGCTGCATACCTGCTCGGATCGAACAGTGCGTGTATTGCCAGCTCAGATGGCGTTTTTCCTGATCTTCGAGGTGCCCCCGGCAGGATTCGAACCTGCGACACACGGTTTAGGAAACCGATGCTCTATCCCCTGAGCTACGAGGGCGCGAGTGCCTAGTCTAGCGACCTGGGGGTTCACCTGGGGTGGCAGGGAGTGGCCCAGGTTCGCCTGCGTCACCCGTACCCCTGTTCTCCCAGCCCAGGACCACACCCGGAGCACACGAACCCCGGCTTGCGACCGGCGGTCGGCCGTGGTGACCCGTGCTGCCACCGGTTGACCCACGGTGGCACCGGCTGGAGAGCACACACCGCGCACATCAAGTCAAGATCAAGTTACTCGTTCTAGGCATGCACTCAGCTCGGCAAGGCCGCGTGCGGGACGCCGTCGCCCTTGCGCCAGGTATGCGCGCATCGCGCATGAGCGGTTGCCAGGTTGCTGGATGTCGAGTCCTGGCTGATGATCGACGTCGTGATCGATCCGACCCGGCTATCGGCGTTGTGGGATCAACGGTGGCCGGGATGCTCCAAGCTGCCATTTGAACTGCGGAAGATCCGGGACCGGTGGGTGCGGTTCCACGCCTTGCCAGGCTCGAAGCGTTACCCCGACACGGAGGCTGAGTACGGCATCGTTCTGGCTCGACACCACACCATCTTGGCGGAGTTGGTGACCCGCCCCGCCGTGCTGGTGATAACCGCCGGCTACTCGGCCCAGCCCGCCCCGCAGGAACCCGGCCGCTCAGCCGAAACCATCTCGGCACACCCCTCCGGAACGTATTGGACAAGGATCTGCATCGATGACGAGCCAGGCTTCGAAAGCTGGATGCATCTCTATGCCAGCGAGACACCTTGGTCGCAGGGCTGTCTCGACCCGTTGCTTCGCCGCGTGGCGGACGACGTCATCGGCAATGTCCTTGTCTATGACGTAGATCTGGGCTGGCTCTATCACCCGTACGACGGTGGGATGGACGTCGTACTGGCCACCTCCGCTGACCGCAACGCACTGCGGAGTCGACACCAGGACCGGCTCTCCGCACACCCGCAAGGTCTGTAGGGCCATTGACCCGCCGGCTCGCCTGCCAAACAGGAACGTCGACAAACCGGCCGCGTCGGCAACTCGCCGACTCGTCGCGCTTCAGGCGGTGGCGGGGCGGTACTCCAAGCCGTCCGCGCGGGGCGACAGGACCGCGGCATACCGCTGGTTGACGGTGATGTCTCGGTCCTCATCGATTTCGAAACCGATGAGCGCGCGGTGGAACGGCACGTCGGCATATACGGCAACGGCGACGTCAGCCAGCCACCGGTCGAGCGCGCTACGCCACGTCAACGATTCCACGCCGCTGGATTCGTCGAAGGGGTAGCCGCCGATCCGGCAGTCGGTTCGGGCCAACGCGCCCAGTGGCAGGTAAAGCTCCAAGGTATCCAGGCCCTCGTACCGGGACAGGAATCCACCGCAGACGACCCGGGCGCCCGAGGGCAGCATCAGCGTCCCGTGTACGTGACCATGCTCGTGGAGGGCGGCCACGCCAAGCTCGACCGCCGCGAATCCGATCCCGTCAGCCCGCCGAACATTGCAGCCCTGGACGCCGACGGCGCGCCACAGAGACCGTAGGGCCCGCTCGATGTTGCCATCGTCAGCTGCACCGAGTACCAGGCAGAGTCCGTAGAAGCCACCCGTCCAGTTCTCGCCGTCGTTCATGTCGCCCGCGATCTTCACCGCATAACGATCCCTGATTCGACCGCGGACGTCATCCTCGTTACTTCAGCCGCACGCGTCGCGGCAGAGTGCGTCCTCGCACTACTGAACCAAGCGCCGAACCTCAATCCGGGCCCCGGGCACTTCGTCGCTGCGAACGGTGCGCTTGGTCGCCTCGAGATGATCGACGCGGTCGTCTGCCGCTTGCGCTGGTCCGCGCCATTCTCGGAGCCCGAATACGCCCTCCATCGCATCCAACGTAGGCTTAATCAAGTTGTCGAGGTCCCACACCTCGTTGGCGCTGCGCGCTTCAGGCGTACGGAACTCGACGAGAACCGAGAAGCGCTCCGCCCACGGACCCAAGCCACTCCTGGTGACCGCCTCGCGGACCGCAGCCTTCCACGCAGGCTCGGCTGCCGACGAATAGCTCGCCGGCCGGCCCACCACCTCCACGATGACGAGCGTCTCGAACCTCATGACAGACCATGATGGCCACCGCAGCCCCTGCAACGACAGACTCCCGCCCCCGTCGCGGCAGATCCGCGCACCGATCGTGTCCGACGTTACGGTCCGCTCCGATTTGGGCTAGGCCGTCGTGCGTCACTGAGTAGCCGGCGGGCGCCTTGGCGGACGGCGTCCCAGTTGGTATTCGGGGAACGGTTCAGGTTCAGGGCGAGCCGACGCGCCCGGTCTTCGTGTTCCCGCCGTAACCCCGGGAGGTCAAGGTCCACCCCGGGCGGTCCGCCGCCGCGTTCCAGTTCCTCAACCCGTTGCCGCATCGCGGTCATCAAGTCCCGATCGAGCGTGTGTACAGCCTTTAGGTACGCGGCGGTCTGGACTCTGAACCGGACGGCCGGGCCAGCAGCGAAGCCGATTTCACCGTCGTCCTCGTGGCGCCAGTCCACGGTGATCTCGTCGCGATCGTCGCCGACGGTACGCCAGAACCGTAGATACGGTGCATTTCGGAGATAACCGAAGTCCAGGTAGTGCTCGCCGTGCCAGTTCGCGGCCGTGACCACCGGATGGTCGGGCGCATCCGGGTCCACGTCCCCCTCGATTGCGTCCTCGTCCCCGCCGGGTACGAACGCAAGCGGGTCACACGCCCACGTCGCGGGATCGGAGGCGATGAACGGCTGCAAATCAGGAGGCACCGGCTCTAGTACGTCAGGGAGGAGGACAATGACGTCTTCCCAGAGCCGGGCCAGGTAGTAGTCGACGTAGGGATGCCGGTGGTCGAGGCGGGTCCGGCGTAGCAGTTGGTGTCCGCCGGCCTCGAGCCAGAACCAACCTTCGGTGAGCCCGAACCAGTGCAGTCTTGGTTGATCGCGGCCCCACGGCGACACCTCGTCCAGTGGGTACAGCTCAAACCGGAACCTGATCATCGAGGCAGTGTCCTCCTACGCCTCGCGGCGCCGCGGAAATTAATGCGGGCGGCCGCAGCCATCCCGCGTAACAGACACTCACGGTTGCCGAACAGTCAACGCGTGGTCGGCGGCATGAGCATGCGTCTACCGCTGGAGGTGGGAGCAAGGGTCACCATGACCGGCTACACGAGGCGGCGCCGTAGCCCACAACCACCCGACGTTTGGTGCATCATGGGTTCTCATGTTCGTGGATCAGCGGCAGTTTTCCTTCCTGGCCGATCTTCGGGCACGGTGGGAGACCATCCGGGATGAATGCCTTGCTCTCCCACGTGAGACCTATCAGCCGTGGGTACAACGCGAGATGTACGGCCAGGGCTGGAGCGTGTACGGCCTTGTCGCCTTCGGGGAACGGATCGAGGACGCGCTCGAAACATGCCCGAACACGGCCTCCGCTTTGGCGACGATCCCTCACCTGACGACCGCGGGGTTCTCTCGGATGGCTCCCGGCACCCACATCAAGCCACATCAGGGATGGGTTACGACCGTTTACCGCGCCCATCTCGGGCTGGTCGTGCCAAAGGACTGCGCGCTGCGAGTGGGCGACGAGACCCGGCAGTGGAGCGAAGGTAAGACCTTTGTCTTCGACGACACCGTCACACATGAGGCGTGGAACTACGGCTCCAGCGACCGCGTCGTGCTCCTGTTCGACTTCACCCGTCCTGGCTGCGAGGACATGCCGCAGGACGAACTGCCGGCCTCGGTGGCGGATTTCGTACGGCGCGGTGGATGAGCGAGACACGCCCGAGCACAGCCGCAGCCCCATTTTCACCCTGCCGTCCCGAGAACCCGGTCGACCGCCGGGCGGGCGCTGCAGCACCCGGGAACATCACGCTCCATGCAGCGCGGTAAGCGGCAGTCATCCCGTGGTTTCGATGTCAAGTGCTGGGTTGGAGATGGGCCCAGGCGGTGGCCATGATCGAAGGTGACGCCGATTATCCGTCCGGGCGTGAGGTCATGGCCGCGCATGCTGAGGCACTTCGGTCGGGTTAACCAGGGGCGAGTGGCTGTGGTGGGTCCAGCTGAGGACGCACGCCCGTCAGAGGTGAAGAATCTTGTTGTAGTCTTCGTCGTACCAGCCGTCGGTGTTGTGCTTCTGGATGGTGCCCGCGACGCGCGTGAGCATCAGCACGTCGCCGTTGAGGGTCAGGGCCGCGTCCTCGGCCCTGCCGGCGAGGATCCTGGCCACGGTCGCCAGCATGTGGGGTTTGCCCTTGTCGGCGAGGGTGTCCTTGCGCATGTAGAAGCTGACGTCGACATAGGTCTCCGGCTCCCACTGCCACAGGGAACCCCCGTCGTCCTCGGCGCAGTAGTAGCCGTTGCGGCCGCCGGTGATGTCCACGACGTACCCGTGCTCGTCGTTCAGGTCGGCGCTGAGCCGCGGGCCGCCGGACGCCGTGGACGTCTCGACCGCTCCGGGAGCAGCCAGCTCCGCCACCTGTTCCAGCGGGATGTCGCCCGCCAGCGTCAGCCGGTACTCGACAGCCATCTGCACCCCTTCATCAGTCTCGCCGAATGATCTGAATGATCGCACCGTCGCGCGTCACCGCCGCCAGTTCCTTCAGCCCCGTGATGGGCCAGTCGTGGAACTGCTTGTGCAGGGCGGCGAGGTCTCCTCGCCAGTCGTGGAGGTTGAGTATCACGCGTTGGGTCTGCTCCGTGTCGACCTTCCTGGACACGGCGCTCCAGACGGCGCGGGCCGGTACGGGAGCAGTGGGCGCGTAGCAGTCGAAGACATGCCCCTCGATGAGGAAGTCGGGTGCCTTCTCCGGCCTCCCGGAATCCCCGGTGTCGCGTCGCGCGTCCGCGACCTCCTGCGTCGTGGGGTTCTGGTGAACCCGGTACCCCTGGCCGGCGACCCTGTCGGCACACTCGTTCTCCAACTCCAGGGCACGCCGCTCTCGCGGCTTCTCGTTCGCGGAGATCCGGGTTCGACGTCCGGTCGGTGACCCACCGAGCAAGCCGGTGGGACGCCTGGTCCACGGGGTTCCTGCGTCCGCACCCGGGGAGACGGTGCCGCCCAGGGCGGGGGTCGGGGG
>NZ_SMKN01000235.1 GCF_004348675.1 Micromonospora sp. KC606 | reverse complement strand
GCGGGGTGGCCCGGCGGCGGCGGGAGCGGACCACCAGGACGATCACCAGGATGGCCACCGCGACCGGCACCAGCAGGCAGAGCGCCGCCTGGATCAGCGCGCCGGTGGTGTTCTTCACCGCGAACGAGACGGCCGGGCCGTCGTCCTTGCTTGCCGACCCGGCGGGCGGCGACCCGTCGGGCGGCGCGGCGCTGCCACCCGGGACCTCGGCCAGCAGCGGGTGGGCCGTCACGGCCGGCACCGAACGGGTCAGCGCCGGGAGCGGGTCCACCGCGCCGAAGCCGAAGTCGGCGTCCCGGCCCCCCGGGCCCCGGTCCTGCGCGGTGCGGATCAGCCGGTTCACCACGTTGGCCGCGTCCAGATCCGGATATCTCGCGCGGACCAGCGCCACCACGCCGGAGGCGATCGCCGTCGCCTCGCTGGTGCCGCTGCCCACGCCGAACCCGTTGGCGGAGACGGTGGTCGGCCGCGGCGATATGATGTCCTGCATCGGCGCGGCGAGCACCGCCTCCCGGCCGCTGGTGCTGCCGGGGAAAAACGCGCCGTTCTTGCCGAGCCCGGTCACGGCGATCACGCCGGGGATGTTCGCCGGCACCCCGATCCCGCGGTCCCCCTGCTTCGTGTTGCCGGCGGCGGCGACCAGGACGACGTTCTTCTCCAGGGCGTAGCGGACCGCGGCGACCTGCTCCGGTGTCCCCGCGCCGCTGCCGCTGAACGACATGTTGATGACGTCCGCGCCGTGGTCCACCGCCCAGCGGATGCCCTTGGCGACCTCGTCCGGGTCGGTGTCCCAGCCGGTCGAGATCGGCAGGATCTTCGCCTCCGGGGCGATGCCGAGCTGGCGCATCGCCCCGCCGCCCCTGCCGGCGATGATGCCGGCCATGGCCGTGCCATGCGCGACCTTGTCGTCGTCGGTCCGCCCGTCGACGGCCGCGTCCGCGCCGATGCCGTGGCCGGGCAGCACCTGGCCACGCAGGTCGGGGACGTTCGGGTCGACCCCGCTGTCGATCACGGCGACGGTCACCCCACGCCCCTTGGTGATCCTGTGCGCCGCGGGGATCTTCAGGGTGTCCAGATACCACTGCAGGCCGCGGACCGTGTCCGCCCGTGCCGGCGTCGGCGCCGGCAGCGGAGCCACCCCCGCCGCCACCACCAGCACGGCCACCGCCGCCACGGTGGACCTGAGAACCTGCCCCGTACGCATGAAACTCCCCCGACCTCGACTGCCCGCCAAGCAGTGCGGCTCCGGCCCGGTAGAGCCGGACCGGAGCCGCGACGGCCGAATTATCTCAGCCCCAGACCGCTGCGTTGCTCATCTCGGTGGAGACGTAGTTCTCGCGCGCAATGCCGACCGCGCCACCGATCTCGTTGAGGATGCGGTTGATGTCGCGCACCGCCGCGTCCCACTGTGCCTGGTGCTGCTCGTAGGCGGCGCGGTCCTGGCCATCCCACTGAAGCTTGGACAGCATCGACCGCAGCGTGTCCAGCTTTTCGTCGATGGTCTTCGAAATGGCGGTCATCTGCTGGTTGGCGCTCTCGAGAGCCGCGTAGTCAACCTTGATGCTCATGAGTTCCTCCCCTGCTCGTCTCGGCTGATCACGGGTTGAGAGCAGCGTGGAACTTGTCCAGCATCGCCTGCTGCTCTTCGTCGTTGACCTGATGGGTCGTACCCGACTTGTCGAGCAGATCCGCGATGTTGTCCATCGCCGTCAACAGCTTGGCCGTGTCCTCGTTCCAGCGCTGCATGAGCGACTGGAAGCCCGTGGACGCCTGCCCCTTCCAGGCGATTGCCAGGTCGTCGACCACGTTCCACAGCTTCTTCAGCTCGCCGTCGACCTCGCTGCGCGTGGACCGCACGTCACTCGCGGCGGTATGCAGAGTCGCTGCTTCGACCTCGAACGCCATGCTTCACACCCTTCCGTCATCTTGTGGCGGCGGAACTGCCGCGCCCTCCCCCGCGGCAAGGCCAACACCCCACCGACGGACACTCGTTGGAGACGTTAGCCCACCGCGCCCAGAGCTCGCTGCCCTGCCCGGACGGGTCGACACCACCCCTCACATCATTGTGGACAGGTTGGTGCCCCGGCGTCGATCGGCCTCCCGTCAATCGACAATCTTCCCGTTTCACCCGCTTGGACGGCCCGAGCCACGACCACCGTGGATCACACCGGCTCGACCCAGGCGGTCTGGATGAGCTGCTGGCCGTCCCGCCGACGCACCAGGGTGCCCCGACCGGGCGGCTGCGGGCTGGGGCGCAGCGTGCCGAAGACCGCACCCTCCTCCCGGTTGCCCGACATCAGCAGACCCGGCGAGTCGAGCTCCCGCAGCCGTTGCAGCACCGGCTCGTAGAGCGCGCGGGCGATGCCACCGACCCGCCGGGTGACGATCAGGTGCAGCCCGATGTCGCGGGCCTGCGGCAGCAGCTCGTGCAGGGCGCTGAGCGGGTTGCTGCCACCGGAGGCGACCAGGTCGTAGTCGTCCACCAGGATGTAGAGGTCCGGCCCCTTCCACCAGCTCCGGTCACGCAGCTGCGCGGTGGTGACGTCCGGCCCCGGCAGGCGGTTCTGCAGGGCGCTGCGGATCGAGCCCAGGCCCTGGCTGAAGACCTGGTTGGACGGTGCGTAGTCGAGCAGGTGATCGCCCTCCACCGCGCCGAGCAGGCCGCGCCGGTAGTCGGCGATGACAATCCGCGCCTGCGCCGGGGTGTACCGCTCGACGATGCCCCGGGCGATCAGCCGCAGCACGTTGGTCTTGCCGCACTCGGCGTCGCCGAAGACCGTGAGGTGCGGTTCGTTCGCCAGGTCCAGGTGCACCGGGGCGAGCGCGGCCTCGTTCACGCCGATCGGCAGGCCAGGCGCCGATCGGTCGGAGACCTTGAGCAGCTCGGCGAAGGGCAGCCGGCGCGGCAGCAGGCGAACCTTCGGCGCCGGCTGGCCGGGCCAGGCCCGGGCGACGTGCTCCGCCAGCTTGACCGACGCCTCGGTCAGGTCGTCGATGTCCCGACGGTTGTCGACACGGGACACCGCCGCGAGGAAGTGCAGCTTGTCCCGGGTGAGGCCACGCCCGGGCGCGCCGGTCGGCACGTTCGCGGCGGCCCGCCGGTCGATCTCGGACTCGTTCGGGTCACCCAGCCGCAGCTCCAGCTTGGTGCCGAGCAGGTCCCGCATGTTGATCCGGACCTCTGCCCAGCGCACCGCGGTCAGCACCACGTGCACCCCGAAACCCAGGCCCCGGTTGGCCAGGTTGGTGATGGTCTGCTCCAGCTCCTCGTACTCCTGGCGCAGCGTGTTCCAGCCGTCCACCACGAGGAAGACGTCACCGAACGGGTCGTCGGCGAACTCACCCGCCGCCCGCCGCCGGCGATAGCTGGCGACCGAGTCGATGCCGTGCTGCGCGAACCGGGTCTCCCGGTCGTCCAGCACCGCCATCACCTCGGCGACCGTACGGCGGACCGCCTCGGTGTCCCGCCGGCCGGCCACCCCGGCGACGTGCGGCAGGCCATCGAGGCTGCGCAACGCGCCACCACCGAAGTCGAGGCAGAAGAACTGCGCCTCGCGGGGGGTGTGGGTGAGCGCCAGCGAGGCGATCATCGAACGGAGCAGGGTGCTCTTGCCGCTCAGCGACGCGCCGACGATGACCACGTTACCGCCCGCGCCGGCCAGCTCGACCAGCATCGGGTCGCGTCGCTGCTCGTACGGCCGGTCGACCACCCCGACCGGGACGGTGAGCTGCCCCCGGCCGGGCCAGGTCGCGGTGCACAGCCCGAAGGTGGAGTGCACCGCCAGCGGCGGCAGCACGTCGACGAGGCTCGGCGGCTCGGCCAGTGGCGGCAGCCACACCTGGTGCGCCGGGGCGCCCCGCCCCTTGAGCCGGTCGATGAGCACGTCCAGCATCGCCACGGCCTTGCCGTCGGCCGGCTTCTCCTCCACCGGCGTCATTTCGACCGGCGTCTGCGGCACCTGCACCGGCACGAAGTTCACCCCGTACGGCACGATCCGCCGCTGCACCATCGCCCGGGACGACTGAGCGATCTGCCCCGGCGGGCGGTACGGCCCGGAGACGTACGCCGCCCGGAACCGCAGCATGGTGCTGGTGTCGGTCTTCAGGTAGCCGTGGCCGGGTGCGTTCGGCAGCTCGTACGCGTCGGGCACGCCGAGCACGATGCGGCTCTCCACCGCCGAGAAGGTCCGCAGGCCGATCCGGTAGGACAGGTGGGTGTCCAGCCCGCGCAGCTTCCCCTCCTCCAGCCGCTGCGAGGCCAGGAGGAGGTGCACGCCGAGCGACCGGCCCAACCGGCCGATCATCACGAAGAGGTCGATGAAGTCCGGCTTGGCGGCCAGCAGCTCGCTGAACTCGTCGCAGATGATGAGCAGGCTGGGCATCGGGTCGAGCGACTCACCGGCGGCCCGGGCCTTCTCGTAGTCGAACCGGGATACGTAGTTGCCGGCCGCCCGGAGCACCTCCTGCCGGCGGGTCATCTCCCCGGCGAGCGCGTCCCTCATCCGGTCGACCAGGGGCAGCTCGTCGGCCAGGTTGGTGATCACCGCGCTGGTGTGCGGCAGCGCGTCCAGCGAGGCGAAGGTGGCGCCACCCTTGAAGTCGACCAGGACGAAGTTGAGTTCCTCGGAGGAGTGCGTCACGGCGAGCGCGCCGACGATCGTCCGCAGCAGCTCGCTCTTGCCGGAGCCGGTCGCGCCGATGATCAGGCCGTGTGGGCCCATGCCCTCGTGCGCGGACTCCTTGAAGTCGAGCTCCACCACGTTGCCGTCGGGGCCGACGCCGAGCGGGATGCGCAGCCGGTCCCGGTGGCTGCGGGGCCGCCAGGTCTGCTGCACGTCGACGGCGGCGGCATCGCCGACGCCGAGCAAATCGGGCAGCTCCATGCTGCGGGCCAGCGGCTCGTCGGAGGTGGTCTGCTGCTGGGAGAGCCGGTAGGGAGCGATCTGCCGGGCCAGGCCCTCGGCCGCCTCCGCGCTGAGTCGGTCGGGCGCGCCGAGGCGCGAGCTGGAGGTGCCCCGGACCAGCTCCAGCGAACTGCCGTCCCCGGCGTCCAGGCAGAGCAGCCAACGCCCAGCGTCGCGCGGGACGGTGCCGGACAGGTCGATCGTGGTGGCGCCGAGCAGCCCCGGCCCCATCAGCTGGCAGGTCGCCGAGACCTCCCCGCCGTCGATCACCACGACCACGTGCGGGGCGGTGGTCAGGGGCTTGGCCTCCGGGGCGAACCGGGGTCGACCGGCCAGCTCTGCGGCGAGCGACTCCTCGGCCTCGGCCAGGCTGGCGAAGACCAGCCGGCGGGCGCCTGCGGCGTCGGTACGCGCGCCGTGGTGGGCGTGCGGCAGCCACTTCACCCAGTGCCAGGCCGGCTGCCGATCCGGGGCCGCCACCACCGCGAGGATCAGATCGTCCGGGGCGTGGAAGGTGACCAGCTGGGCCAGTGCGGCCCGGGTCAGGTCGAGCACCGGTTCCCGGTCGCCGCGCAGCACGATCCGGCTGAACGCCCGCAGCGACAGCGCGGTGGGCAGGTCGGGCACGCTGGAGTGGGCCCGGACGAACCGGCGCAGCGCGATGGCGCTCATCGGTTCCAGATCCTCCACCGGCTTGGTCTCCGGCGGGACGATCTCCACCGCGAGCCGCTGCGGCCCGGTGGCGATCCGGGCCTCGCCGAAGTCGTCCTCGGTGATCCGCCGCTCCCACATCCGCCGGGACGCCGCGATGGACCACAGCGCGGCCGGTTCGGGATGCCGCCAGGTCATCGCCGCCCGCTGCTGCTCGGCGGCCCGCCGGGTGCGCTTGCGCATCTGGGCCAGGTACCGCATGTAGTCGCGCCGTTCGGCGTTCAACTCGGCCTTGTCGTTGTTGCCGTTGCCGAGGGTGCCGAGCGCCATGCCCAGCATGGACACTCCGAACAGGCCGCCGGCGACGTACGTCATGGTGCTGCCACCCCGGCCCGCGTAGAGGAATGCCATCGCGCCGACTCCGCAGAGCATCGGCAGGATCATCAGCAGCTGCCCCAGGCTGCGGGGCGTCTGCTCCGGCAGTTCCGGAGGGGACTCCAGGAGCACCTCGCCGCGGGGCAGTGCCGGCCCCGGCTGACGCGGAAGCCGACGGAACACGACCGTGCTCACGGCTGTCTCCTCCCCAAGAGCGGCCCTGACGCGGTACGCGACCGACCGGAGACGTCGGGTGGGCATCGTACGCGCCCGCCATCGTAGGTAATCTCCCGTGGGCGTCGTGGACCCGCCGGGGCGGGGCCGCCGGGGCGAGGTGGATCTGACCGAGCACGAGGAGGCCACAGTGGCGACGAAATCGGCGACCGGAGGACTGAGCCGGGTCACCATCGTGGCCCCCCGGACCAGGATGGATCTCGCGCTCCCGTCCGACGTCCCGCTGGCCGACCTGTTGCCGACCCTGCTCCGGTACGCCGGTGAGGACCTGGCCGACGAGGGCGTACGGCATGGTGGTTGGGCGCTGTCCCGTCTCGGCGGCCCGCCACTCGACGGTGGCCGCACCGCCGCCCAGCTCGGGGTCCGCGACGGCGAGGTGCTCTACTTCAATCCCCGTGCCGCCGCCACGCCGGAGATCGTCTTCGACGACGTGGTGGACGCGGTCGCGACCGCCACCAGCCAACGTCCCGGCACCTGGCAGGTCGCCACCACCCGGTCCTTCTCGGTGCTGCTGGCGGCGGTGACGCTCGGCCTCGGCGCGGCGGTAACGTTGCTGGCCGGGCCGCCGCAACTGCCCGGCGCGTCGACCGCCCTGCTGGTGGCCGTGCTGCTGGTGGTGGCCGCGGCGGTGCTGTCCCGGGCCGCCGGCGACAGCCGGACGGGCGCGGTGCTGGCCGTGACCGGCATCGGGTACGCCGCCGTCGGGGGCCTGCTGGTGCTGGCCGGCGACCGGCGGCTCACCGAGCTGGCCGGCCCGCACGTGCTGCTCGCCGGCGCGACCGTGGTGCTCTTCGGGGCGGTCGCCGGGTTGGCCGTCGGGGACCGGATGCCGCTGTTCCTCGGCGCGGTGGCCGTCGGCGGCGCGACCGCCGGCGGCGCGCTTCTGCCGTCGCTCTTCGGCGTCGGCGCGGCGGCGGCCGCCGCGATCGTCGCCACGGTGGCCTTCGCCGCCCTGCCGGCGCTGCCGATGACCGCCTACCGGCTGGCCCGGCTCCCGGTGCCCTCCATCCCCACCGGCCCGGACGACCTGAAAACCGACACCGAGTCGGTCGACGGCCGGCGGGTGTTGCGGCAGAGCGAGCGGGCTGACCAGTTCCTCTCGGGCCTGTTGTGGACGGTGTCCCTGGTCGTGCTGGGCGGCCAGGTCGTGCTCGCCGTCGACGGCGGGCTGCCCGCGGTGCTGCTCTGCCTGGTGCTGGCGCTGCTGTCGCTGCTGCGCGCCCGGCCCTTCATCGGCCGCGCCCAGCGCACCCCGGTGCTCTTCGCCGGCACCGTCGGGTTGGCGCTGACCTCCTGGGCCGTCTTCACCGGTGGTGCCCTGCCGACCCGGTTGGGGCTGGTCGTCGGCGGTCTGGCGCTGACCGCGGTGATCAGCCTCATCTACGGACTCAGCGTGGCGGGCAAGCGGATCTCACCGGTCTGGGGCCGGATCCTGGACATCGTCGAGATCCTGTTGATCGTCTCGCTGGTGCCGCTGGCGTTCTGGGTGTGCGGCCTCTACGGGTGGATCGTCAATCTCCGACCCTGATCGTCCCGGCCGCGGTGGCGACCGGCGTGGTGGCGTAGACGCCCGGCCCGTGCTGCCCGTCCAGCGGCCGGGCCGGGATGCCGCACCGGTGGGCCACCTCGCGTACCACCTTGACCAGGGCCTCGACGTGACCGTCCGGGGCGGCGACCCGCAGCAGTGGCGGCACCGGCCGGCTCCCGGGCACCACCACCGCGGCGACCGTGTGCGACGGGGCCGAGGTGGCGGTCACCGCGTCCACCAGCGTGCCGAGCGGCGCCTCCGGCCGCCGCCGCAGGGTGAGGCAGCGCTGGGTCCACCCGCCGCCGCGCAGCCCGGTCCAGGTCTCCGCCGGGGCCGCCGGTGCCAGGTCGAGACCGGCGGCGGAGACCACCGCGGCGCGCAGTTCGTCGCGGCCGAGCACCCGGTGGCCGAGGCCGGCCGCGGTCAGGGCCTTGCCGAGGCGGCCGACGGCGGCGGCGACCGTCCGGTGCACCCCGGGCATCCCGCCGCCGCGGGCCAGCGCCTCGGAACGGGCGTCCGGCACGGACAGCCGCAACGCCACCCAGACCGTACGGTGGGCGGCCGCCGGCGCCCCGGGTGCCGGGTACCAGACCAGGGTGTGCGAGACGACCTGGGTGAGGGTGACCGGGCCGGAGAAGTCGGCCAGCACCCGCAGCGCCCGGTCCACGGCGGACGACTCCACGGAGCCGGCCGGCGCCCCGGGCCGCCCGGTGAGCACCACGGCGGCGAACCAGCCCCGCCCGTCCTGGCCGATGCCCAGCCGGGTGCCCCGCTCGGTCAGCTCGATCAGGCTGAGTTCGGGGGTGAGCGCGGCCAGCCGCGGGTCGACGACCCGCCCCTCCGCGACGGCCGCCCGTGCCTGGTCGCGGCGGTGTCCCAGCCGGCGGCGCAGCAGCAGGTCCTCGTACCACCAGCGGCCGTCGCGCCGGAGGAACGTCGCCGCCAGCACCAGCGCGGCGAGGCCGCCGACCACCGCGACCAGCCAGACCGGGCCGCCCACGGCCGCCCAGACGGCCACCGCGCAGACCTCCACCAGGACGAGCTGACCGACGGCCACCGGCCCGATCCGCCCGCGTCCGCGCCGGTCGGCGGGCACCACCGGACGGTCGTCAGGGCCGGCGGGGGTGGTGGGCGTACGACCAGGTGGCGCGGCGAGCGACGTCATCGGTGGGCGTCCCTTCTGGGCATCGCGGGCATCCGCCGGGGCGGTGGG
>NZ_SMKN01000234.1 GCF_004348675.1 Micromonospora sp. KC606 | reverse complement strand
ATGTCCGCCACCGCCCCACAACCACCGACGCCCACCGACGCCCACCGACGCCCACCGACGCCCACCGCCTGATGATCGACTCCGTTTGCGTCGCCTGGCGGTATCCCCTTCCCCGAACACCACCGATCGCGGCAAACGGAGTCGATCACCGCCAGGATGAAGCCGCCCGACAGCCGGACCGCGCCAGGCAACAGCCGGCGGCCCCAGGCCGCACTCGTGGCCATCGTCGCCGCAGGCGACAGCCGGTCGCGCCAGGCGGTCCGGAGCGGGCACCGGCCGCCCGTGGACAGCCAAGAAACCACCCGGGGGCAGGTCAGCAGCGGATCCCCAGGGCAGGCCAGCGGCGGATCCCCAGGGCAGGCCAGCGGCAGGCCATCCTGGGACAGGCCAGCAGCAGGCCCCGGGACAGGCCAGCAACGGACCACCTCGGGACAGGTCAGCGGCGGACCACTCGGCGCGGCTTCGCCGCCTTGGTTTCGGCGTACCGCTTGAGCTGCTGGGAACGGTGATCGAGGCCGAGCGCGGTCAGCACCAGGTAGCCGATGGCCACGCCGGCGCCGGCGGCCAGCAGGTAGAGCCAGATCTGGGCGAAGAACAGCCCGGCGCCCCCACCGAACGGGTTGTCGCCGACCAGCAGCGGCCCGACCAGCACGGTCAACACCAGCGCGAACACCACCGCCGCGCCCATGTCGGCGCCCCACGCCCCGGCCGGGCGGTTACGACCCTGCACGAAGACCACCGCGGCGAGGATCGTCCCGATCACCACGAACATGCCGAGCGAAACCCGGTCGGCGGCGGTGTCGTTCCCGTCGAAGCCGAGCTTGATGATCAGCCGAGCCACCATGTTGACCGCGAACAGCGCTCCCGCCAGGACACCGACCGCGCGCCACCGATCCCTCATCGCACGCCTCCCGCCGTACCGCCCGCCCCCACGGCGGGCCTTCTGGCAGGAATGTCTACCACCACAGCCGGTGTGCCGCCATCACCCCTGGTGACCGCCCTGCGGCGGGCTGAGGATCCGCCGGAACGCCATCACCGCGAAGGTCATCGCACCGGTGGCGATCGTCGCCAGGCCGACCCAGTTGTCTCCGGTGAGCAGCAGGTCGCCCTCGGCCGTCCGAACGGCCGCCACCGCCGTCAACGCGAACCAGGGCAGCGCGGGCAGCGCCAGCGCCCACTTCCGGCCGACCGTCGCGTACGCGAACCAGCTGAGCACGATCGCGGCGGCGATGGTCACCGGCACCGCAACACCGATCAGGCGACCATCCACCCGCACCGGGGCCAGCACCAGCCCGAGCACGGCGGCGAGCATCCCGCCAGAGACCGAGACGATCCCACCGGCCGCCCGCAGACCGAGGTCGAGCAGGCGGTGCGCCGTGCTCGACGGCGGCGGAGCGGTCTCCTCCTCGACGAGCGGCATCGGCGCGGCGGGCAGCGTCACCGGAGGCCGGCCGCGGTGGCCGGAGACACGTCCGGCCCGGCCGCGGTGGCCGGAGACACGTCCGGCCCGGCCGTCGTGCCCGGGGACAGGTCCGGCCCGGCCGCGGTGGCCGGAGACACGTCCGGCCCGGCCGTCGTCAGGCCGGCGAAGAGGTCGTCCTCCCAGCCGTACGGGCCCGACCCGGGGCCCTTCCTCCCGATCGCGAGGGTGAAGTACTCCACACCCATGAACTCGGCGCCGAAGTTGCCGGCGATCGAGTAGAGCCACGAGGTGGCCGGGATCTGGGTGGCGTGGGCACGCATCGCCGCCTCCTTGGCGGCGTGCTGCTCGGTGGCGTCGACGCGGGCGGCGATCTGGTCGTCCGGGGTGCCGAAGGGCAGCTCGTCCACGCTGTTGATGCCCGCGAAGGGGTTGTCCGACGCCTCGATGAAGTGGGTCATGCCGGCTTCGAGCACGCCGCGCGGCATCGCCGTCCAGTAGACCTTGGCCGGCGCGCAGCCCTCGGCGGACGCCAGCTCGTGCGCCCGCATCGCCACCCGGTGGGCCTGGATGTGGTCGGGATGGCCGTAGAAGCCGTTCGGATCGTACGTGATCATGACCTGTGGGCGGACCTCGCGCATGATTTCCACCAGATGCCCGGCGGCCTCGTCCAGGTCGGCCTGCCAGAAGGCGCGGGGATGGTCGTTGGTGGCCAAGCCCATCATGCCGGAGTCGCGGTAGCGGCCGGCCCCGCCGAGGAAGCGGTGGTCGGTGACGCCGAGCGCGGCGCAGGCGGCGGCCAGCTCGCCGATCCGGTAGCCGCCGAGCTGGTCGGCCCCGGCCGCGGCGAGCTGGGCCAACTCCGGTACGTGGATCTCACCCTCCTCGCCGAGGGTGCAGGTCACCAGCGTGACGTGGGCGCCGGCGGCGGCGTAGTGGGCCATCGTCGACCCGGTGCCGATCGACTCGTCGTCGGGATGCGCGTGGACCAGCAACAGGCGTCGGTCGGGCAGCGTCGTCACGTGCGTCACTCTATCCGGCGGTTCTGGCCCGCCGACGGTTACGCGTCAGCTCAGGTCGGCCACATCACGCCGGCCCCGCCCCTACGATCCGAAGCGTGGACTTTCCCGAGCTGGCCGCCCGTACCCGTCGGTTCAGCCACGGGGCGCCGCGCGCCGTCACCGTGGCGGACGACGGTTCCCGGGTGGTCTTCCTCCGCTCGGGCGGTCCGGAGGATCCGGCCGAGGCGCTCTGGTCGCTGGAGGTGGCCACCGGCGAGGAACGGCTGGTCGCCGACCCGGCCGCGCTGCTCGGTGGGGACGACCCGGCGGTGCTCTCCCCGGGCGAGCGGACGCTGCGCGAGCGGCAGCGGGTGAGCAGCGCCGGCATCGGCTCGTACGCCCTGGACGCGGCGGGTCGGGTGGCGGTCTTCCCGCTGGCCGGGCGGCTGTTCCGGGCCGACCTGGTGCACGGCGACGTGGTCGAGGTGAGCACCGCCGGGCCGGTGGTCGATCCGCGGCCCGACCCGACCGGCGAGCGGCTGGCGTACGTCACGGACGCCGCCGAGGGGCTCCGCCGCGGCGAGCTGCGGGTGATCGAGCCCGACGGCACCGACAACGTGCTGGCCGGGGAGGACTCCGGGGCGACCTGGGGGCTGGCCGAGCACGTGGCGGCCGAGGAGTTCCACCGGTTCCGCGGCTACTGGTGGGCCCCGGACGGCCGGTCGGTGCTGGCCGCCCGGGTCGACGAGAGCCGGCTGCCGCGCTGGTACCTGCACGACCCGGCCGACCCGGCGACCGCGCCGTCCAGCGTCGCGTACCCCCGGGCGGGCGGCCCGAACGCCGAGGTCAGCCTGCACCTGCTCGACCTCGACGGCGGTTGGGTCGACGTGCACTGGGACCGGGAGACCTACCCCTACCTGGTTGCGGTGACCTGGGCCGATGGCGGAGGGCCGCTGATCACGGTGCTGCGCCGATCCCAGCAGCACGGCCTGGTGCTGGCGGTCGACCCGCGCACCGGTGAGACGCAGGTGCACGCCGAGCTGGCCGACCCGCGCTGGGTGGAGCCGATCCCGGGCACGCCGGCGCACCTGCCGGACGGCCGGGTGCTGGTCGGCGGCGAGTTGGCCCACGACGGGTACGATGCCCGCTGCCTCTTCGCCGACGGCACCCTGCTCACCCCGCCGTCGCTGTACGTACGCCGGGTGGTGGGGCGGCTGCCGACCGGCGGCGGCCCGGCCGACCTGCTGGTCGAGGCGAGCGAGGGCGAGCCGAGCCAGCGCCACCTGTACCGGGTCCGGACCACGATCGGCGGCGGGGTGGACGCCCGCCGGATGAGCGGCACGCCGGGCTGGCACACCGCCGCCGTCGGCGGGGACGTGCTGGTGGTCGGCACCGCCACCCTGGACGACCCGGGCACCAGCTGGTCGGTGTGGCGCGGCGACCGGGAGGTCGCCCGGCTGCGTTCGCTGGCCGCCACCCCGCCGTACGCCCCTCGGCCGACGCTGGTCCGGGTGACCGACCGCCGGCTGCCGACCGGGGTGCTGTACCCCACCGACCACGTGAAGGGCACCCGACTGCCGGTGCTGCTGGACATCTACGGCGGCCCCGGTCACCAGGAGGTGGTGGCCGCCCGGGCGGCCTGGCTGGAGCGGCAGTGGTGGGCCGACCAGGGCTTCGGGGTGGTGACGATCGACAACCGGGGTACGCCGGGTGTCGCGCCCTCGTTCGAGAAGGCGGTCCACCGGCGGCTGGCCGACGTGATCCTCGCTGATCAGGTCGACGCGTTGACCGCGCTCGCCGGCAAGCACCCGGATCTGGACCTGGACCGGGTGGCGGTGCGCGGCTGGTCGTTCGGGGGCTGGCTGGCCGGGCTGGCGGTGCTGCGCCATCCGGAGCTGTTCCGGTGCGGGATCGCCGGCGCCCCGGTCACCGACTGGTCCCTGTACGACACCGCCTACGCCGAACGCTACCTGGGGATGCCGGACGACGGGATCGACATCTACGGTCACCACTCGCTGGTGGAGCTGGCCGCCGAGCCGGTGGTCGCCCCGGAGCAGGCCCGGCCGTTGCTGCTGGTGCACGGCATGGCCGACGACAACGTGCTGGCCGCGCACACGCTGCGGCTCTCGGCGGCGATGCTGGCCACCGGCCGTCCGCACGCGGTGTTGCCGCTGACCGGAGCGACCCACCTGGCGGCGGACGGGGTGTCGGAGCGGCTGCTCCGCCTGGAGCTGGACTTCCTCCGCCGCCACCTGTAGGCGGCCCCGGGGGCGTCGGCCCGCCCTCCCTCGGAGGGTGCGGCGACAACCGGCCGGACATTGATCATGGTCCGGGTCTTTCCAACCTCCGGGACACACGGGACACTGCGTTGCGCGGCCGGACCGTGAAGATCGGCGTAACGTGTGTCACTTAGCTGCGCCGACATGCCGGTGCGGTCGTTGGTGTGCGCAAGACGTCGCAGCGGACGCGGTCTGGCCGGTCCGCTGACCGGCACGAATGTGATCCGCCGCCCGTGAGGGCTCCGTCAGGGAGACGACTCGAATGACAGCAAAGTCGGCCACGACGTTGGCCACCCAGCCGCGGGGGGCGCGACCACGCGCCGCCCTCGCGGCGAAGACGTTGCGTACCGACCGCTGGTGGCTCGCCCCACTGCTGACCGTCGTCGGCCTCACCGCCTGGGTGGCGTACGCGACGGTACGGGTCTTCATGCACAACAACTACTGGGTGGCGGACTACCACTACCTGACCCCGTTCTACTCCCCCTGCGTGACCGATCGGTGCATCGAGGGCGCGTCACACTTCGGGCAGTTCCTGCCGGGCTGGTGGATCATCCCGGACGCGGCGTTGACCCTGCCGTTCCTGCTGCTGTTCCGGCTGACCTGCTACTACTACCGCAAGGCGTACTACCGGTCGTTCTGGCTGTCGCCGCCGGCGTGCGCGGTGCCGGACGGGCACCAGGCGTACAGCGGCGAGACCCGGTTTCCGCTGCTCGGGCAGAACCTGCACCGCTACTTCTTCTACGCGGCGGCGATCATCTCGCTGATCAACACCTACGACGCGATCCTCGCCTTCCACTCCCCGAAGGGCTTCGGGTTCGGGCTGGGCAACATCATCCTGCTCGGCAACGTGGTGATGCTGTGGGCGTACACGATCTCCTGTCACTCCTGCCGGCACATCGTCGGCGGCCGGCTCAAGCACTTCTCCAAGAGCCCGGTGCGCTACCGGGCCTGGACGTTCGTGTCCAAGCTGAACGTCCGGCACATGCAGCTCGCCTGGATCACCCTCGGCACCCTCGCCCTCACCGACTTCTACGTCATGGCGGTCGCGGCCGAGTGGATCGACGACCTGCGGTTCATCAACTAGAGGGCGCCTGGACATGACCACTACCACTCGCATCGAACGACACCACTACGACGTCGTCGTGATCGGAGCCGGCGGCGCCGGCCTGCGCGCGGCGATCGAGGCCCGGCTGGCCGGCCGGAAGACCGCGATCATCTCGAAGTCGCTGTTCGGCAAGGCGCACACGGTGATGGCCGAGGGCGGCGCGGCGGCCGCCATGGGCAACGTCAACAGCCGGGACAACTGGCAGGTGCACTTCCGCGACACCATGCGTGGCGGCAAGTTCCTCAACAACTTCCGGATGGCCGAGCTGCACGCCAAGGAGTCGCCGCAGCGGATCTGGGAGTTGGAGACGTACGGCGCGCTCTTCGACCGCACGAAGGACGGGAAGATCTCCCAGCGCAACTTCGGCGGCCACGAGTACCCGCGGCTCGCGCACGTGGGCGACCGGACCGGCCTGGAGCTGATCCGCACCCTCCAGCAGAAGATCGTCTCCCTCCAACAGGAGGACAGGCGCGACCTCGGCGACTACGAGGCCCGGATCAAGGTCTTCTCCGAGACGACCATCACCGAGCTGCTGCTCGACGGAGACCGGATCGCCGGCGCGTTCGGCTACTACCGGGAGTCCGGCGAGTTCGTCCTCTTCGAGGCGCCGGCGGTGGTGCTGGCGACCGGCGGCGTGGGCCGGTCGTACAAGGTCACCTCGAACTCGTGGGAGTACACCGGGGACGGGCACGCGCTGGCGCTGCGCGCCGGGGCGACGCTGATCAACATGGAGTTCCTCCAGTTCCACCCGACCGGCATGGTCTGGCCGCCCTCGGTGAAGGGCATCCTGGTCACCGAGTCGGTCCGCGGTGACGGCGGTGTCCTCAAGAACTCCGAGGGCAAGCGGTTCATGTTCGAGTACGTGCCGGACGTGTTCCGCAAGCAGTACGCGGACAACGAGGCCGAGGCGGACCGTTGGTACTCCGACCCGGACAACAACCGGCGTCCGCCGGAGCTGCTGCCCCGCGACGAGGTCGCCCGCGCTATCAACAGCGAGGTCAAGGCCGGTCGGGGTACGCCGGCCGGCGGCGTCTACCTGGACATCGCCTCCCGGAAGCCGGCCGAGGAGATCCGCCGTCGCCTGCCGTCGATGTACCACCAGTTCAAGGAACTGGCCGACGTCGACATCACCAAGGAGCCGATGGAGGTCGGCCCGACCTGCCACTACGTGATGGGCGGCGTCGAGGTGGACCCGGATTCCGGGGCGGCGGCGGGGGCGGTGCGAGGGCTCTTCGCCGCCGGGGAGGTCTCCGGCGGCATGCACGGCTCCAACCGGCTCGGCGGCAACTCGCTGTCCGACCTGCTGGTCTTCGGCAAGCGGGCCGGTGGGCACGCGGCGTCGTACACCGAGCAGTTGGCCTCCCGCCCGAAGGTGCCGATCAGCGCGGTGGAGGCCGCGGTGGAGACGGCGCTCGCGCCCCTGCAACGGGACACCGGCGAGAGCCCGTACACCCTCCAGCAGGATCTCCAGGTGGTGATGGGGGATCTGGTCGGGATCATCAGGCGTGCGGGCGAGCTCGAGGATGCCCTGCGCAGGCTCGCGGAGCTGCGCGAGCGGGTGACCAAGGTCAGCGCGAGCGGTGGCCGGCGGTACAACCCGGGCTGGCACCTGGCGCTGGACCTGCGCAACATGCTGGTCGTCTCGGAGTGCACCGCGATGGCGGCGCTGGAGCGGCAGGAGTCCCGCGGTGGGCACACCCGGGAGGACTTCCCGGCGATGGACCCGAAGTGGCGGCGGGTGAATCTGGTCTGCGCGCTGGACGGCGACACCGTCCGTCTGACGCACAAGCCGCTGCCGCGGATGCGGCCGGAGCTGGTCGCATTGTTCGACCGCGCCGAGCTGGCCAAGTACCTGACCGACGAGGAGCTCGCGGAGTTCGACGCCCTCACCGAGGAGGAGCGCTGAGGATGGGTGACAACGGTTCCCCGGCCGGCAAGCCGGGCGCGAAGCGACGGTTCCGCATCTGGCGGGGCGACGAGAACGGCGGCGACCTGCGCGACTACACGGTCGAGGTGAACGAGGGCGAGGTGGTCCTCGACGTGATCCACCGGCTGCAGGCCACCGACGCGCCGGACCTGGCCTGCCGCTGGAACTGCAAGGCGGGCAAGTGCGGCTCCTGCTCGATGGAGATCAACGGCAAGCCGCGGTTGAGCTGCATGACCCGGATGTCCACCTTCACCGAGGACGAGACGGTCACGGTGACGCCGCTGCGCACCTTCCCGGTCATCCGGGATCTGGTCACCGACGTCTCCTTCAACTACGAGAAGGCGCGGGAGACCCCGGCCTTCGCCCCGCCGGAGGGCGTGGCACCGGGCGACTACCGGATGCAGCAGGTCGACGTGGAGCGCTCGCAGGAGTTCCGCAAGTGCATCGAGTGCTTCCTGTGCCAGAACGTCTGCCACGTGATCCGCGACCACGAGGAGAACAAGCCTGCGTTCTCCGGCCCGCGGTACTTCATCCGCGCGGCGGAGCTGGACATGCACCCGTTGGACGCGAGGACCGACCGCAGGGAGTACGCCCAGGCGGAGCAGGGCCTGGGCTTCTGCAACATCACGAAGTGCTGCACGGAGGTCTGTCCCGAGCACATCAAGATCACCGACAACGGGATCATCCCCATGAAGGAGCGGGTCGTCGACCGCAGGTACGATCCCCTCGTGTGGCTTGGTAGCAAGATCTTCCGTCGGGGTCAGCAGCCCCAGAGCACCGCGAGCAACGCGGGGAAGGAGTCCGTGGTGCACAGCGGCGCTCGTCAGGCTGGGGTCCACTCGCACGCCGGGGGTTCGGGCGACCCGGGTGCCGAGGTGCAGGCCCAGAAGGGCGTGAACTGGCACCGCGAGGTCCCGCACCCGACCGCACCGGCGGTGGACGCCAGCGGCAAGCTGCCGCTGACGGAGCTGACCTTCGACCGGGCGGCGGCGCCGTCGCCATTCGGTGACGACGTGACCTTCCCGCTGCCCCCGGAGCACCTCAACTTCGCTCACCCGAGCCAGGACGAGAAGCACTGAGCAGCACCACGACGTCGACGGGGGCCTGCGGCTGACGCCGCGGGCCCCGTCCCGTTTCCACCCCCCGTGCCCACCTTCCCGCGCCGGGGGTGGGTCAGAGGGCTGCGG
>NZ_SMKN01000233.1 GCF_004348675.1 Micromonospora sp. KC606 | reverse complement strand
GGTTGACACCGCCGGGTCCGGGGCGCGGCCCAGCGGCCCGGCCACCGCCGCACCCGGTGGCGCTGTCGGCACACCGCCAGCCGGCAGGACGATCACCACCTGGGCGTACCAGCTACAGGGGTACGCCGGCGGTCGGCTCGACGCGCTGGCCCGCGGCCCGTACCAGCTCGCCGTCATCGACCTGGCCCGCGACGCGGACACCGACTGGTTCACCGCCGCCGAAATCGGCGCGCTGCGCCGCAGCGGCAAGCGGGTGCTGGCGTACTTCGAGATCGGCAGCCTGGAGGACTTCCGCCCGGAGTACCCGGTCATCCGCCGGACCGCGCCGGACCTGCTGGCCAACGAGTGGCCGGACTGGCCGGGCGAGTACTTCGTGCACTACTGGGATCCCCGCTGGTGGGACCTCGTGGTGAAACCCCGGGTGGACCAGGCGTTGCGCGCCGGCTTCGACGGGGTCTACCTGGACACCCCGCTGGCGTACGAGGAGATCTCCCTCGCCCACACCCGGGGTCGCGACCGGGCCCGACTCGCCGCCGAGATGACCGCCCTGATCGTCCGGATCAGCACCTACGCCAAGGCCCGGCGCCCCGGCTTTCTGATCGTCCCGCAGAACTCCCCCGAACTGCGCGAGCAGCCGGGTTACCCCGCCGCCATCGACGGCATCGCGATGGAGGAACTCTTCTACCTGGCCATGGACGAACCGTGCGCCCGGGACTGGTGCGCGGAGAACCTGGCGCACACCCGGGCGCTGCGAGACGCGGGCAAGTTCGTGCTCGCCGTCGACTACGCCGTACGGGCCGAGCACGTGCGGGCGGCCTGCCGCCGGTACCGCGCGGAACGGTTCGCCGGCACGGTCACCGTCCGGGCCCTCGACCGGCTCACCGCCCCCTGCGGCTGAGCCGCGCCGACGTGGGCGGCCCGCCGGGGAGTCCACGTCGGACGGTCCGCGTCGCGGACCACCCCTCCAGCAGAAAGGACGAGAGACATGCGCACAAAGGTCGGGGTCGTCGGCCTGGGCTACGTGGGGCTCACGCTCACCGTCGCGCTCGCCGACAAGGGCTTCACGGTGTACGGCGCGGACGTGTCGCCAGCGGTCCTGGCGTCGCTGTCCCGGGGCCGGCCGCACATCTTCGAACCCGGCGTCGAGGACATCCTCGCCGCCCGCGTCGGCCGGGACATCCACGTCGGCGCCGAGCTGCCCCGTGACACCGTCGACGTGGCGGTGATCAGTGTGTCGACGCCGGTCGACAACATCACCCACCGGCCCAACCTGGCGAACCTGGCCGCCGCAGCCCGCGCGGTCGCCGCCACCTGCCGCCCGGACACGCTGGTCGTGGTCCGCAGCACCGTGCCGGTCGGCGCCAGCCGGCGGGTGGTGCTGCCGGAACTGCGGGCCGCCTGGGGCGAGCAGGTCCGGCTGGTCATGGCACCGGAACGCACGATCCAGGGCCAGGCGCTGCGGGAACTCGTCGAGCTGCCACAGGTCGTCGGCGGCCTGGACGCCGCCAGCCTCGCCGCCGGGGTCGAGTTCTTCGGCGGCCTGGCACAGACCCTCGTCCCGGTCAGCGGACTGGAGACCGCCGAGCTGGTGAAGCTCTCCAACAACTGCCACACCGACCTGATCTACTCCTTCGGCAACGAGGTCGCGCTCATCGCCGAACGGCACGGCCTCGATCCCCTGGAGGTGATCAGGGCGGCGAACGTCGACTACCCCCGCCCGGACCTCGCCAAGCCCGGCTACGTCGGCGGCGGCTGCCTCTCCAAGGACCCGTACATCATGATCGACAGTGCGGGCGACCGCGCCCCGTTCCTCGTCGGCCAGGCCCGCCAGCTCAACGAGTACCTGCCGGTCCACGTGGGAGAGACCGTGGTCCGGATGCTGGCGCAGGCGCGCGGGCGCAGCCACGGGGCGCGGCTGGCGGTGCTCGGCTGGGCGTACAAGGGGTGGCCGCCCACCGACGACATGCGCGGCACCCCGATCGCCACCATGATGCGGGTCTTCTCCGCCGCCGGCGTGACCGTCCTCGGCCACGATCCGATGGTGACCGACGACGTGATCCGGCAGTACGGCGGCGAGCCGGTCGGCCTGGACAAGGCGTTCACCGACGCGGACGCCGTCCTGATCATCAACGACCACCCGGACTACCGGGCGATCCGCATCCCGGAGCAGTTGGGCGGGGGCCGGCCGGCGTTCATCTACGACTCGTGGCGGGTTCTCGACGCCGACACGGTCACGGCCGCCGGCATTCGCTACGCCGGCCTCGGCTACCTACCGCCCGCGCCAGCAGCGCCCGCCGCCGTCGCCGGATCGGTCGCCGCCGGGGAGGTGACGCCGGCATGAGGTGCCTCCTGCTCGGCGGGGCCGGCTTCATCGGCCTGCACCTCGCCCGCCGCCTGCTGTCCGACGGGCACCAGGTGACGATCGTGGACGACTTCTCGCGCGGCCGGGACGACGCCGACCTCGACCGCCTACGCGGCGACCCGGCCGTGCGGGTGGTCTCCGCCGATCTGACCGCCGCGGACACCTGGGCCGCCCTGCCGGCGGGCTGGGACCAGATCTACCTGCTCGCCGCCGTCGTCGGCGTCCGCAACGTGGAGCAGGACCCGGCGCGGGTGGTCCGGACCAACACCCTCGTCGCGTTGCACCTGCTCGACTGGGTGGCCCCCGGCGAGCGGGTCTTCTTCGCCTCCACCAGCGAGGTCTACGCCGGGGGCGTGACCGCCGGGGTGGTGCCGGTGCCGACACCCGAGACCGTCCCGACGATGATCTCCGACATCACCGCACCCCGGTTCGCCTACGCGGCCAGCAAACTGCTCGGCGAGGCCGCGTTCCTGCACACCGCCCGGGCCCGGGGCTTCGAGACCGTGATCGGCCGCTTCCACAACGTGTACGGCCCGCGGATGGGCGCCGACCACGTCATCCCGGAGATGTCCCTGCGCGCGCTGCGCGGCGCCGACCCGTTTCCCGTCCCCGGCGCCGACCAGTTCCGGGCGTTCTGCCACGTGGACGACGCGGTCGAGGCCATGCTGCGGCTGATGGGCAACCCGGCCGCGGCGGGGCAGATCGTGCACATCGGCAACGACCGCGAGGAGACCAACATCGGCGACCTCGCCAAGCTGGTGCTCAGCGTGGCCGGGGTGAGCCCGGCCATCGAGGCGACGGCGGCGCCGCCCGGTTCGGTCGCCCGCCGCTGCCCGGACCTGTCCCGGCTGCGCGCGCTGACGGGTTACGAGCCGGCCGTCAGCCTGGAGCAGGGCGTGCGGACCACCTTCTCCTGGTACCGAGAGCACGGGGGGCCGTGATGAGCCGACGCCCCATCTGTTTCTACTACGGCGACGGGCGGATGGCCGACCTCGCCGGCTATCTGCGGGTGGTCCTGCAACCGACCTTCTACCAGGCCGCCGAGCTGCGGCACCTCGCCGAGCAGGGCGTGCAGACCCTCGGCTACCTGTCGCTGTCGGAAGACCAGGGCCCACCCGCGCCCTGGCAGCGCCGGGAACGCAACCCGGACTGGGGTGGCGCGTTCGTCCACGTCGACCATCCGCTCTGGGTGGCGCACGTGGTCGGCGCGGCGAAGGCGGCGATCGCCCGTGGTTTCGCCGGGCTCTTCCTGGACACGCTCAACGTCGAGCTGACCCACCCGGAGGACGTGCCGCACCTGCTCACCCTGATCGCCGCCGTGCGGGAGGAAGCCAAACCGGCGTACCTGCTGGCCAACCGCGGATTCGGCATGCTGCCCCGGCTGGCCGAGATCGTCGACGGCATCGTCTTCGAGTCGTTCTCGGCCCGCTGGACCGCCGACGGGTACGCTCCGTGGCCGCCGGACGTGCTGGAGTTCCACGCCCAGATCGCCGAGCAACTGCTGCAGTTGGAGCTGGACCTGTACAGCCTGGACTACGCCGACAGCCCGGGGCTGACCGATTTCGCCGAACGTCGCGCCCGCCAGTTCGGTCTCCAGTCCTTTGTCAGCGACCGCGCCCTGTCCCGTACCTGACCGCCTGCCCCATCCCGCCGAGCCGGGGCCGACCGCGCCGACCGCGCCGCCCGCGCGGTCGGCCGGTCGGCCCGGTGCGGCACCGGGCCACGCCCACACCGTCGCTGCGGCGGGGCGCGTCAGCAGACGGTGGCGGGTAGCGTGCACGTGTGCAACCACCCTCCGGTGCACGACCGGTCGAGATCGGCGGATGCCGGATCGAGCGCCTGCTGGGCGCGGGCGCGTTCGCCACGGTGTGGCTCGGTTTCGACCCCCGGCTGCGGGACTGGGTCGCGATCAAGGTGCTGGCCGAGAACTGGGCCAACGACCTGCGAATCCGGGAACGGTTCGGCCTGGAGGCCCGGCTGTTGCGGCGGGTCGACAGCCCCCGGCTGATCCGCGTGCACACGGTGGGCGAGTTGGCCGACGGGCGGCCGTACATCGTCATGGAGTGGGCCACCGGTGGAAGCCTGCGTGACCTGCTGGAGACCGGGGACGTCCCCGCGGACACGGCGCTGCGCATCCTTGGGCAGGTGGCCGCCGCGGTCGCCGACCTGCACACGCAGGGCATCGTGCACCGAGACCTGACCCCTGGAAACGTGCTGCTCTGCCTGCCGCGACCGGGCGACACCACCCCCGCCACCACCGGGGATCACGCACCAGTCGAGCCGCCCGCCGTGCCCATCGCCGACGCCGGAGCATGGTCGGGCGGGCGGATCGTGGTCGCCGACCTCGGCCTGGCCAAGGCGATGGCCGCCGCGTCCGGGCTCACCGCCCGCGCCGGAACCCCCGGCTACATGGCTCCCGAGCAGGACGACCCGTCGTCGACCGTCGACGAGCGGGCCGACGTGTACGGGATGGGCCGGCTCGGCCTGCGGCTGTTCGGCCCCGCCGGCCCGCCGCCGGGCGTGGCCGCCGTCCTGACCCGGGCCGCCGCGCCGGCTCCCGCCGGCCGGTACCGCAACGCGGACGCGTTCGCGCGAGCCCTGGCTGAGGCGGCTACCTCCCGCGCCGGACCCGAGCGTCGGCGGCGACGCGGAAGCTACCGGCGGACGGCTGCCGCCGCGCTGGTCCTGGCCGCTGTCGTGACGGCGGGAGCGGCGGCAATCGACACCTGGCGGGACCGTCCCGCCCCGGTGGCCACCGACGCCAGCGGGCGGATCAGCGTACGCCTGCCGCCCGGATGGCGCGCGGAGGGTGCCGGCTGGGCGGGACGCCCGGCACCCGGCGGCGGCCTGGCGCCCGCCATGGTGATCTCACCCGATCCGGCGCACTGGGTCACCGACCCCGACGTGCCGGGAGCGTTCATCGGCCTGTCCGACAGCCGGGGGGCGGCCACGGACGCCGCCGACTTCCTCGCCGAGCACACGCACCCGCAGTGCCGCGCCGACCCGGTGCGGACGATCCGCCCGGCGGACGTCGAGTGGACCATCGCCCGGTACGCCGCGTGCCCGGCCGGCAAGTCGGTCATCGTCGAGGCCGCCGCCCTGCTCGCCGGCGGCACCACGCTCGCGTACGTGCAGGTGACCCCGCCGGACGCCGCGAGCGTGACCTTCGTCGACGACCTGCTGGGCGTGATCACGCTGCGGGCGGGCTGACCGCCGGGGGTGTCCCCACGGGTTTGGTCAAAACCCGACAGAGCAGCGAACGCGGCGAGGAAGAACGCGCGTTTGAGCTGCTTGCTGCCGCCCTTGGGCGGGTGTTCGCCCCGGGGATGCTGCTGCCGCAGCGGCGGGTGACGGGAGCCAGGCCAGCGTAGGCGGCCAGGTGGCCGGGGGTGGGGAAGGCGGAGGCGTCGCCAACTTCGAGCAGGATCCGGGCGCCGGTCCTGACCCCGATGCCGGGCATGGAGGTCAGGACCTCGGCAAGAGGGTGCGCATCAAGCATCCCCTCGACCTCACCGGCGGCCTGCTCACGCTGACTCGGTCACCGACGACGAGGGACGGCTGCGCCAGGTGTACGGCTTCCTCGACCGTGTCCCAGCCGCCGCGTAACCGCACCTCAAAGGGGCTCCGGCTACCCGCTCCCGCGGCCGCGGCCCTGGCGATTCAGCGACGCGTCGACGATCCCCGGCGGCGCACGAGCCAGAGAATGCCGCTGCTCAACAGTACGACGACGCCGAGCGGGACGGTGATCTTTCCGAACCCGCCGACGTTGATTAGCCCTCCGGCGACAAGCGCCGCACCGATGGCGGCCAAACGAATGATCATGGTTCTCCGATCACGAGAGCTTTCTGGAAGGGCGTGGAATAGGTTCTCTAGTGCCTGCTGCCGTTGCGGTACTCGGCGGCGAGGGCATGGAAGGATGCCTTCGGTTCCCAGCTCATGTCCGGGCTGAGCCTGACGACCCCGTAGGAGGCCAGGTCGAGGTCGTGCCGGGGGTCGGGGTGGTGGGGATACCTGTAGCCGGCGAAGGTGAACCAGAAGGCACTGTCCACTTTTTCCTGCTCGAAGACGTGCAGGAGGTCACGGAGGTAGGCGGCCTGCCCGGCTTCGTCCCGCTGGTGGTCGCCGTCCAACCGCCATGGTTCGTGGTCGCGGTCGACGATTAGCCAACCTCGTGCGCCCCGGTCAGCGGCGCCACGATAGGTGCAGCAGCCGAACTCGGTGACCGCCACCGGACGGCCGTGGCGGTGCAGGTCTCGGATCTCCTGACGGAAGGTGTCGACGTTGTGCGCGGCACGGTAGGCGTCGACCGCGACGTAGTCGAAGGACGACCAGTCCACATGCTCAAACGGCAAGGAGGCATAGGTGACCTTGCCGCCGAACTGAGCGCGGACGGTGCCGACGACCTCGGTCAGGAAGGCGTTGATCCGGGCCGGGACGGTACCGAGCAGGCTCCGTAGATCGGGCCTGGGGGTGAGGAGGAGGGCCGTGCGCGCGAACAGGTCGTCGCCGGGCAGGAACCCGCGTGCGAAGACGCTCAGCTCACCGCCGGCGACTAGGACGACGTCGGCGCCGTGCCGGCGAAGGTCCTCGGCGCGGGCGGCGCAGTCGGCGAACAGTGGCAGCATCTGCTCAGTGGTCAGGTCGCACGGGAACGGGGCGAACCACACCTCGAGTCCGGCCTCGGCCGCGTGTTCGGCCGCGGTCGTCAGCCGGCCCGGGTCGCTGCCGGAGATCCGGACGGCGGTGCAGTGCAGGTCGCCCGCGATGACCTGCATTTCGCGCCGCACCGTCGAGGAGTCGAACGCCTTGCGTGTCCACCCGTTCGCCAGGCGGGCACCGGTGTCGTAGTTGATTCCCCTACCGCGCACGGGGCCGCTCCGAACGGGTCGGTGGGGTGAGGCTGCCGGTCGGCATGGCACGCTGGCGCCGGCCGCGGTACCACAACGCCCAGCCGACCAGAAGTGCGATGGTGCCGACGTGCAGCGGCGTTGACAGGTCGGCCATAACGTCGATGGGCAGGAGGTAGATGAGGAGCAGCCGGACGGCGGACTCGGTGAGCAGTACGGCCCCGAACACCGCGCTCAGCAGGACGAAGTGCCGGCGGAAGGCGGGCTGGGTCCGCCAGCGCTCGTCCCATTGCGCCAGCAGTTCATCCTTGCCGGGTTGGAGGCGTCGGCCAAGGATGTACAGGACCGGCCGGCCGATCACGCAGGAGCCCACCAGGAGCAGGCCCGCGGCGCCGGACAGGATTGACTCCCTGGCCAACAGTATCCGGGGATTACCGGTGAGCAACGATACGACGAGCAGCAGCACGAAGGTGACGCCCACGAGAGCTGCGAGGCCGTCCAGCCGGCGCCGGACGGTAGCGACACAACCGAGCCGGATCAGGGCTGCCAGTCCGCCGGCGGCCAGCGCCAGCACGGTGTCGACGCCGAGTGCCTGGCACACGTAGAAGACGACGGCCGGCAAACCGACATCCCACAGCAGCCCCACGAAGAGCTTACGTTTGTCCATCACGCCCCCACATTCGAGTAGGATACGAGCAGTATCGTATTGCCGGCCAGGGCGGGCGGCAATGACGAGTGATGTAAGATACTCTTAGTTCTTAATCGGGAGGGAAGCGTGGCCGAGGACCAGGGCGGTGACGTCAACCAGGGCAAGAAAACACGTCGGCGTGGCGCGGCATTGGAACGGGCGATCCTGCAAGCAGCCGCCGAGGAACTGGCCGAGGTCGGCTATTCGAACCTGACCATGGATGCCGTCGCTGCTCGCGCGGGCACCAGTAAGAACGTCATCTATCGGCGCTGGCCCAACCGGGCCGCGTTGAGCGTCGCCGCGTACCGGCAGATGCTCCCGACCGATCCGAAGGACACGCCTAACGCCGGCGACCTGCGGTCAGATGCGCTCGCGCTGCTCAACCGTGCCAACGACCGCCTGTCATCCCCAGCCGGAAAGATCCTCCGCGAGATCCTGTCGGACATCCAGAACGACCCGGACCGGGTACGCGAGATCCATGGCCAACTGGTCAACGTGGGTGTTGCTCCCTGGCTGACCATCCTTGCCCGCGCCACCGCCAGGGGCGAGGTCGGCCCCGAAGCCCTGACGCCACGCGTGGCCAGCGTCGCGGTCGACCTGCTCCGCAACGAGTACGTGATCAACGGGGTAACCAAGGTTCCGGCCAGCACCATCATCGAGATCGTGGACCAGATCTTCCTGCCCCTGGTCCGCGCACATCGGTGACACGCAGCACACAAAGAGAACCAGGAACCGGCCGCGTAGCGGCGACCCAGACGAACGGACGGGAGCGGAACCGGTCACCGGACGACGACCCGGATCGTGTGGGCGTTCGGGTACGTCAGGGTGATCGACACCGTGCCGGTTTCGACCAGTTGGCAGTTGTAGATGCCGGCCTCGTAGCGGCAGACCGCCATGCCGGGCGGCGTCGCGGTCAACTCCTCGGGGCCGACGTTGCGGATGCGCAGCACCCCGCCGACCCCGATACACAGCGACCGGGGCCGGTCGGCGGTGTCGGCGCCGTCGATCTCGTACACCACCGGGCCGAGACAGGCCGAGGTGGTGCGCGGCGGCGTCGCCGTACGGGTAGCTCTGGTGGGGGTGGGGGCGCCGGGTCCTGGGC
>NZ_SMKN01000232.1 GCF_004348675.1 Micromonospora sp. KC606 | reverse complement strand
CGACCCCGCCGCCGCCCCGGCAAGATCTGCTCCGATCGCGCCAGATCGGCTTGTCCCTACGAAGGGACACCACCACCTGGCGCAATCGGAGCAACCCGGTCGATCGGCCCGGCCAATCGGAGCAGCCCGGTCGATCGGCGAGGTCGATCAGCCAGCGTCAAGAGACGAAACGGACCGAGATCGTGGGGAAGGTGACATCGCGGGCCCCCTCCTTACCGGCGGGTGCGCACGGATACGATCGACGGAGTCGGACAGCGCTGTCCTTCGTACTCACGTAAGGAGCGCATGGTGACCGACCAGCACGATCACGACGGGCCCGACGCCGCTCTCCGGGCCGACATCCGCCGCCTCGGCACCCTGCTCGGCCAGACCCTGGCCCGCCAGGAGGGCCGGCCGCTGCTCGACCTGGTCGAGGAGATCCGCGCCCAGGTCCGCTCCGACGCCCCGGCCGCCGCGCGGCGGCTCGGCGGACTGGACGTGACCACCGGCACCAAGCTGGCCCGCGCCTTCTCCACGTACTTCCACCTGGCGAACATCACCGAGCAGGTGCACCGGGCCCGGGACCTGCGCCGCCGCCGCGCCATACACGGCGGCTGGCTTGACCAGGCGGCCAAGATGATCGCCGAGCGCGGTGTACCGGCCGAGGAGATCGCGGCGGCGGCCCGCCGGCTCGCGGTACGGCCGGTGTTTACCGCCCACCCCACCGAGGCGGCCCGCCGCTCCATCCTGTCCAAGCTGCGCGCCATCGCCGACCAGTTGGACGCCGAGACCGCCAACGCGATCCTCTACGGTGCCAGCGACGAGGGGCCGGCCAACCGGCGGCTCGCCGAGCTGCTGGACCTGATGTGGCAGACCGACGAGCTGCGGCTGGACCGGCCGGACCCGACCGACGAGGCCCGCAACGCCGTCTACTACCTACGCGACCTGTACGCCGAGGCCGCCCCGCAGGTGCTCGACGACCTCGCCGACACGCTGCGCACCCTCGGCGTGGAGACCTCCCCGACGGCCCGGCCGCTGACCTTCGGCACCTGGATCGGCGGCGACCGGGACGGCAACCCGTTCGTCACCCCGGCGGTCACCCGCGAGGTGCTGCGCATCCAGCACGAGCACGGCATCGTGGCCACCGAGAAGGCGATGGACCACCTCATCAACGAGGTCTCCGTCTCCCGCCGACTGCGCGCGGTGTCGCTGGACCTCTCCGCCAGCCTCGCCGCCGACCTGGACGCGCTGCCCGAGGTGGCGCCCCGGTTCCGGCGGGTCAACGCCGAGGAGCCGTACCGGCTCAAGGCCCGGTGCGTGAAGGCCAAGCTGGCCAACACCCGGCAGCGGCTACGCAACGGCACCGCGCACGTGCCGGGGCGGGACTACCGCGGCTCGGCCGAGCTGATCGCCGACCTGGAGCTGCTGCGTGCCTCGCTGGCCCGCAACTCGGGGCAGCTGACCGCCGTCGGCCGGCTCGCCTCCACGATCCGTACCGTCTCCGCGTTCGGCCTGCACCTGGCGACGATGGACGTCCGGGAGCACGCCGAGAAGCACCACGAGGTGCTCGCCCAGCTGTACGCGGCCGTCGGCGAGGTCTCCGACTACCCGGCACTGAGCCGGCTGGAGCGCACCAAGCTGCTCGCCGACGAGCTGACCGGCCGCCGACCGCTCTCCACGCTGGACACCCCGCTGACCGAGAGCGCGCAGAAGACGTTCGACGTGTTCGGCACGATCCGGGAGGCGCAGGACCGGTTCGGCGCCGAGGTCATCGAGTCGTACATCATCTCGATGACGCTGGGCGTCGACGACGTGCTCGCCGCGGTGGTGCTGGCCCGTGAGGCCGGCCTGGTCGACGTACACAGCGGCCGGGCCCGGATCGGCATCGTGCCGCTGCTGGAGACCCCGGCCGAGCTGAACGCCGGCGGCGAACTGCTGGACGAACTGCTGTCACTGCCCGCGTACCGGGCCCTGGTGGCGGCCCGTGGCGACGTGCAGGAGGTGATGCTGGGCTACTCCGACTCCAACAAGGAGGCCGGCATCACCACCAGCCAGTGGTCCATCCACCGGGCCCAGCGCGCGCTGCGCGACGTGGCCGCCCGGCACGGCGTGCACCTACGGCTCTTCCACGGTCGGGGCGGCACGGTGGGTCGCGGCGGCGGCCCCACGCACGAGGCGATCCTGGCCCAGCCGTACGGCACCCTGGACGGCGCGATCAAGGTGACCGAGCAGGGCGAGGTCATCTCCGACAAGTACACGCTGCCGGCGCTGGCCCGGGAGAACCTGGAGCTGACCGTGGCCGCGGTGCTCCAGGCCACGCTGCTGCACACCGCCCCCCGGCAGCCGGCCGAGATGCTGGAACGCTGGGACGCGACGATGGACGTGGTCTCCGAGTCGGCGTACCGGTCGTACCGGTCGCTGGTGGAGAACCCGGACCTGCCGGCGTACTTCTGGGCCTCCACCCCGACCGAGTTGCTCGGCGCGCTGAACATCGGCTCCAGGCCGGCGAAGCGGCCCAACACCGGAGCCGGCCTGGCCGGCCTGCGGGCCATTCCGTGGGTGTTCGGCTGGACGCAGACCCGGCAGATCGTGCCCGGCTGGTTCGGCGTCGGCTCCGGCCTCGCCGCGGCCCGCGCCGCCGGGATGGACGACGTGCTCGCCGAGATGTACCGCAACTGGCACTTCTTCCGCACGTTCCTGTCGAACGTCGAGATGATGCTGACCAAGACGGACCTGACCATCGCCCGCCGCTACGTCGAGACGCTGGTCCCGAAGAAGCTGCACCCGATCTTCGAGACGATCGAGCAGGAGTACGAGCTGACCAAGCAGGAGGTGCTGGCGGTCACCGCCTCGCCGGCCCTGCTGGAAAACTCCCCGGTGCTCCAGCGCACCCTCGCCGTGCGGGACACCTACCTGGAGCCGCTGCACCACCTCCAGGTGGCACTGCTGCGCCAGTACCGGGACTCCGGCGCCGCCGGCCGTGCGGTGGCCACCGCGCCGGGCGGCCGGCGGGCCCCGAGCGACGGTACGGCCCTGGAGCGGGCCCTGCTCACCACGGTCAACGGCATCGCCGCCGGAATGCGCAACACCGGCTGACCGCTGCCCTGTGCGAGGTGCACCGGTTGCGGCGAAGCGGGGTGTCCGATAGGCCGGACACCCCGCTTCGCCGCATCTCGTGTCGATCAAGGCCGGTCGGCACCTCGTGTCGACCAAGGCCCGTCGGCACCTCGTGTCGACCAAGGCCGGTCGGTGGGTGACCAGCCAGGTACGGCGTCGGAACAGGATTCGTCAGTCGGCCCCGAAACCGCCGCCGAAGTCACCGCCGCCGAAATCGCCACCACCGCCGACGTCACCGCCGCCGACATCGCCACCACCGCCGACGTCACCGCCGCCGACATCGCCCTGGTCGGCGTACTCCGCGCCGTCGCCGAAACCCTCCTGGTAGCCGGCGTCGTAGCCCGGATCGGCGAAGGCCGGGGAGAACAGCGCGTCGGCGATCAACATGCCGCCGATCACCCCGGCGCCCGCGCCCAGCGCGGTCTTCCACCAAGGCGTGGAGTACCAGCCGGCCGGCACCGGCCGCCCCTGGACCCGTCCACCGGGGTAGTAGTACGGCGTCTCCTGACCCGGCCGTGGGCCGGCGCTGACGGTCTGCCCCTGCACCTGCACCTGGCGTTCCTTCGTCAGCTCGCCGGTGCCCTCGGCGGCGGCCAGCGGCGGCAGCTCCGGGCCCGGGTCCAGGCCGAGGGCGACCCGAGCCGCCCGGGCGTAGGCCAGCCCCTCCAGGGCGGTTTCCCGGGCCAGCCGGTACTGGTGGATGGTCTGCGCCTGCTCCAGCTGGCTGCCGGCGGCGTTGTAGCGCTCGCCGGCGTCCACCAGCGCCTGGCGTACGGCGGGCTCGTCGCCGTGCAGGTTCATCACCTGGCCGCCGAGGCGTTCGTACCACCGCTGGGCGTCGGCACGCACGTCGGCGAGGCTGCGCGCCTCGCGGGCGGCCTGTTCCCGCCGCCACCAGACGAACCCGCCGACCAGCACCAGGACGAGGACCGCCACGAGCACAATCTCCATACGCCGAACGTACCCGGGCCCTCACCCCCCACGCGCGGGAGGACCGGTGTCCGGACGCGCGGATCACCTCCTCCGGGCGTCGTCCTCCACCGGGCGATCTGGGCACGGGTCAGCAGGGCGAGCACGCCGGGAACGATCGTCGGGACGATGCCAGGGACGCCCGTCAGCAGCAGCAGTCGCCGGGCGAGGCGCACCTCGCGCCGGGCGTACGCCGTCTCGGTGAGCAGACGTCCACCACCGACCGCGCTTCCGGCGGCAGCGCCGCCGGTCTGGCAAGCTCCGGTCGTGGACTTCTCGACGCTGGCCGTGGTGGTCGTCTGTCTCGGCGCGGGCGGCGCGGTGGGCTGGTACGCCGCCCGCGTCCGCTCCGCCACCGAGATCGCCCGACTGGAGGCCACCCTGGCGGCCACCCGGGAGGGGGAGGGCCGGCTGGAGCAGTCGATGCGGGCGCTCAGCTACGAGGCGACCGCCCAGTCGCAGGAGGCGGTGGCACGCGCGGTCGCGCCGCTGCACGACACCCTGCGCCGGTACGAACAGCGGGTGACCGAGCTGGAACGCGACCGGGTGGACGCCTACGCCGAGCTGCGCGAGCAGGTGCGGGCCATGAGCACGGTCTCCGGGGAGCTGCGCACCGAGACCAAGCAGTTGGTCGCCGCGCTGCGCGCGCCGCAGGTGCGGGGGCGCTGGGGTGAGCACCAGCTCCGCCGGATCGTCGAGGCCGCCGGCATGCTGGAGCACTGCGACTTCAACGAGCAGGTCACCGCCGCCACCGACCACCAGGGGGTACGCCCCGACCTGGTGGTCCGGCTGCACGGCGGCCGGACGGTGGTGGTGGACGCCAAGGCGCCCTTCGACGCGTACCTGACGGCGATGGAGGCGCGCGACGAGCGGGGGCGCGACAGCCACCTCGACGCGCACGCGCGGCACCTGCGGGCGCACGTCGACGCGCTGGCCGCCAAGACGTACTGGGCGGCCTTCGCGTCGACGCCGGAGTTCGTGGTGCTCTTCGTGCCCGCCGACCCGTTCCTGGACGTGGCGCTGCAGCGCGACCCGACGCTGCTGGAGCACGCCTTCGCCCGCAACGTGGTGCTGGCGACCCCGGCGACCCTGGTGGCGATGCTGCGCACGGTGGCGTACTCGTGGCGGCAGGAGGCGCTGGCCCGCAACGCGGTCGCGGTGCACTCGCTGGCCCGCGAGCTGTACGGACGGCTGTCGACCCTGGGCGAGCACGTCGGCAAGCTCGGCGCGTCGCTGGGCGGGGCGGTGACGGCGTACAACCGGGCCGTCGGATCGCTGGAGGCACGGGTGCTGGTCAGCGCCCGCAAGCTGGCCGAACTGGGGGTCTCCGACCAGGAGCTGACGGCGCCGGCGCAGGTGGAGCTGACACCGCGGCAGCCGCAGGCTCCGGAGCTGCTGGACGGCGGTTCTACCCTGGACCGAACGATTTAGCAGCGTTCATGCAACAGTGCGTACCGCTCGTGTCACGAAGGGGTCACGACTTACCAATCGGTAGTGACAGCGGCACTACGCAGCACAAAGGATTTCGCTCACGTGTGCCCTGACATCTCAGGGCCCTGTTCTCTGGAGGAAAGAGAACGTGAGCAAACCCCGCAACCTGCGCCGGCGTACCTCCGCCGGGCTGTTCGCCTCCGTCGTGGCCGCCGGTGCCATGACCGGCGCGGGCGGCGCCGCCACCGCGAGCGCCGCCCCCGCGACCAACCCGGACGCCACGACCAACGCGGTCGAGACGCTCGGCGCGCACGACGCCAAGCTGCTCGCCGAGGCCGAGGCGAAGCACGCGCCCACCGTCACGCTGATCGTCGCCGCCGAGAAGGGTGAGGCGAAGGACGTCGCGGACGCGATGAAGAGGCTCGGTGGCTCGGTCAGCCAGCGCTTCGACTCCATCGGGTACGTGCTGGCGAAGGTCCCGACCGGGAAGGTCCTAAAGGCCGCCGCGCTGCCCGGCGTCGCCGCCGTCGACCTCGACGAGACCATCCAGCTTCCCGACCCCAGCCCTCAGGTCACCGCCCCGGAACGCATCAGCACCGCCCCCATCCGGGCGAAGAGCGCCCGGCCCGGCCCGAAGACCTTCCGGGAGGGGGTCGCCCCTCCGACCGCCCCGGGTGCGGGAACCGGCGCGGTGAACCCGTACATGCCGACCAACGAGACCGGCGCCGAGGCGTTCAAGGCCGCCAACCCGACCTTCGACGGGCGCGGGATCACCATCGGCATCATGGACTCCGGTGTGGACCTCGACCACCCGGCCCTGCAGAGGACCACCACCGGCGAGCGCAAGATCGTCGACTGGGTCACCGCGACCGACCCGCTGGAGGACGCCACCTGGCGGCGGATGAACCTCGAGGTGACCGGCCCGACCTTCGCTGTCGGCGCCACCACCTGGACGGCCCCGGCCGGGTCCTACCGGTTCGCCACCTTCAACGAGTCGATCACCAGCGGCAGCGACCCGGGCGGTGACGTCAACCGGGACGGCGACAGGACCGACGCGTTCGGGATCCTCTACGACCCCCGCAGCAACGACATCCGGGTCGACGCGAACCAGAACCGTGACTTCACCGACGACGAGGCGATGCGCCCGTACCAGGAGAAGTTCCAGGTCGGCCACTTCGGCAGGGACAACCCGGCCACCCCGGTCCGGGAGCAGATCCCGTTCGTGGTCGAGTACCGCAAGGGTGTCGACACCAGCCCGATCGGCATCCCGGGCACCTCGGACTACGTCAACATCGGCATCGTCGAGTCGACCCACGGCACGCACGTCGCCGGCATCACCGCCGCCAACGACATGCTGGGCAACAGCGCCTTCGACGGCGCGGCCCCCGGCGCCAAGCTGGTCTCCTCCCGCGCCTGCTCGTGGGGAGGCGGTTGCACCGCCGCCGCGCTGACCACCGGCATGGCCGATCTGGTGATCAACCGCAAGGTTGACGTGATCAACATGTCGATCGGCGGCCTGCCGGCGCTCAACGACGGCTCCAACGCCCGCGCCCAGCTCTACAACGCCCTGATCACCACGTACGGCGTGCAGATGTTCACCTCGGCCGGCAACTCCGGCCCGGGCCTGAACACCATCGGCGACCCGTCGGTGGCGGCCAACGTGGTCAGTGTCGCGGCCAGCGTCAGCAAGGACACCTGGCTGGCCAACTACGGCTCGGTGGTCCGCAAGGAGAACGCGTTGTTCAACTTCTCCTCGCGCGGCCCGCGTGAGGACGGCGGCTTCAAGCCGAGCATCGCCGCCCCCGGCGCGGCCATCTCCACCGCGCCGACCTGGCAGCCCGGCAGCGGCCCGGCCGAGACCGGCTACTCGCTGCCGCCGGGCTACCAGATGCTCAACGGCACCTCGATGGCCTCGCCGCAGGCCGCCGGCGCCGCCGCGCTGCTGCTCTCCGCCGCCCGGGCGAACGACCAGGGTGTCACCCCGGCCGCGCTGCGCCGCGCCATCTACACGTCGGCGAAGCCGATCGCGGACGTCCCGACGTACGCCCAGGGCTACGGCATGTTCGACGTGCCCGGCGCGTGGAAGCTGCTGCACAAGGGCGTCGAGGCCCGGTCGTACACCTCCGACGCGCCGGTCTGCACCGAGCTGTCGAAGAACCTGACCCGCTACGACGCCGACACCCAGCAGTTCCTGCCGAACCCGCACCGGGGCACCGGCGTCTACAACCGCTGCGCCTCCGCACAGGGTGGCCAGCAGGTCGGCCAGTCGAAGACGTACCAGGTCAAGGTCACCCGCACCAGCGGGCCGGCCGGCAACCGGCAGCACGCCGTGACCCTGCGCGGCAACGACGGCACCTTCACCGCGCCGAAGTCGGTGGTGCTGCCGCTGAACAAGACCGTCACCATCGACGTGGTGGCCAAGCCGAAGACCGCCGGCGCGCACGGCGCCCTGATGGTGATCGACGACCCGGCCACCACGGTGTTCGACTTCGAGGTCTCGACCGTGGTGGTCGTCGCCCACGACGTCAAGAAGCCGGCCTTCTCCTTCTCCACCGAGGGCACGGTCGACCGGAACGGCTTCACCTCGTACTTCGTAACGGTCCCGCCCGGGGCGGGCGCGCTCCAGGTCAACCTCTCCGGCATCGCCACCGGGTCGCAGACCCGCTTCATCGCGATCAACCCGTACGGCGTTCCGGTGGAGAGCACCTCCAGCCTCGCCTGCTACACCAACTTCTCCGACGCGGCGACCTGCAAGCCGCAGGAGCGGGACTACCAGAACCCGATCCCGGGCGTCTGGGAGATCGAGGTCGAGGCGCGCCGTACCTCGCGGTCGCTGAACAACCCGTTCCAGCTCCAGGCGCGGGTGCAGGGCGTCAAGGTCGAGCCGGCCACCATCGAGCTGCCCGCGGTGACCGCCGGGGCCCCGACGCAGGTGTCCTGGAAGCTGGCAAACACGTTCGGCCCGGTCTCGGTGACCGGTCAGGGCGGCCCGCTCGCCAGCGTGCACGCCGAGCGGCCGACCATCGCCGAGGGAGCACAGCAGGAGTGGACCGTCGACGTGCCGGCCGGTGCGACCAGCTTCACCGCACGGATCGGCAACACCGCCAATCTCGGCGCCGACCTGGACCTGTCGGTGTTCCTGGGCGCCACCCGCGTCGGCGTCTCCGCCGACGGTGACTCGGAGGAGGCGGTCACTCTGACCAACCCGGCCCCGGGCGCCTACCGGGTCGTGGTGGACGGTTACTCCGTCGACGGTCCGGGCACCAGCACCGCCTACGACTACCGGGACTCGTTCACGGCCCCGTCGTTGGGCACGGTGACCGCGCCGGCCACCCCGCTGGCCCTCACCAACGGCGCCACCGCCGCCCTCACCGGCACGGTGGTCGCCCGGTCCACCACGGCCGCCGGTCGGGCCCTGTACGGCGACCTGGCCGTGACCACCACCGAGGGTGCGGTCATCGGCCGCGGCTCGGTTTCGATCGGCAAGGTGAACTGACCAGCCCCTGACCGCGGTCACCCGACCGCCTGACCACCATCGGGAGCCCGCCCCCCTCCAGGAGGCGGGCTCC
>NZ_SMKN01000231.1 GCF_004348675.1 Micromonospora sp. KC606 | reverse complement strand
GGGCCGGACAGTGTCAGCGGACGGGGTGGCCGACGGCCCGCAGCGCGTCCTTGACCTCACCCACGGTCAACTCGCCGAAGTGGAAGACGCTGGCGGCGAGCACCGCGTCCGCGCCCGCGCCCACAGCCGGCGGGAAGTGCCCCACCTCGCCGGCGCCGCCGCTGGCGATCACCGGCACGTCGACCACCGCGCGGACCGCCTGGATCAGCGCCAGGTCGAAACCGGCCTTGGTGCCGTCGGCGTCCATCGAGTTCAGCAGGATCTCCCCCGCGCCCAGTTCGGCGCCGCGGGCGGCCCACTCGACGGCGTCCAGGCCGGTGCCACGCCGGCCGCCGTGCGTGGTGACCTCGAAACCGCTCGCCGTAGTGCCGGCGGGTGCCCGCCGCACGTCCAACGAGAGCACCAGCACCTGCCGGCCGAACCGGTCGGCGATCTCGGCGATCAGCTCGGGCCGGGCGATCGCGGCGGTGTTCACGCCGACCTTGTCGGCGCCGGCGCGCAACAGGGTGTCGACGTCGGCGACCTGCCGGACCCCGCCGCCGACGGTGAGCGGGATGAAGACCGACTCCGCCGTACGCCGGACCACGTCGAGGGTGGTGCCCCGGTCGCTGGAGGAGGCGGTGACGTCGAGGAAGGTCAACTCGTCGGCGCCGGCGCGGTCGTAGGCCGCGGCCAGCTCCACCGGGTCACCGGCGTCGCGCAGATCGAGGAAGTTGACCCCCTTGACCACCCGACCGGCGTCCACGTCCAGACACGGGATCACCCGCACCGCCACCGTCATTCCGTGAGCTTATCCAACAGCCGCGGCACGGCGGTCGGCCCGACCGGGCCGACCGCCGTGAACGAGTTCCGGGTCACACCCGGACGAGCATCTTGCCCAGGTTCTCGCCGCGCAGCATGCCGAGGAACGCCTGAGGGGCGTTCTCGACACCCTCGACGACCGTCTCGTCGTACGAGATCCTGCCGTCGCGCAGCCAGCCGGCAACGTCGGCGACGAACCGGTCACGCAGGTGGCCGTGGTCGCCGACCAGGAAGCCACGCAGGGTGAGCCGCTTGCCGATGACCAGCGCCAGGTTACGCGGGGCGGCCGGCGGCTCGGTCGAGTTGTACTGCGCGATCATGCCGCAGATGGCAGCCCGGCCGTGCAGGTTCATCGCGCCGATCGCGGCCTCCAGGTGCTCGCCGCCGACGTTGTCGAAGTAGACGTCGACGCCGTCCGGCGCCGCGGCCCCGAGCAGGTCCTTCACCGGACCGTCGTGGTAGTCGAAGGCGGCGTCGAAGCCCAGCGCCCTCAGCCGCTCGACCTTGGCGGGCGAGCCGGCGCTGCCGACCACCCGGGCGGCGCCGGAGAGCTTGGCGATCTGGCCGACCATACTGCCCACCGCGCCGGCGGCGCCGGAGACGAAGACGGTCTCGCCCGGCTTCATCGCCGCCACGTCGAGCAGGCCGGCGTACGCGGTCAGGCCGGTCATGCCGAGCACGCCGAGGTACGCGGTGAGCGGGGCGACGGCCGGGTCGACCGTGCGGGCGGCCCGCGCCTCGACCAGGGCGTACTCGCGCCAGCCCAGGCCGTGCAGGACGGTGTCGCCGACCTTGATGCCGTCGGCATCGCTGGCCACCACCTCGCCTACCGCGCCGCCGTCGAGCGGGGCATCGAGCGCGAACGGCGGCACGTACGACTTGACGTCGTCCATCCGGCCCCGCATGTACGGGTCGACCGACATGAACTGGTTGCGGACCACGATCTGGCCCGGACCGGGGGTCGGCACCTCGGTCTCGACGAGGCGGAAGTTGTCGGCGGTGGGCCAGCCCTGCGGGCGGGAGGCCAGGTGGATTTCACGGTTGGCGCTCATGAGGGTTCTCCTTTCGTACGCGGTCGCCATCGGCTCAGGCCGACGCGGTCTCGCGGACGGTGAGAGCGACGTCGATGTTGCCGCGCGTCGCGTTGGAGTACGGGCAGACCTGGTGTGCGGCCTCGACGAGCTGCTCGGCGGCGGCCCGCTCCAGGGCGGGCAGGTCCACCACGAGGGCGACGGTCAGCCCGAAGCCGCCGCTGCCGTTCGGGCCGATGCCCACCTCGGCCTCGACGAGCGAGCTGGAGACGTCGGCCCGGGCCCGGCGGGCAACCGTGCGCAGCGCCGAGTGGAAGCAGGCGGCGTAGCCGGCGGCGAAGAGCTGCTCGGGGTTGGCCGCGTCGCCCGCGCCGCCCATCTCCTTCGGGATCGCCAGGTCCAGGTCGAGCGTGCCGTCGGAGGTGCGGACGTGGCCGTCGCGGCCGTCGCCGGTGGCGCGGGCAAAGGCGGTATAGAGCACCTGCACGGGGATCACTGCTCCTTCTGTCGGTGGATCGTCTCGGTGACCCGGGTGAGGGTGTCGCGCAGGGCGACCAGCTCGGCCTCGGTGAGGCCGGTGGCGCAGGCGACCCGCGCCGGCACCTCGCCGATCCGCCGCCGCAGGGCCGCACCGTCGGCGGTCAGCCCCACCTCCACCCGCCGCTCGTCGCGCGCCGACCGGGACCGGACCACCAGGCCGGCGGCCTCCAGCCGCTTGAGCAGCGGGGAGAGCGTGCCGGAGTCCAGCCGCAGCACGGCACCGAGCTCGGAGACCGTGGGAGCGTCGTCGCCGCGCTCCCAGAGCACCATCAGCACCAGGTACTGCGGGTAGGTCAGGCCGAACTCGTCGAGGATGGGCCGGTAGACGTCGGTGAGGGCACGCGACGCGGCGTAGAGCGCGAAGCACACCTGTCGACGCAGCACCAGATCATCGGTCATGTCCCAAACCGTAGTGCGAAATTAGATTGCGCACAACTTATCTGGTCGTGATGTGACCGCCTTCACCGCCGAGCGGCCCGGTTCACCGCTCGCCCAGGTACGCCTCCAGCTCCACCTCGACCAGCTGGTCCGGGTCGATCAGCCCGGCCACCACCACCATCGTCGCCGCCGGCCGCACCGCGCCGAACACCGCGTGGTGCGCCCGCCCAACCTCGTCGGCGTGGCTCCGGTCGGTGACGTACATCCGCGTCCGGACCACGTCTGCCGGCGACGCGCCCACCTCGGCCAGCGCGTCCAGGCCGATCCGCAACGCCTGGGCGGTCTGCGCCGCCGCGTCCCCGACGTGCGTCACCACGCCGTCCACCGTCGACGTGCAGCCGGCCGTCCAGGCCCGGTCCCCGGCCCGTACCACCCGTGAGTAGCCGTACCGCCCCTCCCAGGGGCCACCCGAGCTGATCCGGATGACCGCCGGCTGCTGCCCGGCCGCCCTCACCCGGCGGCCCGGAGCGTCTCCAGCGCCTCGGCGACCGTGAACGCACCGGCGTAGAGCGCCTTGCCGGCGATCACGCCCTCCACCCCGATCGGTTCCAGGGTGGCCAGCGCCCGCAGGTCGTCCAGGGTCGAGACGCCACCGGAGGCGATCACCGGGGCGTCGGTGCGGGCACAGACCTCGCGCAGCAGATCCAGGTTCGGCCCGCGCATCGTGCCGTCCTTGGTGATGTCGGTCACCACATACCGGGAGGCGCCGGCCTTGTCCAGCCGCTCCAACACCTCCCACAGGTCACCGCCGTCGCGGGTCCAGCCCCGGGCCGACAGGGTACGTCCCCGCACGTCCAGCCCGATCGCGACGCGGTCGCCGTACTCCCCGCAGACCCGGTCGCACCACTGCGGATCCTCCAGCGCGGCGGTGCCGATGTTGACCCGGGCGGCACCGGTGCCCAGGGCCGCGCTCAGCGACTCGTCGTCCCGGATACCGCCGGAGAGCTCGACCTTCACGTCGAGCCGGCGGACCACCTCGGCGAGCAGGTGCGCGTTGGAGCCCCGGCCGAACGCGGCGTCGAGATCGACCAGATGGATCCACTCGGCACCGTCGGACTGCCAGGCCAGCGCAGCCTCCACGGGGTCGCCGTACCCGGTCTCGCTACCGGCGGCGCCCTGCACGAGCCGGACGGCCTGGCCGTCGGCGACGTCCACGGCGGGCAACAGGGTGAGGCTCACTTCTCTTCTCCTCGGTCAGATCCGACGGTCCAGCGCGATCACCACGACCGCGGGCAGGACCAGCAGCAGCAAGACGACCAGGACCAGCCGGAGCGCCCAGTCGTCGACGAACATCCAGACACCGAGCAACGCGGCCAGGCTCAACCCGACGATGGCGGCCCGTTCCCCCCGACTGCGCCGGGCCAGCCGACCGGTACGGCCCCGCCGCCACTCCGGCGTCAGCCGGCGGACCAGGGCCCGTCGGCGCTCCCGGCGGGCCAGCTTACGCTGGCGGACCACCCGTTCCCGAGCGGCCTGCGCCTCCCGCGCGGCCCGTCTACGCGCCCGTTCCCTGCTCACCGGACCCCCGCCCCGGCGGGCGGCCGGACGGCCGGCTCAGTCAACCGTGGCCAGCCAGTTGCGCAGCAGCGCGGCACCGGAGTCGGCGGACTTCTCCGGATGGAACTGGGCCGCCGACAGCGGCCCCCGCTCCACGGCGGCGACGAAGTCCGACCCGTGGTGGGCCGTGGTCACCGTCGCACCGGCGGCGACCAGGCCCGCCACGTCGGTCACCCCGTACGAGTGGACGAAGTAGAACCGGCTGCCGGCCGGCAGCCCGGCGAAGAGCACCGAGTCGGCCGACGCGTCGACGGTGTTCCAACCCATGTGCGGCAGCCGCTGGGCGGGCAGTTTCGTCACCCCGCCGGGCAGCAGGCCCAGGCCCTTGGTGACCAGCCCGTGCTCGTCGCCGTGCCCGAAGAGCACCTGCATGCCGACGCAGATGCCCAGCACCGGCCGGCCGGCGGCGACCCGCTCGGCGATGACCGGCCCCGCGCCGAGCTCCTCGATCCCCGCCATGCAGGCGGCGAAGGCACCCACACCCGGCACCACCAGGCCGTCCGCCTCGGCGGCGGCAGCCAGGTCGGCGGTGACGGTCACGTCCCCGCCGGCCCGCTCCAGCGCCCGCTCGGCCGAGCGCAGGTTGCCCGAGCCGTAGTCGAGCACCACGATCCGCTTGGCCATCAGCCCTCCCCCGGTAGCAGCCAGAGCACACCGGCGACGGTGGCCAGCGCGGCGAGCAGCCCGGTGACCACCACCGCGCCGCGCGGCGCGCCCTGCCGGATCAACGACCACGTTCCACCGACCAACACCCCGGCCAGGATCAGCAGCAGGGTCGGCAGCACCTTGCCCATCAGCGCCGGCCTCCGGTCACGGCCGCGGCACCCCGCCACGTCGCGTCCCGCGCGCCCGTCACAGCGCGCCCTTCGTGCTGGGCACCATGCCCGCGTTGCGCGGGTCCAGCGCGGTGGCCTCGCGCAGCGCCCGAGAAACCGCCTTGAACTGGGCCTCCACCACGTGGTGGGCGTCCGGGTGGCCGCCCGGTCGGGCAGCGCGCAGCACGTCCACGTGCAGGGTGATCCGGGCCGCCTGGCCGAAGGACTCCCAGATGTGCCGGGTCATGCTGGTCGGATAGACCGGGCCGATGTACGGCGCCAGGGCCGGCTCGTCGTGCACCACGTACGGCCGGCCGGACAGGTCGATCGCCGCCCGGACCAGCACCTCGTCCATCGGGACGGTGGCCGAGCCGTACCGCCGGATGCCGGCCTTGTCCCCCAGCGCCTGGTCGAACGCGGCGCCCAGGGCGAGCGCGGTGTCCTCCATCGTGTGGTGGGCGTCGATCTCCAGGTCACCGATGGTGCGCACGCTGAGGTCGAAGCCGCCGTGCCGGGCGATCTGGTGCAGCATGTGGTCGTAGAAGCCGACGCCGGTGCTGATCTCGGCCTTGCCGGTGCCGTCGAGGTCCAGCTCGACCAGGACGTTGGTCTCCTTGGTGATCCGCTCCACCCGGGCGGTGCGACTCATTGCTTACCTTTCGGTCGCGGCTGCGGGGCTCGCGAGCTCACGCTCGCGCTCCCACTGGAGCTTGGTCATTGCGGACAGGAAGGCGTCGGTCTCGGCGGGGGTGCCGGCGGTGACCCGCAGCCAGCCGGGCAGACCGACGTCGCGGACCAGGACGCCCGCGTCGAGCAGGGCGCGCCAGGCGGCGCTCTGGTCGCCACCCACCTCGAACAGCACGAAGTTGGCGTCGCTGTCGGCCACCCGGTGACCCCGGGCGCGCAGCTCGGCGACGATCCGGTCCCGCTGCGCCATGATCGCCTCGACCGTGCCGAGCAGGGCGTCGCGGTGCGCCAGCACCGCCCGGGCGGCGGCCTGGGTCAGCGCCGAGAGGTGGTACGGCAGCCGCACGAGCTGCACCGCCGCCACCACCGCCGGGTCGGCGGCCAGGTAACCCAGCCGCCCACCGGCGAAGCCGAACGCCTTGCTCATGGTGCGGGTGACCACCAGCCGCGGATGCCCCGGCAGCATCGCCAGGGCGTTCGTCGTGCCCGGCCGGGCGAACTCGGCGTACGCCTCGTCGACGACCACCATGCCGGGCGCGACGTCGAGCACCGCGGCGACCACGGTCGGGTCCAGCGCGGTGCCGGTGGGGTTGTTCGGCGAGCAGAGCAGGACCACGTCGGGGGCGTGCTGCCGGACCTGGGCGACCGCCTCGCTGGCGGTCAGCCCGTAGTCGACGCCGCGCGCGGCCGGGATCCACCGGGTGCCGGTGCCCAGGGACAGCAGCGGGTGCATCGAGTACGCCGGGACGAAGCCGAGCGCGCTGCGCCCCGGGCCGCCGAACGCCTGGAGCAGCTGCTGCTGGATCTCGTTGGAGCCGTTGGCCGCCCAGACCTGGTCCGCGGTGAGCCCGTGGCCCAGGTACGCCGCCAGGTCGGCGCGGAGCGCCACCGCGTCCCGGTCGGGGTAGCGGTTGAGGTCGCGCAGCTCGGCGGCGAGCGCCCTGCCGATCGCGTCGACCGCCGGCCCGGGCACCGGGTAGGAGTTCTCGTTGGTGTTGAGCCGCACCGCGACGTCCAGTTGCGGCGCGCCGTAAGGCGTCAGGCCCCGCAGGTCGTCGCGGATGGGCAGATCGTCGAGGGTGGTCACGCGGACTCCTCCGCGAACCGCGCCCGCACGGCCTGGCCGTGCGCGGGCAGGTCCTCGACCCCCGCCAGGGTGACCACGTGCGGGGCCACCTCGCGCAGCGCCTCCCGGGTGTATTCCACCAGGTGGACGCCGCGCAGGAACGACTGCACGGACAGCCCCGAGGAGTGCCGGGCGCAGCCGCCGGTGGGCAGCACGTGGTTGGACCCGGCGCAGTAGTCGCCCAGCGACACCGGCGACCAGGCCCCCACGAAGACCGCCCCGGCGTTGCGGACCCGCAGCGCCCACTCGCGGGCGTTCTCGGTCTGGATCTCCAGGTGTTCGGCGGCGTACGCGTCGACCACCCGCAGCCCGGCCGCCAGGTCGTCGACCAGCACGATGCCGCTCTGCTCGCCGCGCAGCGCGGCGAGCACCCGTTCGACGTGCTTGGTGGCCGACGTCTGCCGGACCAGCTCCGCGTCGACCGCGTCGGCCAGCGCGACCGACGGGGTGACCAGCACGCTCGCGGCGAGTGGGTCGTGCTCGGCCTGACTGATCAGGTCGGCGGCGACGTGCGCCGGGTCGGCGGTGTCGTCGGCCAGGATGGCGATCTCGGTCGGACCGGCCTCGGCGTCGATGCCGACCACGCCGCGCAGCAGCCGCTTGGCGGCGGTGACCCAGATGTTGCCCGGGCCGGTGATCATGTCGACGGGATCGCAGCGCAGGTTGCCCTCGGGGTCGACCGCCGCGCCGTACGCGAGCATCGCCACCGCCTGGGCGCCGCCGACGGCGTACACCTCGTCGACGCCGAGCAACGCGCAGGCGGCGAGGACCCGCTGGTCGGGCAGGCCGCCGTTCTCCTTCTGCGGCGGGCTGGCCACGACCAGCGAGCGGACCCCGGCCGCCTGGGCCGGCACCACGTTCATCACCACGGTCGACGGGTACATGGCCAGGCCGCCGGGGACGTAGAGGCCGACCCGGTCGACCGGCAGCCAACGCTCGGTGACCGTGCCGCCCGGCACGACCTGGGTGGTGTGGTCGGTGCGGCGCTGGTCGGCGTGCACCCTGCGGACCCGGGTGATCGACTCCAGCAGCGCGGCGCGCACCTGCCGGTCCAGCGTCGTCTCGGCCTCGGCGATCGCTCCGGCGGGAACCCGCAGCACCTCCGGGCTGATCCCGTCGAATCGCTCGCTGGCCTCCCGGATCGCCGGGTACCCATGCTCCTGGACCGCCTCCACGAGAGGGCGGATCCGCTCGACGGCCACGGAGACGTCGAGCTGGGCACGGGGCAGCAGGTGGCGCGGGTCACGGACCCCGCCGCGCAGGTCGATCCGGTTCAACACCCCTGCGAGTCTAGGCGGCGAGTCGCGGAGGCGACCCGCACCGTCCGGACGGCGGGACGGTGAGCCGGGACACGCCGGGCGCGCGGGATCGGGCTACGCTCGGACGCGTGACCGCACGGCTGCCGGTGTTCCCGCTCGCAACGGTGCTCTTTCCCGGTCTGGTGCTGCCGCTGCACATCTTCGAGGAGCGCTACCGCACGCTGGTCCGCGACCTGGTCGTGCGGCCGGAGGGGGCGCCCCGCGAGTTCGGCGTGGTGGCGATCCGCAGCGGCTGGGAGGTGGCCCCCGGCCCGGGGCGGGTCGTCCCGGGCGACGGCGAGGTGATCCTGCACGAGGTGGGCTGCACCGCCGAGCTGCGTCAGGTCACCGAGCTCGACGACGGTGGCTTCGACATCGTCACGGTGGGCCGGCGGCGGTTCCGCATCGCCGACGTCGACCGGGCCGCGGCGCCGTACCTGACCGCCGAGGTGGAGTGGCTGCCGGAGCCGGCCGGCGTCGACGAGGTGAGCGAGCTGCTGGCGGCCCGCGTGATCGCGGTCTTCCGACAGTACCTGGGACTGGTCCGCCCCGGGCAGCAGGAGGTCTCCGAGCAGCTGCCCGAGGACCCGACGGTGCTGTCCCACCTGGTGGCGGCGACCGCCGCGTTGACCGTGGCGGACCGGCAGCGGCTGCTGGCCATCGACGACACCGCTGCCCGGCTCCGCGCCGAGCTGCGGCTGCTCAACCGCGAGGCGGCTCTGCTGCGCCAGGTCCGGGCGGTTCCGGTGCCGCTGTCGGAGCTGGCGTCTCCCCCGACCCCCAAC
>NZ_SMKN01000230.1 GCF_004348675.1 Micromonospora sp. KC606 | reverse complement strand
CGGCGCTCGGATCGGGGGCGGCGGCGGTGCCGGGGGGCGGCCTCGTCCGCGGTCCGGTGTCCGACCCGCAGGCGACGAGGCCGCCCACCACGGTCATCACCAGCATGGTGGCTCCGGCGCGGGTGGCCGCCGGCCACCCGCGCCGGGTGGACCCGCCACACCGGGGACCGTGGTTCATCGCGCCTCCTCGGCGTCCAGGATGTCCTTGACCGACGTGGCCAGGTCACGGGCCGGCGACCAGCCCAGTTCCCGGCGCGCCCGGCTGACGTCGGCCTGGATCCAGTCGACCGAGGCCGAGCGCTGCGGCCCGGCGCCGGTCTCGCGGATCCGGCCGCCGTAACCGGCCGTGGCGGCCAGCAGCTCGACCGCCTCACGCGCGGTGACCGCTCGGCCACTGCCCACATTGAACACCCGGTGCCGCAGCTGCGGCGCGAGCAACACGGCGACGACCAGCGTGGCGACGTCCCGCACGTCGACGAAGTCCCGGTACGCCGACAGTGGTCCCAGAGTGATCTCCGAGGCGCCGCCGGCCAGCGCGTCGCGGATGCGCGCCGCCGCCCGGCCGAGCAGGTTCTCCTCGGACATGCCGGGGCCGATCGGGTTGAACACCCGCAACGACACCGCGTCGACCCGCCCGGATTCGCCCGCTAGTTGGAACAGCCGGGTCGCGGCGAGGTGGCTGACGCCGTACGCGCTGACCGGCCGCGCCGGCTGCTCCTCGGTGACCGAGGTGCCGTCCGGCACGACGCCGTACTCGCCGGCCGAGCCGAGCCGGACCAGCCGGGCCTGCGGCGCCGCCGCGGCGGCGGCGTCGAGCAGCTTCGCCGCGACCACGGCGTTCGCCGCGACCAGGTGCGCGGCGGTGCCGGCGAGGGCACCCACGCAGGTGACGACGGCGTCCGGGGCGGTCGCCCGCAGCAACGCCGCCAGCCCGTCCGGTTCGCCGTGCAGCAGGTCGTAGGTGGCCCGGCCGGGGCAAACCACCTCGGCTGCCCGCGGGTCCGACTCCAGCGCGGCACGCACGTGCGTGCCGATGAAGCCGGACGCCCCGAACAGCAGCACCCGGGTCACGCCTGCCCTCCTGAGCGCCCCACGCCGGCCCGGGCGGCGGCGGCCAGATCCGCCGCCGGGTCCGCCGGCGACAGATCCGGCAGCAGGATCGGCTTGAGCTGCGCGAACTCGCGGTTCGCCTCGTCGTAGTCCTCCGGCCGCCCAATGTCCAGCCAGAACCCGTCGAACGGGTACGTCGCCGGGTACTCCCCCGCCGCGAGCAGATCCAGCACCAGTTGGTCGAAGCCGAAGGCGAGCCCCGGTGGGTACGGCGCGAGTGTCTTACGTGACATCGCGTACACGCCCATGCTGACCGGGTAGTGCATCGTCGGCTTCTCCCGGAAGCCGACGATCCTCCCGGCGTTGACGTCCAGCACCCCGAAGTCGATCCGGTGGATCCGCTCGGAGGTCGCCAGCGTCAGCCCCGCGCCGGAGAGCGTGTGGACGCGGAGCAGGTCGGCGTAGTCCAGGTCGGTGAGGACGTCGCTGTTCATGACCAGGAAGTCGTCGGGCAGCCTGTCCTTGAGCCCGAACAGTGGGCCCACGGTGGAGAGCGGACGTTCCTCCTCGACGTAGTCGACGACGATCCCCCACCGGCGGCCGTCTCCGACGAACGCCCGGATCAGCGGGCCGAGGTGGTTGATCGCCAGGGTCACCGAGGTGAACCCGCGCGACGCGAGTTGGTCGAGCACGATCTGCAGGATCGAGTGGCTGTCGCCGATCGGCATCAGGGGTTTCGGCAGAGCCGTCGTGTACGGCCGTAACCGAACCCCCTTGCCGCCGGCAAGGATCACCGCGTGCAACCAGACCTCCCCAAGGGTCTCGGATGGACTATCGGTAGTGCCGGATCTGCCCGATGACCGGAAACAGACCGAGCGCGAACAGCGCCTGGAGCAACACGACGCTGCCCAGGTAGAGCGAGGTGTCGGCGAAGGCGGAGCCGCCCTGCCCGAGCAGGGGCGCGACACCGAACAGCGCGCCCACTCCGATGTGCAGCGCGATCGCCAGCAGCATGGACAGGCACAGCCAGCCGTACCGTCCCCGCCCGGCCAGAAGGAAGGCCAGGTAGTAGGCGCCGGCCAGCGCGACGTGCGCGGCCGTCATCGCCGCGCCGGCGGCCGAGAGCATCCCCACCTGGGCCAGGCCGGCCAGCAGCGCCGCGCCCAGCACGGCCGGCACCGCGAGGCAGGCCACGAACTCCCGGCCGATGGTGCGCCACACCCCGGCGACGAACTCCCCCGGCCGGCGGGCCCGCCGGGTGAGCGCGACCATGTCCGGCCAGAACCGGCCGGTGCGCCACTCGACGTACCCCATCGACAGCAGCAGCGGCGCCGCGGCTGCCGCGATGTCCAGCCGGGCCAGCAGGTACGGCGCCTGCGCGTGGAAGAGCAGGGCCGCCGCGCAGAGCCCGTAACCGGCGATACCGAGCAGCGCGGGCGTCTCCGAACGCAGGGGAGCCGGCGGCGCCGGTTCCTCGGCGTCGCCGGCCGGGCGGGCAGCCCACAGGGCCATGGCGAGCGCCGCCAGCACGGAGACGACCGCCGCGGCCACCGCCCACCGCTGGGCCGTGCCGCCGAAGACCAGGTAGGCCGTGCCAAACAGGAAGGCCGGGATCATCGCCGAGGCCAGCCAGGCCTCCCGCCGGTAGAAGATCAGGAGCGTGCTGGCCAGCTGGTACGCCAACTGGAGAACCATCATCACGGCGAGGGGCAGGCCGCCCAGCGGCAGCACCGCGACGCCGAGCACCACGCCGAGCAGGGGGCCGGTCAGCGCGGCCGAGCGCAGGACCCGGCTCGCCGCGCGCGGCCGGCCGTGGCCGAGCAGGCGGTACGCCACGTACGCGGCCACACCTGAGTAGATCCAGCCCACCGTCCCGGCGAGGATCATCCCGAGCACCAGGCCGGACCGCCCAACGGCCACCAACACGGCCGGGAAGGCGGCGCTCGGCAGCAGGTAGAGCGGCCCGTGCAGGACCGGCCGCAGGCCGTCCCACCGGCCGCCGGCCGTCGCCGGGGCGGCTGCCTCGTCGTGTTCCGGTGACGGCGGCCCCAGCCGCCGGAACACCTCGGTGGCGAGCGTGAAGACGTCGCGGTAGCCGTACTCGACCTGCGCGGTCCGGTCGGTGTGCCCGTCGGCTTCCAGGGCGGCGGCGACCTGGAGCGCGTCGACCGCCCGGCCCAGCTGGGGCCGAACCCGCTCGGCCAGCTCGTCGACCGGATCGGTGGAGATCCTGGGCAGCAGGATGGTGCGTTCGGGCTCGTCGGCCGGTGCCGCCGGGTCGGTGACCGTGCCGGCGGCGTCACCGTCGCTCGCGAGGCTCATCGCGGCTCGCCGGCCGACCGCAGCATGCCGACCGTGGGGTGGTCGTCCTGGGGCTCCCCCGCCGGCCACCCGGGTGGGCCGGGCTCGCGGATCGGGGCGGGCGGCGGGCCGGACGAGCCGTGCTCCTCGGGCCCGCGCTGCCGGGGCACCCGGGCCGGGACGGCCGCCACCCCGGGGCGGATCGCCCGGTTCGGGACCGTGACGCGGCCCAGGGCCTGGCCCCGCAGGTGCCGCTGCGGCGCGGACGCCGTCAGCGGCGCGGTGAGCCGGTCGTAGATGTCGCGGTACGCCTGGATGGAGCGTTGCAGCGTGAACCTCTCCAGGACCCGGATCCGGGCGACCGCGCCGAGCCGCAGCCGCAGCTCCCGGTCGTTGAGCAGCCGCACGCAGGCGGCGGCCACCGCGGGAACGTCGCGCGGCGCGACGACGATCCCGGTGTCGCCGACCGCCTCGGCGACGCCGCCGACGTTGGTGCACACCGTCGGCCGCCCGCAGGCCATCGCCTCCACCACGGTGTAGGGGAAGCCCTCGGAGATACTGGTCAGCGCGACCAGACTGCCGGCGTGGTACGCCTCGACCGCGCTGCCGACCCGGCCCTCCAGGGTGGCGTGCCCGGTCAGCCCGAGTTCGTCGATCAGTGCCTGGCAACTGGCGTGGTAGACCTGGTTGGCCGCCGGCGTCCCACCGAAGATGCGCAGCCGGGCGGCCGGGATCTCGGCGCGGACCAGCGCGAACGCCCGGATCAGGGTGTGCAGGTCCTTCAGCGGGTCGATGCGGCCCATGAACGAGATGGTCGGAACCTCCGGTTCGCTGGCCGCCGGCGGGAACTCGTCCGGGTCGACGCCGTTGTACATCGTCCACATCCGCTCGGGGTCGGCGCCGTTGTGCAGCTGCCAGCGCCGGTTGTACTGCGAGTGCGGCGCCAGCGCGTCGGTGATCAGGTACGCCGCGCCGGCCAGGGAACGGAAGAAGCTCAGCACCAGCACCCGGACCGCGTGCGGTGCGGTGTCGTGCAGGTACGAGATGTACCGTTCGCGCAGGTAGATGCCGTGTTCGGAGAGGACCAACGGGGTGTTGTGGGTCCACGCGGCCGCCATGCCGACGAGCGTGGCGAGGCCGTTCATCGACGAGTGCACGATGTCGGCCCGCACCGGCGGCGCGCTCAACGGGCGCAGCATGTGCGAGATCAGCCAGGCCGCCTCCAGCGCGTCGGCGACGGTGAGCGCGGGCCCGATCTCGTCGGCCCGCAGGGCGTGCCAGGCGTCCAGCATCATCCCCAGGGCCTGGTTGGAGAGCAGACCGGCGCTCAGGTCGCCGCCGGTGGCGGCGTACTCGAACATGCCCCGCAACGCGAGCAGGAAGGTGCTCCGGTTGACCTCGCCGGCCGGGGAGAGCGTGGACTCCAGTGGAGTGACCAGCGCCCGCAGGAACACCTCGTAGGACTCGACGAACCCCGCGCCTGGCCGCCCGGACGGCACCAGCATCCCGCGCCGGGGGCGGCGGCCCGGCGGCCGTCCGCCCCACAGCGGGATCGAGTGCACCCGGTCCAGGTTCGCCGGCCTGTCGAAGACCGGCCTCTCGGTGCCGTCGACGGTGAGCGCCACGACCTCCCACCGATGGTCCGGCATTCCCCGGATGAGCTGCTCGCACCAGACGCTCACGCCACCCATCGCGTAGGGATACGTGCCTTCCGAGACCAGTGCGATCCTCATCGAGTGCCCCCCCGTTCAGCCTCACGTCACCGGTTGTCGCCGCCGCCTGTCACGAACGGGGAGCGGCGTCGACCGTCACGGCGGTGTTCGCCGCGAGCGTCACCGGGACGCTGACGTCGCTGCCGTACGTGGTGGCGCCCGCGGTGGCCGCCGTCACGCCTCCCAGCCGGACCGTGCCGGCCGCCGGCGAGGTCACCGAGATGGTGCCGGCGCTGCGGTCGTAGACCGCCTCGACGCCGGCGCCGAGCGCGGCGAAGTGGGCGAGGCGCGCCCTGCCGTACGTGGCGATGTCCGGCCACGCCGAGTTGAGCAGCGGCACCGAGTAGAAGGAGTCGTACTTGCTCAACACGGCCTTCGTCCAGTCCGTGACCAGGGTCTTACCGGATCCGTAGTCGCGCACGTTGGCGATGTGGAAGGTGTGCGGGTAGATCGAGCCGGACGCGACGTGCTGCAGCGCCACGCCGGCCTCGTAGTCCAGCAGTTGCGCGTACGTGCGGTTGGTGGGCCAGTAGGGGAAGTGCCCGTCCGGGCCGTAGAAGGAGTTGTAGAAGTGGGTCTGCTCGGCCGGGGTGGTGGTGTGGTACGCGATGTTCGTCGGCCAGCACGGCATCACCAGGATGCCGGGGTTCGACGGGTGCACCTTGCCGGCGTTGAGGTGCGCCGGCACGTGGCTGGCGAACGACATGTTGCCGGCCAGGACGTCGATGCCGAGATCCGCCGCGGCCTGCAGCAACGCCGGGTTTGACGCTTCCAGGCCGTGGTCGGTGGGCGGGCCGGTGTCGTTTTCCGGGTCGTCGTTGTAGACACCCAGGCCGGAGTACTCGGGGGTCTTCAACATGCTGGTGGGGACGTTCAGCCCGATCGAGGCGCCCGCGGTCCGGTTGTCGTTGATCTCGTTGTACGTGGTGGTGTAGTCCGTCGTGTTCAGCTCGGGGTGGTTGAACGTGTGGTTGATCCACCGGAAGTTGTTCTTGAGGCACTTCGTGGTGGCGGTCAGCGTGGTGGCGTCCCCGTTGGGGCTGCACGTGTCACCGGCGAACGGGTCGATGCCGGCCCCGTTGTACGCGATGTTGAAGGTGAACCCGGCCGCCTGCGGGTGCGCGGCGCGCAGCGCGGTCTGCTGCGCGTCCAGGTTGACCACGTCGTGTCCGCTGACCTGGTAGCCGGGGGTGTACTCGACGGTGCCGTCCTCGTGGTAGTGGTCCGAGGCGCTGAACCAGTCGTCGATGTCGACGTTCAGGTGGTTCTTCTTCTCACCGAGGTGCAGGCCCCTGCTCGCCCACCGGAACAGGCCGTAGACCAGCAGGTCGGAGTGGAGCAGGTGCTGGTTCGAGGTGAACGTCAGCGCCATCAGCTCCCGGCCGTCGGTGGAGGTGGTGCGCACGGCGAGCACGTCGGAGCCGTTGGTCATCAACGCCTCGGCGTCGCAGCCGGGCTTGATCGCGGTCCGGTAGACGTACGACTGCGTGACGGGTATCTGGGCGGTGCTGGCGAGGTAGTCGAAGACCGCCGCGCCGGCGCTGGTGAGCGAGACGGGCAGGGGCGTGTCGGCGACCGCGCCCTCACCGTTGGAGGTGAGGCAGTAGTCCTCCGGCCAGGTCCCGTAGCTGGTGTAGAGGGCGACCTGCCGGACCTGGAAGTTGCGCTCGTAGGCCCACAGCGTGTTCCACTCCGCGTTGGTCAGGCCGCTCAGGTAGGCGCCCCCGGACGCGTAGAGCTGCATGCTGTTGGTGAGCAGGATGGCGTTGTACCTGCCGACGCCGTCGGGGCGGACGAGTGTGCTGGCGGTGACCGCCTGGGTGGCGGTGTAGATGATGTCGTAGGCGGCACCGACCCGGTCGAGGGTGGCCTTGAGCGTGGGTACGCCGAAGTCCGTCGTGTCGGTGGCCACGATCAGCGCACGGAGCGCGACGCGGTCGTTGGGTGCCTGGGCGACGACGCCGCTCTTCTTCCCGGTGGGCCGGGGCTCGGTGACCCGGACGGTGCCGGACCGGGTGGGCAGCGGGCCGGGCCGGGCCTGCTTCGGATTCGCTGCCTGTCCCTGGGCGGTGGGTGGCTGGCCGGGCGCCGTCGCGGGTCGGGCATGGACGGGAGCCTGGGTACCGAGGACGACCGCGAGCGCGGTCAGCCCGGCGAGGGCAAGTCGTGTGGCGCGGCGCGCAGGTCCGGTGGGGACCATCTACTGACCTCCGATGAGGAGACGACCGGGTCGCCGTCCATCATGGACCAGGGATCAGAAGGCGTTGCGCTCCAATTCGGTCCGCAGTCGGGCAACCGTGGCGCTTGTTGCGTAAGCAACATTGACGCCGGCATCGGGTACTGGTAGCACGCCACTCTTTCATGCTCGCCGGAGATGACACATCTCGATAGGAATTGGATGGTAATCCAACATCGCCAGCATCACTGACATGCGCCCTTAGTAGCACTTTCCAATCGGCTGGTAACGGCCCGTTCGACATAATTGGTGCCACCGGCTCCATCCGGCCGTCGCCTGGGCGGACTGGGCAATTCAGTCCAACCTGTCAATTACCCGACACTGCGCGGCGAAGAGCGACACAGCCAGCCAGACGGGCCACAAAGATAGCACGTTCGACCCATTTTCGTAGCGTGCACGTGACCAACTGTACCGCGAGGGCCCAGATCGGCGCGCCACGGAAAATTCCGCCGCCTTGCGTGGTAGTTCGATTTCCTGGCACTACCCGGAAGGCGAGTCGCCCACTCCGGGAACACTGGCGCGCCCCCCCTTCCGCAGGAGGCGCCCACCGAACCAATGTCATCGCTCGCAGAATTCGACACAGCGTCGACCGCACGGTGTTCCCGGCAGATTCGTGTCACGGACGCGACAATTGCCGCGGCGGAAATTGCGGTTCGCTTTCCCGGGCTGCGGCAAGGAGGGCCGCTGCCGCCGCAACTCCTCGACATGACCACTTCGCCACCCTACCCAACCCCCGTTCACCACGGTTGCCGAAACACCCCTCACGGATGGGCAACAATCGGCCGCCGTCGCTGCCACCACCCGGCCGCCCCGACCGGCCGGATGGCGGCCACGTCAGGCAGGAGCAGGGCGACGCCGCCGAGCAGAGCCGCCGCGAGGCAGCCCGCGAGGTGGGCACGCCCGGCCGCCCGAGCCGGGACGGGAGCGCGCCCCAACGACGTGTCCGATTGCCCGACGGGCGCGCCACTAAATTGACTGCCTTCTATGCATGTGGGAGCCTGACAGGCAGAGCCGCAGCGGGAGCACACGTGCAGGCACGGGAGCGGGCAACTCCCGGTCGTCCGGGTGTCGTCGTCCGATCTCCTCCTTGGAGGGCTCCGTGTCCACACTCATCCGGTCGCGTCGCGTCCGCCTCGTGACGTGGCTGTTCGCCGCCGGCGCGGTCGCCGCACTGTTGCTCACCACCGCCCTGGCCAACCCGGCCTCCGCCCATGGATCCGTGGTCGACCCGGCGTCCCGCAACTACGGCTGCTGGCAACGCTGGGGCAACGACTTCCAGAACCCGGCCATGGCCACCCAGGATCCGATGTGCTGGCAGGCCTGGCAGCACAACACCTCGGCCATGTGGAACTGGAACGGCCTGTACCGCGAGGGCGTCGCCGGCAACCACCGGGGCGCCATCCCCGACGGCCAACTGTGCAGCGCCGGCCGCACCGGGGACGGCCGGTACAACTCGCTGGACGCCGTCGGCGCCTGGAAGACCACGCCCGTCGCCAACAACCTCCGCGTCAAGCTCTGGGACCAGGCCAGCCACGGCGCCGACTACATCCGCGTGTACGTCACCAAGCAGGGCTTCAACGCCCTGTCCAAACCACTGGCCTGGAACGACCTCGAACTGGTCGGCCAGATCGGCAACACCCCCGCCTCCCAGTGGACCCGGGAGAGCCAGGGCGTGTCCATCCAGATCCCGGCCAACGCGCCGGGCCGCACCGGCCGACACATCGTCTACACCATCTGGCAGGCCAGCCACGCGGACCAGTCGTACTACCTGTGCAGCGACGTCGAGTTCGGCGGCGGGCCGAGCACCCCGCCCACCAC
>NZ_SMKN01000022.1 GCF_004348675.1 Micromonospora sp. KC606 | reverse complement strand
GTCGTGGTGGGCGGGGTGGTGTCGCGCGGTGGGAAGCGCAGGATCCGGTCGTCGGTGGCGGCCGGTGATCCGCGCCCGTCACGGTTGCTGGTGGTGACCCAGAGCCAGCCGTCCGGTCCGTACTCGACGGTCCGCAGGCGTCCGTACGTGCCGACGAGCTCGGCGACCGGGGTGCCGACGCCGGCGCCATTGAGCGGCACGTTCCACAACCGGGCGCCGCGCAGGGCGGCCACGAAGAGCCGGTTCCCGGCCACCGCCGCGCCGCTGGGGGAGGCCTGGGCGGGCGACCAGACCAGCAGCGGGTCACGGAACCGGGGGTCGTTGCCCCGGCCTTCGACCGTCGGCCAGCCGTAGTTGCCGCCGGCGACGATCAGGTTCACCTCGTCCCAGGTGTTCTGCCCGAACTCGGTGGCGAGCAGCCGACCCTGGGCGTCCCAGGCCAGGCCCTGCACGTTGCGGTGGCCGAGACTGTAGACCAGGGAGCCGGGGAAGGGGTTGTCCGGCGGAGCCGAACCATCCGGCCGCATCCGCAGGATCTTGCCGTTGCGGCTCTGCGGGTTCTGCGCGGTGGCCGTCTGCCCGGCGTCGCCGACTCCCGCGTACAGCATCCCGTCCGGACCGAACGCGATCCGGCCGCCGTTGTGAATGCTGGCCCGGGCCAGTCCGGTGAGGACCGGCTGCTGGGTCTGCGGCGCCGTGGGCCGGAAGCGGACGATTCGGTTGTCCGAGGTGGTGGTCAGGTAGACGTAGACGTAGCCGTCCTGGGCGTACGTGGGGGAGACTGCCAGGCCGAGCAGGCCGCCCTCCCCACCGGCGGCGACGCCGGAGATCTGGGCCACCGGCTCCGGGGGCTGTCCCGGCCGCACCCGGAGGACCTGACCGGAGTTCCGTAGCGCCACCAGGGCGCTGCCGTCGGGCAGGAAGTCCATTCCCCAGGGCACGGTCAGGCCGGTGGCGACGACCTCCGGTCGGGTGAAATCGAAGTCACCGACCGCGAGTGCATCGTTGGCTGCTGTCGGGAATTCAGCCGGCGCGGTTCCGGCGAGCGCGCCGGCTCCGACACCGGCGATCGTCAAACCGGTGACGACCGCTGTCACCACCATCGATCGCATGCGCACGACGACCACCTCCGAGAGAGTGATTTTCGTAAATATAATCGATAGTGGGTCGACGCGCAGGGGAGGTGGCGTCACCGATGGCCGGCGGAGCGCATGCCGCCTCGCTCGCCGTCCGGCGTCCACTGACCTGCCGCCTGCCCCTGCGCCGTCCGGCAGGCCGGCGGACCGGGCTGTCACGCTGCCTGTCGCAGGTTGGCGTAGAGTGTCCATGCCAGCGCTCTCTGCCCCGCTGAGACGTGCACCGCCACGGGTGCCGGGAGAGACGGCCGGGCATCAGGATGCCCCGGTCCGCCACGGACCGGGGCGACCAACGGGGCAGGTGGGTGCGAGATGGCGATACGCGGTCCGGCGATGACCGATGTGGCCCGTCTCGCCGGCGTCTCCCATCAAACGGTGTCGCGGGTGCTCAACAAGCACCCCTACGTCCGCGAGCAGACCCGGCTGCGGGTCGAGGCCGCCATCGTCGAACTCGGCTACCGGCCCAACCGGGCGGCCCGCGCCCTGGTCACCGGCCGCTCGCAGGTGATCGGCGTGGTCGCGCAGAACACCACCCTATACGGGCCGGCCTCCCTGCTGGCGGCCCTGGAACAGGTCGCGGCCGAAGCCGGGTTCGCCGTCAGCGTGGGCAGCGTTCGCGACCTGGACCATCGTTCGATCTCGGCGGTGGTGGAGCGGCACCTGATGCACGGGGTCGCCGGCATCGTGGTGATCGCGCCGGTCGAGTCGGCCGGCGCGGCGCTGGAGCGTCTCCCGAAGGAGGTGCCGCTGGTCACCGTCGACGGCGACCCGCGGGGGTCGGTCCCGCTGGTGACGGTCGACCAGGCGGCCGGGGCGCGGGAGGCCACCCGGCACCTGCTCGACGCGGGGCACCGCACGGTCTGGCATGTGTCCGGGCCGGCGGACTGGTTCGACAGCGCCGGCCGAATCCAGGGCTGGCGGGAGGCGCTGCTGGCGGCGGGGGCGGAGGTGCCGGCACCGGTGCCGGCGGACTGGTCCGCGGCCTCGGGGTACCGGTGCGGGCAGATGCTGGCGCGGATGCCGGAGGTCACCGCCGTGTTCACCGCCAACGACCACCTCGCGCTCGGTGTGCTGCGTGCCATGCACGAGTACGGCCGACGGGTGCCGGCCGAGATCAGCGTGGTGGGCTTCGACGACGTGCCGGAGGCCGCCTACTTCATCCCGCCGTTGACCACGGTGCGGCCGGGCTTCGCGGCGGTGGCCCGGGCGAGCCTCGACCTGCTGCTGACCCAGATCGAGGGCGCCGCCGGCGGCGAGCTGCGCCAGACCATCGCCCCCATCCTGGTCGCCCGGAACAGTGTCGCCGCACCGCCCGGCTGATCGACGTGGGTTCGCGCCCGCCAATGACGGCTTTCCATTGCCCCCGGCCCTGTTACGAGACCGTGACGTAGAGATTTCGACGCAGCCGTTGACGAGCCGTTTGTGAGCGCTAACACTCACCCCGGAAGTGTTACCGGTGCGGCCCGGCCGTCGGTGGGAGTTCTGAGAGGAGCAAGCCTGTGAGCAGGAAATTCCTGGTCGCTGTCGGTAGCGCCGCGCTGGCGCTGACCCTGGCGGCCTGCGGTGGTGAGGGCGCCGGAAGTGGCGGCGACACCAGTGACAAGAAGCCCAGCGAGCTGACGATCGGCGTCTCGATGCCGACGCAGACTTCGGAGCGGTGGATCGCGGACGGCAACGCCGTGAAGCAGAAGCTCGAGTCGAAGGGGTACAAGGTCGACCTGCAGTACGCGGGCGACGACATCCCCACCCAGTCCCAGCAGGTCGATCAGATGATCACCCGGGGCGCGGACGTGCTGGTGATCGCGGCGATCGACGGCACGGCGCTGTCCAGCCAGCTGCAGACGGCGGCCGACGCGAAGATCCCGGTCATCGCGTACGACCGGCTGATCCGGGACAGCAAGAACGTCGACTTCTACGTCAGCTTCGACAACTACAAGGTCGGCACCGCCCAGGCGACCGCCCTGCTGGTCGGCCTCGGCCTGCAGAACAAGGACGGGTCGAAGGGCACCGCGACCGGGCCGTTCAACGTCGAGCTCTTCGCCGGCTCGCTGGACGACAACAACGCCCACTTCTTCTTCAACGGCGCGATGGACACGCTCAAGCCGTACATCGACAACAAGTCGCTGGTGGTCAAGTCGGGCCAGACGAAGATCGAGCAGGTGGCGACCCTGCGCTGGCAGCAGGAGACCGCGCAGAAGCGCATGGAGGACCTGCTCACCTCCAGCTACAACGACGGCGCGAAGGTCGACGGGGTCCTGTCTCCGTACGACGGTCTGTCGCGCGGGATCATCACCGCCCTGCAGAACGCCGGGTACGGCGGCGCCGGCAAGAAGATGCCGGTGGTCACCGGCCAGGACGCGGAGATCGCGTCGGTCAAGCTGATCAACGACGGCGTGCAGGGTTCCACGATCTTCAAGGACACCCGCCTGCTGGCCGAGCAGGCCGCGGTCGCGGCCGAGGCGTACCTCCAGGGCAAGGAGCCGCAGGCCAACGACGTCAAGACGTACGACAACGGGGTCAAGGTCGTCCCGTCGTTCCTCCTGCCGGTCCAGACGGTCTACAAGGACGACATCAAGCCGGTCCTGATCGACTCCGGCTACTGGTCGGCCGAAGAGGTCGCCGCGGGCCAGGCCAAGGGCTGACCCCTCCCGTGCGGGCCCGGTGACCACGGCCGCCGGGCCCGCACCCCATGTCGCAGCACGACCCAGATCGACGATCAGGACGATGACCATGGACGACACCATCCTCGAGATGCGGGGCATCACGAAGAGGTTTCCCGGGGTGACGGCCCTCCAGGACGTCTCCCTCGCGGTACGGCGGGGGGAGATCCACGCCATCTGCGGTGAGAACGGCGCCGGCAAGTCCACCCTGATGAAGGTGCTCTCGGGTGTCTACCCGTCGGGCTCCTACGACGGGGAGGTCATCTTCGATGGCAAGCCGGTGCACTTCCGCGGCATCAGGGACAGCGAGGCCCACGGCATCGTCATCATCCACCAGGAACTCGCCCTGGTGCCGTACCTGTCGACCGCCGAGAACATCTTCCTCGGCAACGAACGGCGCGGGCGCGGCGGGTTGATCGACTGGAACCGCGCCAACGCCGACGCCGCAGCCCTGCTGGAGTCCGTCGGGCTGCGTGAGAACCCGGTCACCCCGGTCATCCAGCTCGGCGTCGGCAAACAGCAACTGGTGGAGATCGCCAAGGCGCTGTCCAAGCAGGTGAAACTGCTCATCCTCGACGAGCCGACCGCGGCCCTCAACGACGTCGACTCGGCGCACCTGCTCGCCCTGCTGCGCCGGCTGCGGGAGCGGGGCATCACCTGCATCATGATCTCTCACAAGCTCAACGAGATCACCGCGATCGCCGACTCCACCACCGTCATCCGGGACGGCCGCACGGTGGAGACGCTCGACATGCGCTCCGGCGAGGTGACCCAGGAGCGGATCATCCGGGGCATGGTCGGCCGCGACCTCGACAGCTTCTACCCCGACCGGGTGTCGAATCCGGGCGAGGAGGTGCTACGCATCGAGGACTGGAGCGTACGGCACCCGACCCAGGACCGTCTGGTGGTCGAGCGCGTCGATCTGCACGTCCGGGCCGGAGAGGTGGTCGGCATCGCCGGACTCATGGGAGCCGGCCGCACCGAACTGGCCATGAGCGTGTTCGGCCGATCGTACGGGCGCGACGTCCGGGGCCGCCTGTTCGTCCGGGGCCGGGAGGTGAGGGCCCGTACCGTGGCCGAGGCGATCGACAACGGCATCGCCTACGTCACCGAGGACCGCAAGCGTTTCGGCCTCAACCTCATCGACGACATCCGCCGCAACGTCTCCGCCGCCGCGCTCGGCAAGCTCGCGCGGCTGGGCTGGGTGAACGGCAACGAGGAAATCAAGGTCGCCGAGCAGAGTCGGCGCGACCTGAACATCAAGACACCGAGCGTGATGGCCGTGGTCGGCAAGCTCTCCGGCGGCAACCAGCAGAAGGTGGTGCTGTCGAAGTGGTTGTTCACCGATCCGGACGTGCTGATCCTGGACGAGCCGACGCGCGGCATCGACGTCGGAGCGAAGTTTGAGATCTACACGATCATCAACCGGCTCGTGGCCGACGGGAAGGCGGTGATCGTCATCTCCTCGGAGCTGCCGGAACTGCTCGGAATGTGCGACCGGATCTACACCCTCTCCGCCGGACGGATCACCGGTGAGATGCCGATCGGTATGGCGACACAGGAGAACCTCATGGAGCTCATGACGAAGGACAAGGAGCCCGTCGGATGACCAGCACCAAGAACCCCTCGACGCGGCCCACCGCCTCCGCCGACAGCGCCCCCGCCATGGCCCTGCACACCGGGACCAGCGACGTGCGGACGCTGCTGATGAGCAACCTGCGGCAGAGCGGCATCTACGTCGCGCTTGTCGTCATCGTCGCGCTCTTCGCGATCCTGACCGACGGTGTCTCGTTGAGCCCCGGCAACATCACGAACATCATCCTGCAGTACTCATACATCCTGGTGCTCGCGATCGGCATGGTCATCGTGATCATCGGTGGTCACATCGACCTGTCGGTGGGGTCGGTGGTCGCGCTCACCGGTTCGGTCTCCGCCGTGCTCGTCATCCGGCAGGGGCAACCGTGGTGGGTCGGCATCCTGGCCGCGCTGGCCGTCGGTGTCGCGGTCGGCGCCTGGCACGGTTTCTGGGTGGCCTACGTCGGGATTCCGGCGTTCATCGTGACCCTGGCCGGCATGCTGCTGTTCCGCGGGCTCACCCTGCGGGTGCTCGACAACATCTCGCTGTCGCCGTTCCCGGCGGAGTACCAGCAGGTCGCGGCCGGTTTCCTCAACGGACTCATCGGCGGGCAGGGCTACGACGCCTTCACCCTGCTCATCGGGGCCCTCGCGGTGGCCGGGTACGCGGTCAGCGGCTTCCGCACCCGCCTCGCCCGCATCCGGTACCAGCAGCCTGTCGAGTCGTTCCCGCTGTTCGTCGCCCGGGTGGTCGCGGTCGGCGCCGTCATCATGTACTTCGCCTGGCAGTTGGCCCACGCCCGGGGACTGCCGATCGTGCTGATCATCCTCGCGGCCCTCGTCCTCGTGTACGGGCTGCTCACCCGGCGCACCGTCTTCGGCCGCCAGGTCTACGCGATCGGCGGCAACCTGTCGGCGGCGACGCTGTCGGGGGTGAAGGTCAAGACGGTCAATTTCTGGATGTTCGTCAACATGGGCTTCCTGGCGGCCATCGCCGGGGTCATCTACTCCTCCCGTTCCAACGGCGCGCAGCCGGCCGCCGGGAACATGTTCGAACTCGACGCGATCGCGGCGGCGTTCATCGGCGGCGCGGCGGTGACCGGCGGGGTCGGCACGGTCGTCGGTGCCATGGTCGGTGGCCTGATCATGGCGGTGATGAGCAACGGGATGCAGCTCATGGGCGTGGACCAGTCGTTGCAGTCGGTGGTGAAGGGACTCGTGCTGCTCATCGCCGTCGCGTTCGACGTCTGGAACAAGCGCCGGGCAGGCACCGCCCGCTGACGCCGTACGCCAAGGGGGGCAGGACCGGCCGGGTCCTGCCCCCCTTGGCGTGTACGGCCGACCGATACCACCGGCAGAAGGGCCGGCGCACCCCGTCTGTCTCCGGGGGTGCGCCGGCCCTTCTGCCGGTTGCGCAGCGTCTTCCCTCGTCGTCCTAGGCCCCGGCCCGTGGATTGGCTAATATATTTACATCCTTGATCCTTAAAACGTTTCACGGCAGAGCTGACCTCCGGCCCGGCGGACGACTGCACCGGCATGGCACCCGCTGGGCCGCCATCGGCCATGCCCGCCTCCCCGCTGAGGCCGGCATCGATTCAGGAGACCGAATGCGTCCTCGCAGCAGATCCCGTCGCGGACTGGCCGCGACATCAGGTGCACTGATGGCGGCTGTCTGCGCCATCGCCGTGCCCGTGTCATCCATCCCGGCGTCGGCCGACCCCGGTCGGACCGGTTCGGCCCGCGTCCAACTGGAGCACCTCGACCGCGGACTGGTGGCCGCGACCACCAGCAACGGCGTCTTCCTCAGCTGGCGCCTGCTCGGGCACGAGGTAACCGGTTCCACCGCCAGCGGCATGACCGGGGCGAACTTCCACGTGTACCGCGACGGCAGGCGGATCGCGACGGTCACCGACAGCACCAACTACCTGGACGGGGCCGGCACGTCCACGGCCACGTACCGGGTGGCGGCGGTCGTCGGGGGGCACGAGGTCGACCGGAGCGCGACCGTGACCGCCTGGTCCGACGCCTTCCGCGACCTGCCGCTGCGCAAACCGGCCGACGGCGTCACCCCGGCCGGGGAGAGCTACACGTACTCGGCGGGCGACCTGAGCGTCGGCGACGTGGACGGCGACGGCCAGTACGAGTACATCGTCAAGTGGGATCCGTCGAACGCCAAGGACGTCTCGCAGGTCGGCTACACCGGCAACGTCCTCATCGACGCGTACGAGCTGGACGGCACGCTGCTGTACCGCGTCGACCTCGGGGTCAACATCCGCGCCGGCGCGCACTACACCCAGTTCCTGGTCTACGACTTCGACGGCGACGGCCGGTCCGAGATGATGTTCAAGACCGCGCCGGGCACGAAGATCACCAGGTACGGCAAGAAGGGCAACGTCGTCTCCGAGCGGTACATCACGCTGCCGAAGAAGGACGTCCGGGCGGGCGTCTCGCACACCGACGACTACCGCCTCAGCCGGACCGACTACTACGCCCACGTCGTGCGGATGTTCCGGCAGTGGCACCAACACCCCGAGGTGGTGGCCGGGCGTTGGCCCGCCACCCTGGAGCAGGCCTTCGGCATCGAGCCGCGCTACCAGTACCCGCTGTCGCAGGAGCACGCGCAGGCCCTCGCGGACCACTTCATGGACGTGTACGCCCCCAGCCGCAGCAGCCGCAACAACCTGCGGGCGTTCGAGGGCTTCATCCTGCACGGGCCCGAGTACCTCACCGTCTTCGACGGCGCCACCGGACGGGACCTGCACACCATCGACTACAAGCCCGGGCGGCACGACGACGGCCTCATGTGGGGCGACTACGCGATGGGGCGCATCGAGCCGGGCAACCGGGTGGACCGGTTCCTCTCCGGCGTGGCGTACCTCGACGGCCGGCGTCCGTCGGCGGTCTTCGCCCGCGGCTACTACACGCGCTCGACGCTCGTCGCCTACGGCTGGGATGGCAGGCGGTTGACGCAGAACTGGTATGTCGACAGTGGTTGGACGCCCATGACCAACCCGTTCAACGACGGCCCGCACGGCCGGGACGGCACCGACCCGCAGTTCGGCACGATCACGACCCAGGGCCAGCACTCGCTGAGCGCGGCCGACGTGGACGCCGACGGCAAGCAGGAGATCGTCTACGGTGGGGCCACCATCGACCATGACGGCACCCTGCTGTACAGCTCGTTCGGGCAGATGCCGCCGGGGAGCGGCGCCCCCGGCACGTCGGCCCGGATCGGCCACGGCGACGCCATGCACGTGACCGACATCGACCCGAACCGCCCGGGGTTGGAGATGTACCAGGTGCACGAGGGCGGGCGGTGGGCGCCGTACGGCTACACCCTGCGCGACGGCGCCACCGGCCAACTGATCTACGGTGGCTACACCGGTGTGGACACCGGTCGCGGCATGATCGGTGACGTCGTCCCCGAGCACCCCGGTCTGGAGACCTGGTGCTCGCAGCCCTCCGGGTCGATCAGCGGCATCGGGCTACGCGGTGCGGACGGGGCGAGCCTCGGTGACCGGGTGCCCGGCACCAACCAGAGCATCAAATGGGCCGCCGACATGACGACCCAGATCGTCGGCGGGTCGCAGGAGGTCACGCCGACCATCGGCGACTGGCGGCGCGGCACCCTGCTCACCGCGGAGGGGACCCGCACCAACAACCACACGAAGGGGAACCCCGGCCTCGTCGCCGACATCTTCGGCGACTGGCGGGAGGAGATGCTCGTGCGGACCGCGGACAGCTCGGCGATCCGGATCTACCTGAGCACCGAGGTGACCAACCGCAAGCTGTACACCCTCATGCACGATCCGCAGTACCGCGCCGAGGTGGCCCGGCAGCAGACCACGTACAACCAGCCCTCGTACCCGAGCTTCTACCTCGGCTCGGACATCAACTGGTCCCAGGTGCCGGTGCCGAAGATCTGGGCGCCGGGCAGCGTCGCCGCGCTCGGCGACCAGTTCGACACGCAGATCCGCGCGGGCGAGGTGTTCGGCCCGGTGGTGTTGCGGCTGAAGGTGGCCCTCGTCGAGGCCGAGTACCACCTCGACCAGGGCCGGCAGGCCGCGGCGGCCCGGGCGCTGGAGCGTTTCGTCCGGGACCTCGGGCAGGTCAAGCGCCCGAGCCACATCTCCGGCGCCGCGTACACGGCGCTCACCCACCAGGCCGGGGCCGTGATCGCGATGCTGTCCTGACCGGCAGGCCGGGAGGGCCGTCACGGCCCTCCCGGCCTGCCGCACGTCCTGCACACGTCACTTCATCGAGGCCGCGACCTCGACGGCCTCGGCCATGGTGAGCTGGCCCTCGAGCCGGTAGCTGACACCCGCGTCATCCCAGACCAGGGTCGGGGCCGCCAGCCGGGCGCTCTCCACCCGGACCACACCGTCCCGGTCCACGTAGGACACCGGGTGCGGGCCGCCGATCCAGATCGCCTGCCGCTCGCCGACCTGCACCCACTCCGTCCCCGGCCCGCCGGCCTGCTTGAAGAAGACCGGGTCGAGGCGACCGTCGAAGGCGTCGAGGCGCAGCGCGCCGCCCCGGTAGAGCAGGGTCGCCACCCGGTGGCTGCCGTTGCTGTCCGGATCGGCCACCAGCACCTGCTCGGGCGCGCCCAGCCTCGCCGGCATCCGGATCGGGAACCGCACCGCACGCTGCGCCTCGTCGAACCCGGCCGGTCGCTGTGCGGGCAACGGCGACGGGGAACCGGTCGGCATCACCGGCGCGGACGACGTGCTGATGGTGATCCCGGCGAAGCGCAGCAGACCCGCCACGGCGTCGGCGATTGCGGCCCGGCCTGGTGGCAGCACCGCGACCACCAGCGCGGCCAGCGCCACCGCGACCGGGTACCGCCACCGCCACCGGCGCCGCTTCGGCGCGGCGAGCCGCGCGTGTACCCGGGTCGCCACCTCGGGCGGGTCGGGAGCCTCCAGCCAGGCCGACAGCTCCCGCAACTCGCGTTCCAGGTCATCCACGGCTGACCTCCTCGACGGCGAGCAGGCCGCGCAGCTTGGCAAGCGCCCGGGACGTCCGCGACTTCACCGTGCCACGCGGCCACCCCAGCATCGTGACCGTCTCGTCCTCGTTCAGATCGAGAAAGTACCGGCAGACGATCACCTCCCGGTCCTTGACCGGAAGCAGGCGCAGGGCCCGCACCAGCGCGGCGCGGCGTTCCCCGGCAAGGACGCTGCCGACCGCGACGTCCTCGGCGATCTCCGAGTGCGGGTTCGCCGTCGCGGCCCTCAGCACGAGCCCGTCGCGCCGGCCGCGCGACCGGTGCAGGTTGCGCGTCTCGTTGGCCACGATCGCCAGCAGCCAGGAGCGGAAGGACGACTCCCCGCGGTACCGGGAGAGCCTGCGGTACCCCTTCACGAACGCCTCCTGGATGACGTCGTCCGCGTCCGAGCCCGCACCGAGCAGCGTCGCCGTCCGGTGCGCGGACGCGGTGTACCGGGCGACCAGGAACCCGTACGCCTCCAGGTCACCGGCCTGAGCGCGGGTGACAGCCTCGTCGTCGTCCAGGGCAACCTCCGGTTCGATCACACTGGTGACACCGCCTGCGGGGCGCGGGTTCCATCCGGTCGGAACCCGGGTGGCGCCGACGGTGTCACCGGAGCATGATGGCGAACACGAACCTCTCGCGTCGCACCGTACTGACCGCACTCGCCGGGTCCGGTGTCGCAGCGTTCGTCGGGTGCGAGCCGGCCCGACGTCCCGGCGCGGTGCCCTCCGCGGCGATTCCCGACCCGTTGCTGGTCGACCTCGACGGCGGGGTCGGCGTGCTGCGCGGCACCGACCGGGAGACGATCCCGCACGCCGTCGCCGCCGCCGACGGGCGGGTGCTCCACGCGACCGCCCCCGAAGGGGCCGACACGGCCCTCTGGCGGCTCGACGTCACAACCGGCCGTACCTCCGACCGTGTCACCCTGCCCGGGCGCTGGGTGCCGCAGACCGTCTCCACCGACGGCGCCAACGTGGCCCTGACCCCGGACGCGGTGAGTGTCACCGCCGAACGGCCCGGCCCTCGGGACACCACGCCTGTGCTGGTCGTCAACGCCACCGGGATCCGCCACCGGCTCCGGTTGCCGGGCAACATCGTGCCGGAGGCGTTCACCGCCGACCAGTCCGGGCTCTTCGTGCTGGAGTGGCTGCCGGCGCACGCCCCGGACCGCTACCGGGTTCGCGTCGTCGACCTCGCCACCGGCACCTCCGGTCCGTTGTCCACCCGGGACAAGGGGCCGATCCCGGCCGGCGCGGAGGAGGAGATGCGCGGCGACGGGCGCCAGGCGGTCCTCGCGCCGGACCGTGCCACCCTCTACACGCTCTACACCCACCAGCCCGACCACCAGCACACCCGTGATCTGGTGAGCGGACGGCCGGGCAACGTGCACGCGTTCGTGCACACGCTGCACCTCGGCGAGCGGTGGGCGTACTGCGTCGATCTGCCGCACCCGTTCGGCGAGGGGCCGGCGAACGGGCACGCCATGGCGCTCAGCCCGGACGGCGGACGGCTCCTGGTCATCGACGTCACCTCGGGCGCCGTCGCGGAGATCTCCACCGAGGAGTTGACGGTGCGCCGCACCGCCACGCTGGCCCGTGGCACCGGCCCCGCCTACGCGGTGGCCGACCGCGACCGCCTGTTCCTCGGCGTCGGCGCCACCCTGCGGACCGTGGACCTCGCGGGCCTCGGCGTCGCCGCCGAGTGGTCCGTCCGTGACCCGATCACCGGCCTGGTCCGCGGCCCCGACGGCGTGCGCCTCTATGTGGGGCAGAACGGCGCCGCGAGCTGGCACGACCCCGCCACCGGCAAGGAGCTCGGTCGCGCCACCGTACCCGGGCTGGTGGGCCTGCGCGCCCCGGTCAGCCCGGTCTGACGGTGCGCGCCGGGGTTCGGTCGGGCGGCGCGGGGACGCCATGAGGTGGCGAGGGTGGCGGGGACTGCGATCAGGAGCAGACGAACCTCCGACGGCCCGCGGCCCACTGGCCCGCGTCGCCGCCAAGGGCGGCGGAGCTGCTGTGCCACCTGGCCGCGCTGGCGGTGCGGTCGCGCCGGTCGCGGCGGCGGTGACCGAGGTGATCAGGGCGGTTCAGGCCGCCTGAGCCGGCGCACCGATGGGCGCGGTTACGTTCCGGGACGGCGCGTGGCGGGGGCCGTCCCCGGCGTGATCGTCCGGTCTCCGCTCAGCCGCCGCGGGCGAACAGGGCCAGGCGTACCCGGTTGGGGCTGTTGGTCTTGGCCATCAGGTTGGTGATGTGGGTCTTGACCGTGGTGACGCCGATGTGCAGGCGGTCGGCGATCTCCGTGTTCGACAGGCCCTCGGCGACCAGGTCGAGCACGTCCCGCTCGCGTGCGGTCAGTCCCGCGGTCGGTTGCGGTGTCTCGGCGCGGGCGTGTACGGCCCGCTGGACCAGGCGCTGGAGCACCTCCTGGCTGAACGGGCTGGCACCCGCTGCGGCTCGGCGGATGCCGTCGATCAGGTCGGCAGGCGGCGCGTCCTTGAGCAGGAACCCGCAGGCGCCGGCGGTCAGTGCCGGATAGAGGTGGTCGTCGTCGCCGAAGGTGGTCAGGACCAGGACGCGGGTGGCGGGCCGGTCGGCGAGGATGCGGCTGGTCGCGGTGATCCCGTCGACCGCCGGCATGCGCAGGTCCATGACGACGACGTCGGGGACGAGCCGCGTGGCGAGGGAGATCGCCTCGCGCCCGTTGTCGGCCTCGCCGACGATCTCGATGTCGGGTTGGGCTTCGCAGAGCATGCGCAGGCCCGCGCGGATGAGGTGCTGGTCGTCGACCAGCAGGACGCGGATCACGCCGGTTCCGGTGCGCGCGGGCCGGCCGGCACCGTGCCGTCGCGCCACGCCGAAAGGGCTGGGCCGGCGGTGGCCGGTGGCGTGGAGGCAGGCACCGGGGCCGGGAGGACGGCGGAGGCGCGCCATCCGGCGCCGGTGGGCCCGACGTCCAGCCGGCCCCCGAGGAGGTCGACGCGCTCGCGCATGCCGGTGATGCCGTGCCCGCCGCCGGGCGGCACCGCCGCCAGCACCGAGCCCCGCCCGTTGTCCGAAACCTCCCAGTGGACGGCCCGGTCCACCACCGACACCGACAGCCGGGACCGCGCGGATGTGCCCGCATGTTTGACCACGTTGGTCAACGCCTCCTGAGTCAGCCGCAGCACCGCCAGGCCCCGGACCGCGTCCAGCGAGCCGACCGCCGGGTCGATGTCGGCCTCCACCGTGACGCCGGCCTGGCGGGCCCGGTCGACCGCCGCGCCGAGTGCCGCCGGCAGCGCCGACGGCTCGATCGCGGTCAGCGCCGCGTCACTCCGGACGACGTCGGGGTCGCGCAGGACCGCGACCAGCCGGCGCAGATCCGCCAGCGCCGCGGTTCCCGTGCTGTGCACGTCGTCGAACACCGCGCCCACCCGTGGGTCCAGGTCGGTGAAGACGTGCCGGGTCACGCCGACACGCAACACCATCGACGCCACATGATGCGCGACCACGTCGTGCAGCTCGCGGGCGATGGCGCTGCGCTCGTCGGCGCGCGCGGCGCGGTTGTCCGCCTCGCGCCGGCGCTGCTCCTCCCTGGTTCGCTCCTCGGCCTGCCGGCCGAGTTCCCGGGTGGTCCGGATGACCATACCGAGCAGCAGCGGCAGGCCGGCCTTCACCGCGAGCCCGATGACGCCGGCGGCGAAGTGTCGGAACGTGCCGCCGACCGAGGCGGACAGGACGACCGTCGCCAGTACCCCGGCGGCCAACCAGACGGTCCTCGGTCGGCGCGCGCACATGGTCACTTCGAGCAAGGCCCAACTGGCGCCCGCCTGGTTGATCGTCGTGTCGTCGATGACGCCGATCGCCACCGCCAGCAGCGTGGTCTGCGCCACCAGATTGATCAGTGGCCGGCGGTGCGCCACCAGCCCGACGCTGAACGCGGCCACGGCGAGAACCCACTGCTGCGCTGCCGGTTGCTCTCCGGCCTGGGTGCCGAAGAGCAGGTAGCCGACTCCGCTGAGGTTGAGCAGCAGGACCCGCACCAGCCCTTCGCGCGCGTCGAACAGCCGCCCCGCCCAGCCCACGGGCTCAGCCTAGGGGTTGCGGTTTGGTGCCAGGAGCCTCGGGCAGAGCCCACCTGACGCGCACCGCGAGGTATGTCGCCAGCCCAATCGGCCCGAGCAGGATCGTCAGCACCAGCACCGGGGCCATGATCAGCGCCGGTATCCTTCGTTCCCGGCTGTCGAGCCACGCCCAGCGGCCGACGAACAGATCGAACCCGACCATGTGCGCCCAGGCCGCCGCGGCACCGTCGGCGCTGCCCAGAAGGTCACGCACCCCCTCCAGGGTCGGCGACATCACCGCCGGCAGCACGTCGCCGATCGCCGGTATCACCAGCATCCCGTAGATCACCAGAACCGGCAGCACGATCAGCGGCGACCTGACGACCCGCCCGGTCCAGGACCAGTGCGGCAGCAGGATCATCAGCACCCAGAACGGCGCGGCCACCGCGAAGGCCAGCGTGAACAAGCCCCCGGTCATACGGCCGCCGCCAGTTCCGGACTACGGCGGCGAGCCACGACGAGGCTGGTCGCGGTCGCGGTCGCCGCCAACAGGGCCACCCCGGCGGCGACCGTGGACAGGTCCGGTCGCAGCAGCGGCTGCCCGCGCAGCGCCTGCCAGGTCAACAGCAATATGAGTCCGCCGTACGCCGCGCCGCCGACGACCAGCAGACGCACGTGGGTGCGCTCATCGAGCCACGACCCGAGGAAACGGGTCAGCAGGATCGCCAGGACCGGCAGCAACTGCATGGCGTGCAGTCCCACGAAGTGCCCGATGCGCAGATCCCCGCCGGTGGTGTTCCACCCCACCAGCGGCAGGCCGGGCCCACCGTCCGGCACGCCCACGCTGTGTGCCCCGGTGATCCCGTCGGCCGTCGGGCGGGACCGCACCATCGGGAACGCCACCAGCATTCCCAGCAGCGACAGGCCGAGCCCCAGCCCCACGGCGTACGTGGTGACCCGGTCCGTGGTTGGCCGGCGCAGCAGCACGATCGCGATGACCACGTGCGCGGCGAACAGCACGGTGATCGCCGCCCCCATCACCCGCCACAGGGCGGCGTCCAGTGGGGTCGTGACATTGAAGTGACTGGCGGTGCCGCGGAGCACCTGCACGACGATCACCAGCATCTCGACCAGCGCCATCGCGACGACGACGGTGGCCGACCATTCGACGACCCGGCTGCGTCGTGGCAGGTGGGAGAGCATCCAGGCGAGAGTGGCGCCGTAGAGCGCGAGGGACACGGAGAACTTGAACGGCTTGAGCCAGATCGGCCCGCCGGAGAGCACACGTGGGTCGGCGAGGACGCCGACAGCGGAGACGACGGCGAGCGCCGCCATCGCCGAGACGAGAACCGTCAGTGGGCGGGGCCAGGGCGCCGCCCGGGGCAACTGGGTGGTCATACCGCAGATGTTCGTGAACCCGCACCCGGTGCGCGCCCGACCTCAAGCCTCGGTTGCGGCCGGCGGTCGGAGCGCCGCCTCCTCCTCTGGAAGGAGCCGGCGCACCTCGCGGAGCGGGAGGAGCCGGCGCACCTCGCGGAGCCGCGGATCGGCAAAGGACAGCCAGGAGGCGGCGGTGGTCAGGCAACCGCCGGTGCGTCCGCACAACCGGCGGGTGCGCGCCCGGTCGGCAGGGCATGGTAGGTGCATGACGACCTCGACCCCGAGCGCCCCGCATTCCGGTGCCGAACATTCCGCCGCGCCGCAACCGCTGCCCCAGACGCTGCTGTTGTTGGGGGCCACCGGTGACCTGGCCGGGCGCCTGCTGCTGCCCGGTCTGGGCCGGCTGGTGGCCGACGGCGCCCAGCCCCACCTCATCCTGATCGGCAGCGGCCGGGACGACTGGGACGACGAGCGGTGGCGTCGCCGGGTGGCCGACTCCTTCGCGACGGTGGGTGCCGACGGGCCCCGGGAGGCCGAGTTGATCCGCGCCTCCCGTTACCTGCCCGCCGACGTCACCCGGGAGGAGGACCTGCGTCGGCTGCTGGCCGCCTGCCACGGTCAGCTGGTGATCTTCTTCGCCCTGCCCCCGACGGTCACCGCCCGGACCGCCGCCGCGCTGTCCCAAATCGGTCTGCCGCCGGGCACCCGGCTGATGCTGGAGAAACCGTTCGGCACGGACGCCGTCTCGGCGCGGTCGCTCAACGACATCCTGGCCCGGCTCGTGCCGGAGGAGCAGGTGCACCGCATCGACCACTTTCTCGGCAAATCCACGGTGGTGAACATCCTCGGGCTGCGTTTCGCCAACCGGATCTTCGAACCGGTGCTCACCTCCGCGCACGTGGCGTGCGTGGACATCGTTTTCGACGAAACCCTGGGACTCGCGGGCCGGGCCGGCTACTACGACGACGCGGGCGCGCTCATCGACATGGTGCAGAGTCATCTGCTGCAGGTTCTCGCGCTGATCGCGATGGACCCGCCGCCCACCCTCGAAGCCCGGGACCTGCGCGGACGCAAGGCGCAGGTACTACGGGCCACCCGGGTGTGGGACGACGACCCACCGAGGTGGAGCAGGCGGGCCCGGTACACGGCAGGCAAGATCGCGGGGCGGCGGATGCCCGCGTACGTCGACGAGCCGGGCATCGACCCGGCCCGCCAGACCGAGACCCTCGCCGAGGTGGTGCTGGCGGTGGACACCTGGCGCTGGGCGGGGGTGCCGTTCCGGCTCCGTTCCGGCAAGGCGCTGTCCGGCAGACGCAAGGAGGCCGTCATCACGTTCAAGCAGCCACCCCGGGTGCCCTCCGGGCTGAGCGGGTACGACCAGCCGGACCGGTTGCGGATCGGCTTCGGCCCGGACCAGTTGGGCCTCGACGTGAACATCAACGGCCCGGGCAACCCGATGGAGTTGGACCAGGTGCATCTGGTGGCCGACTTCGGGCCGGGCGAACTGCCGCCGTACGGCGAGGTGCTGCGCGGCGCCTTCGAGGGCGACCCCACGCTGTCGGTGCGGGGTGACACCGCCGAGGAGTGCTGGCGCATCGTGGAGCCGGTACTCGAGGCATGGCGGGCGGGAGTGGTGCCGTTGCAGGAGTATCCGGCGGGCAGCCGAGGACCGGATGACTCCCTTTTGGCGCCGTTGCCCGGCGAGCGGCGGTGACCGGGGTGCACGACCGAGGGCGCGTCCACCCCGCCGACACCCGTCAGTACACGTACACGCTCTGCGACGCGAAGTTGATCGAGCTGTAGGAGCCCGACGGCATGATCGTGTAGGAGGAGCCCGTGCAGTTCTGGTTGGCGTACAGCCTGGCGGGCTGGCTGGCGGTGTTTCGGGCGGACTTCACCCGGCCGCCGCCCCAGCCGTGCGCGGCGAGGTCCACGCAGGTTCCCGTGGACGGGTTGAGGGCCTGCACGGTGAACCGGTTTCCCTGGTACGCCTCCTGGTCCCAGGCGCACAACGTGCGGACGAAACCGCACGAGCTGTCGGCGGCCCGGGCCGTGCCCGAGGCGGCGGTGCCGCTCGCGCCCGCGGTGACGACGAGCGCCACGGCCGACAGCGCGCCCACCGTGAGTGATCTCCGTACGAACATGCTGATCACAACCCTTTCACCTGGTTGCCGGGGCGTCACCCGTTCACGACAGGAACCCGCCCCGCCCCACCGGCCCGCGACGGGTCGGTGCGGAGCGGGGCGTGGTGACGTCTGGACCCGTGCGAGTGGCATCGACTCCAACCTATTTCTTGGCATCCCGGCAGGCATCTCCTGACGTGCGGTCACCCGGCCCGGGTTCCTGCCGCCTGGATCGCACCAGCTGACCGCTCGACGGTGTCGTCGCGGCGTACGCGGGTGTCGTCACGGGTACGCGGACCGGGGCCCGGCACACGCGGTGCCAGGCCCCGGGCTCGCGCCGGTTCGACGATGTCAGCGGACGTGGATGTCGGGTTGCGGCGGGGTGCTCATGCCGTTGCCGAGGAAGAAGCTGGTGTGCGGCGGCTGGTTGTAGGCGGTGTTCTGCCAGGCGATCGCGACCCGGTACTGGGCGTCGTGCATCAGGGTGTAGATCCGCCGGTCGGTTTGGATGGGCGTGGCGTAGATGCGCAGCGCGGCGTTGTCGTCACGGGGGAGGATGATCTCCTCCCGCCAGTCGCCGAACAGGTCTCCGGAGAGCGACGGGGTGGACTTGGTGCCGTTGATGGAGTGCGCGCCGGAGGCGGTGAGCAGGCGGGTGTCGCCGCCGGTGCCGTACTTGGCGACCTGGTTGCCGTTCAGCAGTTCCCGCACCGGATCGCCGTCCCACCAGGCCAGGAAGTTGTATGACGACGGGTTGCGGCCGACCGAGCCACCGGAGGCGTTGAACAGGTTGCCCAACCCGGTGCCGCTGCCCCAGAACTCGCCGCCGGCGTTGCCGGCGTGTATGTCGCCGGCGACGCCGCGGGCGGGCCCCTCGCAGTTGCAGGTGTTGTTCTTCTGCATGATGACGCTGCCGTTGTTGGCGTCGCGGAGCGTGGCGGCGGCGCCGGAGCTCTGCTCGTGGATCATCCAGATTTCCTGGCCGGCACGGCTGGGCACGAAGTCGCTCACGTGCAGGGCGTCGCCGTGGGCGTAGAAGCTGGTGGTGTATCGGCCGGTGCCGTTGGCGTTGATGGTCATGCCGCCGTAGACGACCTCGTCGGTGCCGTTGCCGTCGACATCGGCGATGGAGAGCGAGTGCGCACCCCGGCCCGTCCACTGCCTGCCGGCGTTGCCGGAGTCGAACTTCCAGCGCAGGGTCAGCGCGCCGTTGCGGAAGTCCCACGCCGCGACCGTGCTCTTCTCGTAGTAGCCGCGAGCCATGATCACGCTGGGCCGCTGCCCGTCCAGGTAGGCGGTGCCGGCCAGGAACCGGTCACCCCGGTTGCCCTTGCAGTCACCCCAGTCGCAGATGTTGCCGCGGGCGGGCTCGAAGTTCACCGTGGACAGCACCGCGCCGGTGAGCCCGTTGAACATGGTGAGGTACTCGGGGCCGGTGATGATGTACCCGTCGGAGTTGCGGTGCAGGGCGCTGCCGTTGCCGATCACCTGGCCGGTGCCGGAGACGGTGCCGTCGCCGGTCTTGACGGCCAGCTCGGCGCGGCCGTCGCCGTCGTAGTCGTAGACCTGGAACTGGGTGTAGTGCGCGCCGGCCCGGATGTTGCGACCCAGGTCGATGCGCCACAGCCGCTGCCCGTTGAGCCGGTACGCGTCGATGTAGACGTTGCTGGTGACGCCGGACTGCGCGTTGTCCTTCTGGTTGCTCGGATCCCACTTCAGGAAAATCTCGTACTGGCCGTCGCCGTCCGCGTCACCGACGCTGGCGTCCCCGGCGGTGTAGTTGCTGCCCGGCCGGGAGATCGGCACGTCCAGGTGGTTGCCGCCGGCGAAGCGCAGCGACGGCGCGGACGCCGGCTGCTCAGCCCCGTTCACGATCGCCCGGACGGTGTACGAGGCGTCGGACGGCGCACCGGAGTCCAGCAAGTTGGTCGAGTTGGTGATGGGCGCGGAGTTCACCTTCGTCGAGCCCCGGTACACGTTGAACCCGGTCGAGAGGGACTCATACCCGAGCAGCCGCCACGACACCAGGTTCCCCGACCCGGACCGCACGCTGATCACGCCGCGGTCGAGGTCCTCCATCTGCTTGCCCGATCCGGTGGGCGGCGGTGTCGTGGGCGGCGTGCCACCGATTTCGAAGTCCAGGTAGTCGATGTTGGCCAGGCCGTTGGCGGTGGTCGGGGACAGCCGGATGGTGTTGCTGCCCGCGTTCACCGCGACGGTGAGTGTCTTGGTGGCCCACGTGGACCAGGCGCCGGTGGCGTCGAACGCGGCGCCAGAGTGGGCGACGGTGCCGTTGACCAGCACGTCCGCCGGACGGTTGGCGGACGCGCCGTTGGCGTACCGGATGCCGATGCTGGCTGTGCCGGCGGTGGAGGCGGTCACCGTGAACTGCGCCGCCGCGCCGACCGCGCCGTTGCCGTTGCAGAATCCGCTGCCGGAGAACCCGGTGTGGTTCGAGTCGATCGAGCCGTCGCAGGTGGCTGGTGAAGTTTCGGCCTCGTAACGGGTCGCCGCCGCGACGGCCACCGTCGCGGTGAGGGCACCCGCGCCGGCTACCGTCAGCGCGGTGCCGGCGGCGAGCAGCGCGAGGCGCTGTCTACGTGAAAGCATGATTGCGCTCCAGGGGACGTGAATCGAACCGGTTTCGAGACGGGGATGGTCGGCGGATCCGCCCGGCTGACCGCCGCCACCGCCCGCCCATGACCCATTGCCACCGCGCCCGACCTGCCGCCCGGAGGCAGGACGGCACCCGAGGTGCCCAGTGGCTTGCAGTGTGGTTGTCACGTCGCGCCAACGGCCTCGCTGTGGTCCGCTCGCGGCGACGTGTGTCACATATCCTCCCCGGAGCGTGAACAGCTGTCAATCGATGGTTATCCATGCATCGTGGGTGGCGGTCTGGAGTAGCACGAGTGGCGACCGGGGGCCTGGCCGTGACCACGCGCCGCCGCGGGGCGGCAGCGTGGCTACGATCCAGGGGTGCCAGAGGCCTCGGACGTCACGGAAAGCAGCGATCTTCAGCCCTCGTCGCAGCTGCCGGACGAGCCACGGCCGCCGCGTCGGCGGGTGTGGGCGCGGGTGCGACGGTCAGCGATGTGGGCGCTCGCGGCGCTCGTCGCAGTCACCGTCCTGCTGGGGCTGGCGGGCGTCTGGACGATCCGCCGTTCGTTCCCGCAGTACGGCGGCGAGGCGACCCTGCCCGGCCTGGGCGCCCAGGTGACGGTCCACCACGACGCGTCCGGCGTGCCGCACGTCTACGCCGAAACCGAGGGCGACCTCTTCCGGGCGCAGGGCTACCTGCACGCCCAGGAACGTTTCTGGGAGATGGACTTCCGCCGCCACGTCACCAGCGGCAGGCTGAGCGAGCTGTTCGGCGCCGGCCAGGTCGAGACCGACACGTATCTGCGCACGCTCGGCTGGCGGCGGGTCGCCGAGCGGGAGTGGTCGCTCATCGCGGTGCAGAGCCGCGCCTACCTCCAGGCGTACGCCGACGGCGTCAACGCCTGGCTCGACCAGCACGGCGGTGGCGACCCAGGTGGTGACGTGAGCCTCGAGTACGCGGTGCTGGGCCTGCAGAACCGCGGCTACCGGATCGAGAGGTGGGACCCGGTGGACAGCCTCGCCTGGCTGAAGGCGATGGCATGGGACCTGCGGGGCAACATGGTCGACGAGGCCGAACGGGCGATCCTGCTCGGCAGAGGACTAAGCCGTGAGCAGGTGGAGCAGCTCTACCCGCCGTACCCGTACCGGACGCACCGGCCCGTCGTCGCGGGCGGCGACGTCGCCACCGGCGCGTTCGTGGCGAGCACGGCGGGCACCGGCGGCGGAGTGCCGGTCGCCACCCTGGACGCGCTGCGCGACGACCTCGCCGCCCTGCCGGCGTTGCTCGGCCGCGCCGGGCACGACATCGGTTCGAATTCGTGGGTACTGGCGGGTTCGCGCACCGCGACGGGCAAGCCGCTGCTCGCCAACGACCCGCACCTGGCGCCGTCGATGCCGGGCATCTGGTTTCAGGTCGGCCTGCACTGCGCATGCGGCTACGAGGTGACGGGCTTCAGCTTCTCCGGCGTGCCCGGAGCTGTGATCGGCCACAACGCGCGGATCGCGTGGGGCTTCACCAACCTCGGTCCCGACGTGACCGACCTCTACCTGGAGAAGGTCGAGGGCGATCGGGTACGCGTCGACGGCGGGTGGCAGAACCTAGACCGGCGACAGGAGACCATCAGGGTGGCGGGCGGCGACCCGGTGACCGTGACGGTGCGCACCAGCCGCAACGGGCCGCTGCTGTCGGACGCGTCCGAGGAGTTGCGCGACGCCGGAGGCGGATACGCGGTCGCGCTGCGCTGGACCGCGCTCGACCCCGGCCGAACGATCGACGCGCTCTTCGCTCTCAACCGGGCGCGCGACTGGACGAGCTTCCGTGCCGCCGCGGCCCTCTTCGAGGTGCCGGCGCAGAACATCGTGTACGCCGACGTCGACGGCAACATCGGGTACCAGGCACCGGGACGGATACCGGTGCGCGGGGCAGGCGACGGCCGGTGGCCCGCCCCGGGTTGGGACTCCGCGTACGCGTGGCGCTCCTTCATCGCGTTCGACGAGCTGCCGAGCGTGTTCAACCCGCCGGAGGGCTATGTCGTCGCGGCGAACCAGGCGGTGACCGGGCCAGGTTACCGACACCTGCTGACCGATGACTGGTCGTACGGCTACCGCTCCGAGCGGATCCACCAGATGCTCACCGAGGCGGGTGCCGGCATCACCACCGGGGAGGTTCAGCGCATGCAGGCCGACAGCCACAACGGGCTGGCCGCGACGCTGGTGCCGGTGCTGCTGCGCGCCTCGCTGTCCGGCACCGCCCGGCAGGCACAGGACCTGCTGCGCGACTGGAACTTCCAGCAGCCTGCCGGGGACCGCGGAGACCGGGGCGAGGCGCGCAGCTCGGCCGCTGCGGCGTACTTCAACGCCGTGTGGCGGGCGCTGCTGCGGCGCACGTTCGACGAACTGCCCGACGGTCACGCGCCGGACGGCGGCGACCGATGGTGGGAGGTCATGCGCGGCCTGGTCACGAACCCGTCGTCGCCATGGTGGGACGACCGACGTACGCCCGTGGTGGAGACCGCCGACCAGGTCGTCGCGGCGGCGATGGCCGAGGCGGCCGAGGAGCTCGCCGACCGGCTGGGCGACGACCTGTCGCGGTGGCGCTGGGGCGACCTGCACACGCTGACGCCGCGCAACCAGACCTTCGGCGAGTCGGGGATCGCGCCGATCGAGTGGCTGTTCAACGGACGTGGGGCCGGCGTGTCGGGCGGCTCGTCGATCGTCAACGCGACCGGATGGGACGCCTCGGTCGGGTACGAGGTGGACTGGGTGCCGTCCATGCGGATGATCGTTGACATGTCGGATCTGGACGAGTCACGGTGGATTCAGCTCACCGGCAACTCAGGCCACGCGTTCGCCGACCACTACGACGACCAGTTCGAGAAATGGCGAACCGGGCAGACTGTTCCGATGCGGTGGGACCGAGCCACGATCGAGCGCGAGGCGGCCGACAGCCTCACGCTGGTGCCCTGAGCGACAACTGGCCGCGCAAGTTCTCCGAAAAGCCCGGAGGGATCGAGCTGGTCGATCGGTACATGACCGAGAACCTCCCGTACGCCCGGGCAGGTGCTGACCCAGCGGGTCGGCTGAGCCGCACGCCGACCCGCACCCGGCCAACGTCCTGACCGCCGACGGCACCGTTGGGGCTACCGAGTCCACGTCGCGTCCGCCTCGACGGACGTCGGCTATCTCGAAGGGCCCGCCAGCGCGAGGTAGTCGTCCTGCTCACTCCCATGGTCCCGGAGCCGGGTGAGAGGCCCGGGGACTGGTGGGGCAACACCGGTTACCGCGGCGCGGAGGGACTCAGCGAGGAGCAGCAGTTCTACAACGGTGTGCCGGCCGAGATTGTCGAGGAGGCAGCGGCGCATGGCCGGGACCAAGTCAGCGCGGAGTGGAACGAGCCGTGGCCTCTGAACACCTGGCCGGATGTGCCGACGAAGGTGCTCATCGCCCGCGAGGACCGGTTCTTCCCGGCGGACCTCCAGCGCCGGGGGGCCGCCGACCGGCTCGGCGAGGGATCGAAAACGCGCTGGTCGTTGTGTACCTCGTCTATGCGGGACTCCGCGGGCACGCGGCGGTGGACCGGGAGCTGTACACACCGCACTCCTGGACGCGCGACCCGGATCGCTGCCGAGCCGCGGCGTCAGGTCCGGGGTGTGACGCGGAGCAGGCGATCGTCGTTGCCGTTCGAGGTGGTGATGTAGAGGGCGCCGTCCGGGCCGCCGCGCACGCCGCGCAGCCGGCCGTAGGCGTCGTTGAGCTCGGTCGGCAACGCCAGGTCGACGACCCGGTCCCCGGCCTCGTCGAGCTGGAACAGCAGGGTCTTCTGCCCGCGCAGCGCGACGACGGCCAGTCGGCCGTTCAGTGGGCCCCACTGCGTGCCGCTGAGGAACGCGGCCCCGGACGGCGCCTCTGTCGAGGTCTGGCCCGAGGTCCACAGCGGCAGGATCGCGTCGGGGAAACGTTCGCGGTCGGTCATCGGCACGCTCTCGTCGTACGTCTGAACGGTGCCGCCACGCGACGGATCCCAGCCGTAGTTGCCGCCGGGCCGGATGCGGTTCATCTCGTCGAACCCGCTCGGACCGTGCTCGGCGGTGAACACCTGGCCCGAGCCGGGCCGCACGGCGACACCCTGGACGTTGCGGTGGCCGTAGCTGTAGACGCGCCGCTCGTTGGCGTCGGACGACGACGAGAACGGGTTGCCCGGCAGGCCCTCGCCGGTGCGCAGGTCGACGCGCAGCACCTTCCCGCCCAGGCTGCGCCGGTCCTGCGGGTGCGACGGTCGCGCCACGTCGCCGGTGCCGACCAGCAGCGCGCCGTCCGCGGCGATCGTCGGCCGGCAGCCCGAGTGCCGGCCCGTGCTGATCGGAAGCCCGGTCAGCAGGTCGCGCACCCGGGTGGCGCTCGCCGCGTCCGGCGACAGCCGCCAAGTCACCAGGCGCACGTCCACCGGCTGACCGTTCTCCTGGCGGGTCTGGCAGGTGGTGAACTCGCGAGTCCGGGCGAAGTCCGGGTGGATCACCAGGCCCATCAGCCCGCCCTCGCCGCCGACGAGCACATCGGCGAGATCGGCCCGCACCTCGCTCGCCGTGCCGCCGTCGACGAGCCGGAACCGGGCCGGCCGCTCGGTGAGCAGGATGCGCCCGTCCGGCAGGAAGCCGATGTCCCACGGGTGCTCCAGCCCGGCCACGACGGTCTCCACGGCGAGGCTCCCGGACTGGGGCCGGGTTGGCACGTCGGCGGCTTCCGGCGAGCCGCTGTCGCAACCGGCGACGAGGCAGGCCGCCAGGACGGTGGTCAGTGTCCGGCGCCAACGAATGATCGCCATGGTGTCCTCCAAAACGGGTGTGGCGGTTCGGCCGATCGCCCTGGGGTGCCCCGTCGTGCCTGCCGGCAGCTCTGGCCGCGGGCAGCCCGGTGATCTCTGCTGGAGACTACGCGAACAGGCGTCGGGTTCCCGGGGGGGTGCGGAGCACCGGCACGGTGCTGATGGCTCCGACGGCTCAAGGTCCCTCTCATCGTCGAGAGTCGGCCGGATGCGCCGTCAACCTGGCCAGCGGCGGGCCCGTGGAGACGACGACAGACCCCACCTTCATGGTGGACCGATGGCGTCGGTCAAGCAGATCCAGGTCACCTTCGACTGCGCAGAACCTGAGCGCCTCGCCCGTTTCTGGTGCGAGGTGTTGGGGTACGTCGTACCGCCGCCGCCGGAGGGGTTCACCACCTGGGACGATTTCGATCGCGCGCTGCCGCCTGAGCATCAGGGTTCGGCGTTCGCATGCACTGATCCCTCGGGTGTGGGCCCGCGACTGTTCTTCCAGCGCGTTCCCGAAGGCAAGGTCGTCAAGAATCGGCTGCATCTCGACGTGCGGGTCGGCACCGGGCTCGTGGGTGAGGAGCGCCTGGGGGCACTTGAGGCCGAATGCGCACGACTGGTCGCGCTCGGCGCGGTACGCGTGCGCCTGCTGCCTGCCGATGGCGACAACGAGTCGTGCCTGGTGATGCAGGACATCGAGGGTAACGAGTTCTGTCTCGACTGAGTGGCCGCGGAATTGGCACCTTCGCGAGTCGACTGGTGCGGTTGGCCAGAACGAGGGTCACCGTCCCGCGGCGCGTCGACGGGTCTGATCCAGGGCGATTCCTCGGTGTCCGCGAGCACGAACCCTGCGGCGATCGGCGCGAGGCGGGCGGCCCGGTGCCGGAGCGCCCGTGCTTGCGGGTTACGACCGGGCCGGTCGGGCCGCCCAGTCGGCGGCCACCTGCTCGGGATCACCGGTGCGGAACGCCGGTGGGTCGTGCAGCAAAAAGTCGCGGTGGCTGATGTTCCAGGCGTACGCCCCGGCCATGGCGAAGAGCAGCACGTCGCCCACACCGATCGGTCCTGCGGTGGCCGACCGGGACAGGACGTCCTTGGGGGTGCACAGCTGCCCGACCACGGTGACCGGTCCGCCGTCGGTGCGGGGGCCGTCGGCATCCTGCCGCCGGTGCACCGTGAACGGCTGCGGATGCCCCTTCGCGGCAGGTGTACGCAGGTGGTGCGTACCGCCCGCCACCACCACGAACCACTCGCCGTGCGAGCGCTTCACGTCGATCACCTCGGCCAGGTACGCCCCGCAGTATGCGGTCACCGACCGCCCCGGCTCGACGCGCAGCCGCAGCCCCGGGTGCGCGTCGAGGACGTTCGCCAGCGCCCGGCCGTAGCCCACCCAGTCGAACCGCGCCGCCGGGTCGGCGTAGTCGACGGCCATGCCGCCGCCCACGTCGACCTCTGCGGCGTCGACCTCGGCGACCGCCCAGCGGACCACGGCGGCGGCGACCGCGCCGGCGAGCGGGGCGTCCAGCCCGCTGGCCAGGTGGGCGTGGACGCCCCGCACCTCGACGCCGGGCGGCGGATGGCGGGCGCATTCCACCGCGTCGGTCGGGTCCATCCCGAACGGACTGGGTCGCCCGCCCATGATCAGGCTTGCCCCGGGCGCTTCCACCGGGAGGTTCACCCGGAGCAGCACCCGGGCCGGCGTGCCCCCGGCGACGGCCAGCGCGCCGAGGCGTCGCAGCTCGGCCGGCGACTCGACGTGGATGCGGTCCACCCCGGCGGCGAGGGCGGCGGCGAGGTCCTCAGCGGTCTTGCCGGGCCCGGCGAACGCGGCCGGCGCCCGTCCGGGCAGCACTTCGGCCATCCGCCGCAGTTCGCCGCGGCTGGCGGTCTCGAACCCGTCGACGACCGGGGCGAGGGTCTGCAGCACATCCGGGTCCGGGTTCGCCTTGACGGCGTAGAGCAGCTCGACCCGACTCGGCAACGCCGCCCGGATGGACCGGGCGTGCGCGGCCAGGCCGTCGAGGTCGTGCACGTAGACCGGCCCGTTCACCGCCGCGATCCGATCGGGTTCGGGACCGGCACGAACGGCGCGGCGCGGTCGGCGTCGCGCTGCCACCGGACCAGGAGGTTCGCCTTGGCCGCCAGCGGTTCGCCGCGCAGCAGCGCGCGCAGTTCGGGCGGGTCGCCGAGGTCGGCGGCCACCGCCGCGACGACCGCGCCGAGCTCCCGCCACAGCTGGGGTTCGATGCCGGGCCGCGCGTCGGCGAGCGCGCCGCAGACGCCGGCGAGGTGATTGACGAACAGGCAGTAGACGACGCGGCGGCGGGCGTCCCGGGGCTCGTACGCGGCCTGCGACGGGACGCCGTCCGGCCAGGTGGCCCACCGGCTGGTGTCCAGCTTCGCCCCCTCCAGGTCCCGCAGCAGCATCTTCACCGGGCGGCGGTCCGAGTCGAGCACCACGATCACGTTCTGCAGGTGCGCCTCGTGCACGACGCCGTGACGGAGCCAGCAGCGCAGGACCGCCGGCACCAGCAGCTCGACGTACGCCCGCCACCAGGGCACCGGGTCCACCGCTGGCAGCGGTGCGGCGGCGAGCGCCGCCGCGAGTAGCGGGGTCTCCCCGGGGCCCAGGTGCGGACGCAGGCCGGTGCGCAGGATGGTGCCGTACGCCTCGTCCGCGCCCGGCGCGTCGACCGTGCGGTAGGCGGGCTCGGTGAGCAGTGCGACCCCGGCCGGCGTCGGCACCCGGGACAACAGGTCGGTCAGGGCGACCGCACCGGTGAGTTCGTACCGGGCGTTCTTGCGCAGGCAGTTGGTGATCCGCACGTGCAGGCTGGTCTTGAGGAACAGGTCGGCTTCGGGGGCGTAGAGGGTGCGGACGCTCGCCGTGGGGCGCACCGGGACGCCGGCCGGACCCAGCCGACGGACCTGTGGGTGCGCGGGCGGGATCAGCGCCAGCTGCCAGGGATGTACGGGCAACACCCGGTGCCCGGCCGGCGGGCGCGGTGGGTCGAGGGCCGCCACCATCGCATCGAACGGCCCGGCCCCCGCGACCAGGTCGTCCGGGACGGCGAGCCAGTGCAGCCGGAACGCGGTGCGCAGCTCCGGCGCGTACGCCCGCCACTTGTCCGCATCGCCGCTGCGCCACTTCGGGGCGGGGTGGTGCGGGTGGCCGAAGAGCAGCGACTGCTCGGAATCCACGTACGCGTCGATGGCGGGTTCACCGGTGGGGGTGGGATCCCGGTCCGGCCGCTCGGCCAGCAGCCGGGTCACCGCGTCCCGGCTGGCCCGCACCTGCCCGATGAACTCGTCGTTCGTCCGGCCGGTGCGGGCGGTGAGCTCCGCGGCGACCAGTTCCGCCAGGCGGCTCGCGTCCAGGTCCGTCCACCGGTCGCCGTCGAGCCGCAGCTGCACCGGGCCAGTGTAACGGTGCGCGCCGACCGGTGAGATCCGCGCGACGGCGCAGCGCAGCGCCACGTCGAGGTGCCGTAACCGGAGCACCGCCGCGCCTGCGGCCACGGTCACGTCGCCGTCGGGCAGGGCGATCTCGCGGACCAGGCAGCCGAGGACGGCGTGGGCGGCGGCCAGGTCGGCGTGCCGGTGAGCGTCGAGGCGTGGCCTCGGTCGGGACACCGTGTCCGTCATGGTGTCTCCCGCAGATAGTTCGGGCCGGTACGCCGGTAGTACTTGTTGACGTCGGTGCAGCCGAGCCGCTGCTTCGGTAGCAGGGTGCCGGCGGTGAGCATCGCCTTGACCGGCAGTCGGGCGGCGCGCAGCACCCGCTCGGTGAAGAACCGCGCCGCCGGGCCGTCGCCCCAGCGGTCGCGCGCCGCGGCCAGCCTCGGTGCCAGCGCGGCGGCCGGCGACGGTACGCGTACCCCGTGGGCGGCGAGGGCGAGCAGGGGTGCCGCCGCGGCCAGGTGCAGGGTGATGGTGACGAACACGTCGGCCAGTTCCTGCGGGTCGCGCGCCCACATCCGGTCGTCCCGCAGCGGGGGCCCACCGGGCCCGCGATGGCGTGAGTCCAGCCGGGCGCCGTCGTTGTCCTTGTAGAGCAGGCCGACCGTTCCGTCCGGATGCACCAGCAGGTGGATGTTCTGCGGGTGGGCCTCGAGGGCCACTCCGTGCCGTAGCCACAGGCAGACGTGCCAGTCGAGCAACAGGTCCAGATAGGATTCCACCAGGTCCGCGGGTCGCGCGGTGACCCGTCCGAGCACGGTGCCCGCCACCGGATCGGGCGCGGCGAGGGCCGCGACCGGCACCACCCGGACCCCGGCCAGGTCGCGTGGGAAGCGGCGGAGCAGGAAGCTGAGCCGGTCGTCGTCGCCGACGTGCCCGTAGCTGCTCTCGTCGGCGTGCCGGATCCGGCCGGCGAAGGCCGGTTCCGCGGTAGCGATCCGGTCGAGCAACCCGGCGACCGCCGCGCCGTCGGCGAGGGTGTCGGGTTGCAGGGTCCGCCGGTTCCGGGCGCCGAGGGTCGCGGTCGGCAGCGGCAGCTTCAGATGGGTGTACGGGTCGTGCGCGAGCGCCACCGTCCGCATGGAGAGGGTGGGCCGTACGGTGATCGCCGGCCGGTCGCTCACCGGCAGCCCGTAGCGTTCCGCGGTGAGTGGATGCACCGGCATCAGCACCCGGTCGGTCCGTCGCGCCCGCGGCCACCAGTCGGGGAGGTCACCGGTGAGCCGCACCGCCTCGGCGCGGGCGGTGTACCAGCGCAGGGCGAGGCGGGGCCCGTGCTCGGGGGCGTACCGGAGCAGGTCGTCGTCGCCGAGCCCGTGCCGGCAACGGTCCGTGGGGTAGACCGGGTGGCCGGCGTACGCGGCGAGCACGTCGTCGAGCAGCGCTGCCGGCATGCCGGTGGGGGCGGTCGCGCGTTCGGCCACGACCGCCGCGAGTACCCGCCGCCGGGCCCCGGCGGCGAGCCGGCGGGCCCGAAGGTCGGCCCGGCACTCGGCGCTGAACGCCTGCCAGCCGGTTTCGGCCTCCGGGTCGTCCCGTGGAGCGAGCAGCGCCAGCAGACCTTGCAGGGTGTCCACCTCGCGGGCGTTGCCGTCGGCGACGACTTGCAGCACGGGCGCGGCGCTGCGGAGGTCCTGCTGGAAACCGTCCGCGCGGACCGGGATCCGCAGCAGCCCGGCGGGGTGCGGCGCCGCCCACCAGCCGGGGTCGGCGGGCCGGCCGCGGCTGAGCAGGTCGAGGTGGTCCTCGCGCAGCAGGGCGTCGAGCACCCGGCCGAACAGCTCCCGCTCGCTGTCGTCGATCATCCGACGATTGTCCACCGCAGGTCCCGTCGGAAAGCGGCGAGCGCATTCCGGACGCTGTCCCGGTCGGGGCCGACGGCGTGCAGCGCCGCGAGGTAGTCGCGGTTGGTGCCGGTCCGGTCGGCGACCCGGCCCACCTCGCGCAGGGGTCGGCAGGCCAGCCGGACACCGTCCTGGACGGTGTCCAGCCGGCCGGGAGCGGCGGCGAGCCGCCCCGACCGGTCGGCGCAGACGTACTCGACGCGGGCGTGCCGGGCGACGGAGGCCGGTGCGGGCAGGTCGAGGGCGGTCAGCGGCTCACCGAGGTGCAGCCGGATGACGTGTTCGAACAGCGGAACGCCGAGCAGCTCGGCGAGGATCAGGTCCATCCGGTCGCCGATCAGGCGGTAGTTCACCTCGATCAGCCGCACCCGACCGTCCTGGACGACGTACTCGGTGTGGCAGGCGCCGAAGCGCACGGCGAGCGCGTCGAGCCGCGCCCGTAGTGCGATGTCGTCCCGCTCCGGCGGGGGCGACCAGTCGAGGCTCGTCTCGGTGAACGTCGGTGGCGGGCCGAGGCCGGTGTGCCACCCGCCGATGACGGCGAGGCCGGCAGTGTCGCCGAGGGTGTCGTACGTCCGTAGTTCGCCGGCGAGGTACTCCTCGACCACCAGCGCGACCTCGGGCCGTCGTCGGTGGATCTCGGCGATCCGGGCAGCCAGGTCACCGGGGTCGGTCACCAGGTAGGCGTCCTCGCTGGCGACGCCGTCGCGGGGCTTGACCACGGCGGGGAACATCCCGTCCGGCACCGCGGGCGTCGTACCGGGGTCGACGGCGACGGCGCGGACCAGATCGAGCCCGGCGGCGGCGACGGCCCGGCGGGCGGCGGCCTTGTCCTTGCAGCGCCGGGCGGCGGCGGGGTCCTTGCCCGGCAGGCCGAGCTTGCGGGCGGCGATCGCGGTCGCTTCCTGGAGATGGTCGCTGTTGGACAGCAGCGCCGCCGGCCGGGTCGCCGCCGTGACGACGGCCGCCGCGTCGCGGACGGCGCACCGGGCGACCGGCGTCCCGGCGGGCCACTGCTCGGGCCGGTCGGTCAGCACCGTGACCGGCAGCCCGAGCGAGGCCGCTGCCGGTAGGAATCCTTCCAGGACGGCGTCGGTGGGGTTGAGCGCGGTGAGGTACAGCCGCATCCCGCCTCCGTCGACTGGCCGATGGTCACATTTAGGCAAGCCTATCCTAATGCCGAGGCGCGTCTTCTGACAGGGCTGCTGGTTGCCCGGGGGTTTGGGGTTGAGGGGAGTGTGGCGTCTACCGCCACTCCCAGGAATAAGGGTAGGCTCACCTAACAGGCGCTGTGGTGTGGACCTGCGCACGAGGCGCGGTGCCCGGCGTCTGCAGGGGACCGCCTGCAAGAGGAGGCACCGGGGTTGGAACGTCGTGGGTTGTTGGAAGTTGACCGGGAAGTCGGTACCCGCTACCACTCGGGTCGGCTCGTCGGTGCGGTGGACCCCCTTCGGTTGGCTACCGAGCTGGCCCGGTCGACGTCGGGGCCGTACGTCCTCTACGAGAACAGCGGCACCTGGTCGCTTGCCTCAGGGGCCGCGTACGAGCTGGTGCTGTACGCCGACGAGCTGCGCATCCGGGACGCAGCCGGATGGACGGCTCGTCCCGCAGGCGGAAAGCCGCTGCAGACCGTTGCCGATGCGTTGGACGGCTGCCCGATCGCGGGTGCGCGCGCGTACGGCTGGGCCGGATTCGGGCTCAGCCACCTGCTGCACGGCGACCCCGCAGCCGCTCGTGGGCCATTGCTGCGCCTGATCGTTCCCACCCAGGAAGTACGGATCACTGCCGAAACCGTCGACGTCCGTGCGGTCGACGTCGCCGACCTGCGGTCGTTGATGTCCGCTGTGGACGCCGCCACGCGGGCCGTTCCGTCCGCCGCCATGCCGTTGCCGCCGGCCGACACTGGGCACGATGCCGAGTTCTACCGCACTGTCGTGTCCAGCGCGGTCGAGGAGATCCGGGCCCGGCGGTACCAGAAGGTGATCCTGTCCCGCCTCGTGCCGGTCGACGGCGACGTCGACCTGTTCGCCACGTACGAGGCGGGGCGCAGGGCCAACACCCCGGCTCGTTCGTACCTGCTGGACCTCGGCGACCTGCGGTGCGCCGGCTTCAGCCCCGAGACGGTCGTCGAGGTGTCCGCCGCCGGCAAGGTGTCCACGCAGCCGCTGGCGGGCACCCGCGCCCGACACGGCGATCCGCTGCTCGACGGCGCGCTCCGGATGGACCTGCAGGCCGACGCCAAGGAGATCTTCGAACACGCGATCAGCGTGAAGCTCGCATTCGACGAACTGGCCGCCGTCGCGGTGCCCGGGACGGTGCAGGTCGACGACTTCATGGACGTCAAGGAGCGGGGCAGCGTGCAGCACCTCGCCTCGCGGGTCAGTGCCACGCTGGACAGCGGTCGCAACGCCTGGCACGCGCTCGCCGTGCTCTTCCCGGCGATCACCGCGTCAGGTGTCCCGAAGGCCGCCGCGTGCGAGGCCATCGACCGGCTCGAGAACGCGCCACGTGGCCTGTACAGCGGGGCGGTCCTGACCGTTGACGCGGACGGCTCGATGGACGCGGCCCTGGTGCTGCGATCGGTCTTCCAGCAGGAGGGCCGGACCTGGCTGCGCGCGGGCGCCGGCATCGTCGAACAGTCCACCCCCGAGCGCGAGCTGGAGGAGACCGCCGAGAAGCTGCGCAGCATCAGCCACTACCTGCACCGCTAGTCCGCGGGCGCCCCGGCGAAATGCCGCGGCGGCACCGAGACCGCGTACCCGGTGACCGTGCTCGGTCACCGGGTACGCGTGCGTGTCAGACCGCCGCGCGGACGGTGAGCAGCTCCGCCAGCCCTGCCGCCGTGGGACGGGCGAAGAACTCGGCGATACCCAGGTTGACTCCCGTGACCTCACGGACCCGTTCGCGCAGCCGCACGAGCAGCAACGAGTGCCCGCCGAGGTCGAAGAAGCTCTCGTCCGCACCGACCTCGGGCACGTCGAGCAACTCGGCGAACAGACCGCAGAGCGACGCCTCCTCTGGGGTTCCCGGGCGGCGGCCCTGCGGCCTGTCGTCTCCCGTCGGTGCCGGCAGCGCCCGCCGGTCGAGCTTGCCGTGCTCCGTCAGCGGCAGCTCGGCCAGCGCGACGAACGCCGACGGGATCATGTAGTCGGGCAGCATCCGGCCGAGCCGGGAGCGCAGCGCCGCCGGGTCGAGCCGGGCTCCCTCGGCCAGGACGCAGTAGGCCACGATTCGCTTTCCGGCGGGCGGGTCGTCGCGTACCACGACAGCGGCCCGTGCCACGGCCGGGTCGGCGGACAGCGCAGCGGTGATCTCGCCCAGCTCGATCCGGAAGCCGCGGATCTTGACCTGCTCGTCGGTGCGGCCGAGGAAGTCGATCGCACCGTCCGGCATCCAGCGCGCCAGGTCGCCGGTGCGGTACATCCGGCTGCCGGCCGGGCCGTAGGGGTCGGCGACGAAGCGCTCCGCGGTGAGCCCGGGCCGGTTCAGGTAGCCGCGGGCCAGCCCGGCCCCGGCCAGGTACAGCTCGCCGACGACGCCGCTGGGCACCGGCCGCAGCGTCCGGTCCAGCACGTACGCCCGGGTGTTCGCGGTGGGCCGGCCGACCAGGGGCCGTTCGCTGTCGGCGACCCGGGCGGCGAGGGCGTCGACGGTGGCCTCGGTCGGCCCGTACAGGTTGAACGCCGCAGTCCCTGGCAGGTCCCGCAGCTGCCGCCAGAGTGGCGTCGGGACGGCCTCGCCGCCGACGCCCCAGGCGAGCAACGGTGAGCGCCCGTCACGGATCAGGCCCGCCCCGGCCAGCTGCAGCGCATGCGACGGCGTGACCTCGATGAAGTCGATCCGGTGTCGCTCGACGAAGTCGACGAGCAGCGCCGGGTCACGCAGCGTGTCCTCCGTGACGAGGTGCAGCGCGTGTCCGTCGAGCAGCCACAGCTGCGGCTGCCAGGAGGCGTCGAACGCGAACGACCAGCCGTGCGCGACCCGCAGCGACCGGCCGCCGGCCGCGGCGACGGTGGGCCGGTACAGCAGCTCGCGGTGGCTGTGGAACAGGTTCGCGATGCTGCGGTGTTCCACCACCACGCCCTTGGGCAGCCCCGTCGAACCGGACGTGTAGATGACGTACGCCGGGTGCTCCGGCCGTGGCCGGGGCAGGTCACCCGCGCCGGGTTGGGCAAGCCGGTCCTGCACCTCGGGCGAGTCGAGCAGAAGCACCGGTCCATCGGCCAGCGTGGCGAGCCGCCCGGTGGTGACCGTGAGCAGCGGGTCCGCGTCGGCGAGGATGTGCTCGATGCGCCCCGGGGGATAGCCGGGGTCGATCGGCAGGTACGCCGCTCCGGCCCGCAGCACGGCGAGCAGCGCCACGACGGTGTCTGCGGTCCGGGGCAGCAGCAGCGCCACCACCGTCTCGGGGCCGGCGCCGTGGGCGACGAGCAGGCGGGCCAACTCCGCGCTGCGGGCGTCCAGCTCGGCGAACGTGTACGCGACGTCACCGCAGACCAGCGCGGGAGCGTCCGGGGTGCGGCACACCTGGTGCTCGAACAGCTCGACGATGGTCCGCAGCGGACAGTCGACCGCCGGCCCCGCGCCCTGCGCGAGCACCCGGTCGTACTCGTCGGCGCTGAGCAACTCCAGGCTGCCGATGGGACGCTCCGGCTCGGCGGTGACGGCCGCGAGCAGCCGCACCAGCCCGGTCGCGAGGCTGCGTACCGTGGTGTCGTCGAACAGGTCGGTGCTGTACTCCACGCCCAGCGTCATCGCGGCGCGGCCGGGCTCCTCCACGACCTCGAACGCCAGGTCGAACTTTGCGGTCGCGGTGTCCACCGGTTCCTGCGCCACCCGGCACGCCCCGAGCCGCAGCTCCAGCTCCGGCCTGACCTGGTGGCTCAGCATCACCTGGAACAGCGGGTGCCGGGCCATCGACCGGGTCGGGTTGAGCACCTCGACGAGCCGCTCGAACGGAACGTCCTGGTGGGCGTACGCGGCCAGGTCGGTCTCCCGGGTCCGTGCCACCAGGGTGCGGAACGTCGGGTCGCCGCTGGTGTCGGTCCGCAGCACCAGCGTGTTCGCGAAGAAGCCGACCACCCCGTCGACGGCGTCGTCGGTGCGCCCCGCGATCGGCGTGCCGATGGGGATGTCCGTGCCAGCGCCGAGCCGGGTCAGCAGGGCGCCCAGTGCCGCGTGCAGCACCATGAAAACGCTCGCGTCGCACCGCCGGGCCAGCGCCCGCACCGCCCGGTGCAGCCCAGCCGGGACAGCCACCTCCACCGAGCCGCCACGCAGGCTCGGCACCGCGCGACGGGGCCGGTCGGTGGGCAGGGTCAGCTCCTCCGGCAGCCCGTCGAGGGCCTTACGCCAGTAGCCGACCTGACGGTTCAGGAGCGACTCGGGATCGTCGTCGTCGCGCAGCAGGCCCCGCTGCCAGACGGCGTGGTCGGCATACTGCACCGGCAGAGGTGACCAGCCGGGCTCCCGGCCGCCCGTGCGCGCCGTGTAGGCGGCGGCGAGGTCGCGCAGCAGCGGCAGCGCCGACCACCCGTCCGCCGCGACGTGGTGCACCACCAGAGCGAGTACGTGCTCGTCCGCGCCGAGCGAGAACAGCTCGGCCGTGAACGGCGACTCCGCGTCGATCCGGAACGGCCGGCGAGCGGCGGCGGCCAGCATCCCGGCCAGGTCGTCTTCCTCGACGGCGGTGACCGGCAGCGCCGGCCGCGCCGCCGCGGCGGGCAGGATGACCTGGCGAGGGGCACCCGCCTCGTCCGCCAGCACCGTCCGTAACGCCTCGTGCCGGTCGGTCAGATCGCCGAGCGCCGCGCGGAGCGCCGCGACGTCCAGGTCGCCGGTGATCCGGGCGGCGAAGGCCATGTTGTACGCGGGGTTCGGGCCGTCAAGGCGGTACAGGAACCACATCCGGGCCTGGGCGTACGACAGCGGCAGCGGGTCAGGCCGGACCCCGGCCCGCAGCACCGGCCGTGTGTCCTGGGCGTCGAGCCGGGTCGCCAGCGCAGCCACGGTCGGGTGGTCGAACACGGTACGCAGCGCCAGCTCAGCCCCGAACACGGTGCGGACCCGACTGGCCAGTCGCGTGGCGAGCAGGGAGTGGCCGCCCAGCGCGAAGAAATCGTCGTCGATGCCGACCGCCTCGACCTCCAGCACCTCGGCGAACAACTCACAGAGCAACTCCTCGGCGGGAGTACGCGGCCGGCGTCCCGCGCTGGCCGGCAGACGCTCGGGCGCGGGAAGCGCGCTCCGGTCGAGCTTGCCGCTCGGCGTCGCGGGCAGGGCGTCGAGCACCACGACCGTGGCGGGCACCAGGTGCGCGGGCAGCGTCGCGGCCAGGGCCTGCCGCACGACGGCCGGATCGGGCCCGTCACCGACGACGTAGCCGACCAGCCCCAGCTCCGGCCGGGCGACCACCGCCGCCGCGCGGATGCCGGGCAACGCCAGCAGAGCCGCCTCGACCTCGCCCGGCTCCACCCGGAACCCGCGGATCTTGACCTGGGCGTCGGTGCGGCCAAGATACTCGACCACTCCGTCGGCGGTGCGGCGAACGAGGTCGCCGGTGCGGTACATCCGCCTGCCGGGCGGGCCGAACGGGTCGGCGACGAACCGTTGCGCGGTCAGTCCGGGCCGACCGAGGTAGCCGTCGGCGAGCTGCCGTCCCGCCAGGTACAGCTCCCCGGGCACGCCCACCGGGACCGGCCGCAGCGCCGCGTCCAGCACGTACACCGTCGTGTTCCACACCGGGCGGCCGATCGGCACGCTGGCCGCGCCCGGCGGGCACGGCCAGGCGGTGACGTCCACGGCAGCCTCGGTCGGCCCGTACAGGTTGTGTAGTTCGACCGCGCCGCCGTACCGCGCGTGGAACGCGTCGGCGAGGTCGACGCCCAGGGCTTCGCCGCTGCAGAGCACCCGGGTCAGGCCGGCGCACCCGGCCGCCTCCGGCTCCGCCAGGAACGCCCGCAGCATCGACGGCACGAAGTGAACGGTCGTGACCTGTTCGTCGCGGATGAGGCGGGCCAGGTAGCGCGGGTCGCGGTGGCCACCCGCCCGGGCCACGACCAGCGTGGCACCGGTGACGAGCGGCCAGAAGAACTCCCACACGGAGACGTCGAAGCTCGACGGTGTCTTCTGCAGCACCCGGTCGTCCGCGGTGAGCCCGTACTCGGCCTGGGTCCACAGCAGCCGGTTGACGATCGCGCGGTGCGACACGACGACGCCCTTCGGGCGGCCGGTGGAGCCCGAGGTGTAGATGACGTACGCCGGATCCTCCGGCCGCACCGTCGGCCCGCCGGCCGTCACGGGCGGGAGGTCGGCATCGTCCAACGCCAGCACCGCTGACTCCTCAGCCGGCAGGACGGCGCGGGTCGGCGTGTCGGTGAGCAGCGCGGCCGGGGCGGCGTCGGCCACCATCAGGGCGAGCCGGTCGGCCGGGTAGTCGGGGTCCAGGGGCAGGTAGGCGGCGCCAGCGCGCAGCACGGCGACCAGCGCCACGACCAGGTCGGTCGAGCGGGGCAGCGCTACCCCCACCACCGTGCCGGGTCCGCCGCCCTGTGCGGTGATCCAGGCGGCCACCCTCCCGGCGCGTTCGTGCAACTCGGCGTAGCTGAGGGCGACGCCATCGGCGACCACGGCGGTGGCGTGTGGTGTGCGGGCGGCCTGCTCGGCCAGCAGCGCGGCCAACGTCGTGTCGGGTACGGCAGCGGTGGTGCCGACCAACGGCCCGGCGTCGGCCGCGTCGAGCAGCTCGACCCGGCCCAGCGGCGTGCCGGGCGCTGTGGCGAACGCGGTCAGCGCCCGGACCAGCCGGTCGGCCACCTGCCGCACCTGCTGATCGGTCAGCGTGTCGGGGCGGTACCCCAGCTCCAGCCGCAGCTGCTCGCCGGGCAGCACCGTGACGGCGAGCGGATAGTGCACGCCCTCGTCACCGGAGGAGCCGGCGAGGCGTATCCCGGGGGCCAGGTCGGCGAGACCCTCGGCATCAAAGGGATAGTTCTCCACCACGACGAGCGTGTCGAACAGCTCCCGCCCGCCGGCGACCCGCTGGATGTCGGCCAGTCCGAGGTGCTGGTGACGGCCCAGCTCGGACTGCTGCTCCTGCAGGCGGCGCAGTGCCTCGGCGTACGGCTCGGCCGGCGGCAGCGTGACGCGCACCGGGACGGTGTTGACGAACGCCCCGATCATCGCCTCGGCACCCGGCAGGTCGGCGGGCCGACCGGACACCGTGGTGCCGAACACCACGTCGTCGCGGCCGAGCGTCCGCCCCAGGGCGAGTGCCCACGCCCCCTGCGCGACGGTGCCCAGAGTGAGGCTCTGCGACCGGGCCGTGGCGGTCAGTCGCGCCGTGGTCGCGGCGTCGAGCTGCACGACGACGCGTCTCGGGTGCTCCCGCACGTGGGCGTCCGCGCCGGGCGAGACGAGCGTGGGCGTTCCGATCCCGGACAGCGCCACCTGCCAGGCCGCCTCGGCGGCGGGGCGGTCCTGTGCGGCGAGCCATGCGAGGTAGCGCCGGGGCGCCGGGGCGGGTGGCGGTGTCTCGCCGGCGTACCGGGCGAACAGCTCCCGTACCAGCAACGGCTGCGACCACCCGTCGAGGACGATGTGGTGGGCGGTGAGGACGAAGCGGTGCACGTCGTCGGCGAGCCGGATCAGGGTGAACCGCACCAGTGGCGGCCGACCCAGGTCGAACCGCCGCTGTCGGTCCTGTTCGGCGAGCCGCCGCTCGGCGATCTTCTGCTCCTCGGCGGGCAGCGCGCCGAGGTCGGCGTACTCCCAGGATGCCGGGACCTGACGGGCCACCAGCGCGGCGGCCCTGCCCTGCCGGTTGCGACGGAACGCCGAGCGCAGCATGGGGTGGGCGTCGAGCAGTGCCTGCGCGGCGGCCCGCAGCCGAGCCGGATCCACCGGTCCGCGCAGGGTGAGGACCAGCCGTCCGGCGTAGACGTCCGGCCCGTCGGCGTCCAGTTCGGCGCGGAAGAGCAGTCCCTCCTGCAGCGGGGTCGGCGGAAGGATGTCGTCGAGCTCGGGACGGATCGTCACGAGAAGCTCCAATCGGAAACGAAGTCGTCGATCTCGTCCTGGCTCATCGTCATCAGGGGTACGTCGGAGGGCGTCAGGCCGCCGGCGGCAGGATCGTCGGCGTGTGCCGCGAGGGCGGCCAGGTATGCCGCCCAGCGGTCGGCCAGCGTGTGCACCTCGTCAGGGTCGAGGGCGGCGCCGGCCCACGACCAGGTGGCGTGCAGGGCCGCGCCGTCGGCTCCGGGTGCGATCCAGGCGTCGATCTCCAGCTGGTGGGCGAGGGGCAGCGCCGGGTCGACGTGGTGGAACAGCCCGTCGGCCACCGGTTCCCATGGTTCGTCACCGGTACCGCCGAGGCGACCCAGATAGTTGACGCAGACCGCCGGGGCGGGCAGTTGCGCCAGGGTCGGGGCCGCCTGCGGGTTCAGGTGGCGCAGCGCGCCGTACCCGAGTCCGCCGTCGGGGATCGCGCGCAGCTGCTCCTTGACGGCCTTGAGTGCTCGGCCGATCTCCGTGCCACCGGCCCGCGCCGAGGCCAGGTCGACGGGTCCGGGGTCGAGCCGGACCGGGTACACGGCGGTGAACCAGCCGACGGTGCCGGCCAGGTCGGTCCCCGGACAGATGGTCTCCTCCCGACCGTGGACCTCCAACGCGACGGCGAGGGCCGTCGACCTCCCGCCGCCGCGGCGCGACTCGGCGACGGCGAGCACCAGGGCGGTCAGCAGCGCGTCCGCCGGATCGGCGCGGAAGGCCACGGGCAGCCGGGTGAGCAGCGCCTGCGTGACGTCGGCGGCCAGGGTGACCACCCGGCGCTGCTGCGTCGCCGTGGTGTCCCGGGCCGGGTCGAGCCGGCGGTCACCGAACGGCCCCGGCGCGTCCAGGGCGGTTGACCATTGTGGCGCCTGGCCCTCCGTCTCGGGTCGCCCGGCGTAGTCGCGCAGCCGAGCGGACCAGGCCCGCAGCGATGTGCCAGTCGGCGACGGCGTGGTGCCGCGCCACGCGGCGGCCAGGTCGGCGCAGAGGATCCGCCAGGACACCCCGTCCGTGACGAGGTGGTGCACGACCAGCACCAGCTGCTCTCGCGCGGGCAGCCAGACCGCCTGCACCAGCACCCCGTCCGCCGGTCGGAGTCGCTGGGCGGCGGCCCGTGCCTCGTCGGCCGGGGCGCCGTCGCCCACCCGCAGCAGGTCGTCGGCGCGGATTGCGCCGGGGGGCGCGGCCGCCAGCTGCCAGCGTCCGTCCGCCGCGGTCACCAGCGTGACCCGCAGCGCCGGGTGCCGGTCCAGGACCTCCTGGAGCACGCCGGTCAGCCGCTCGACGGTCAGTCCGGCCGGGGTGCGCAGCGCCATGCCCTGGCTGTAACCGTCGATCGGCGCGGGTGGGTCGGCCGACGCGGCGAGTTCGCGCAGCCATCCCACGATGGGCGTCTCGCCGATGGGGCCGATGCCGTCGTCCGCCGCTCGGGGCGCCGCGTCGGGGACGGCCCGTGCGACGGCGGCCAGAGCGGCCGGTGTCTGGTGGCGGAACACGTCGCGCGGCTCGACCAGCCACCCGGCGCCCCGCGCCCTGCTCACCAACTGCAGCGAGACGATGCTGTCCCCGCCCAGCTCGAAGAAGTTCGCGTCGGCGGCGACCCGGTCGCGGTCGAGCAGCACGGCGAACAGGTCGCAGAACAGGGCCTCGACGGCGTCGGCAGGGCTCCGCCCGCTGTCGGCTGCCGGCAGCTGCGGTACCGGCAGCGCGGCCCGGTCCAGTTTGCGGTTGGCGGTCTGCGGAAGCCGGTCGAGCGGCACCCACAGCGACGGCACCATGTACTCGGGCAGCGCCGCGGCGGCGTGCGCCCGCCAGCCGTCCGGGTCGGCGTGGTGACCGGGCGCGGGCACCACGTACGCCACCAGGCGACGGGAGCCGGGCAGGTCGTCGCGGGCGACCACCGCGACCTCCGCGACACCCGCGTGCCGGCTGAGGACCGCCTCGATCTCGCGGGGCTCGATCCGGAAGCCGCGGATCTTCACCTGGTCGTCGGCCCGGCCGAGGCACTCCAGTTCGCCGTCGACCCACCGGGCCAGGTCGCCGGTGCGGTACATGCGGGCGCCGGGCCGACCGAACGGGTCGGCGACGAACCGCTCGGCGGTGAGCGCAGGGCGCCGCAGATAGCCGCGGGCCAGGCCGGCGCCGGCCAGGTACAGCTCGCCGGTGACACCGGGCGGCACGGGCCGCAGCCGAGCGTCGAGCACATACGCGGTCATACCGGCGATCGGCCGGCCGATCCGCGGCGTCCCCGCGCCGGTGACCCGGGCGACGACGGCGTCGACGGTGCACTCGGTCGGCCCGTAGAAGTTCCACGCGTGCAGGTCGGCCCGCGCGCCGAGGTCGCGCCACAGCGCGTCCGGCATGGCGTCGGCGCCCGGCCCGAGCAGCGCCGGCCGATGGCGGTCCGGCGCGAACAGGCCGTGCCGGATGAGCTGTTGCAGGTGGGCCGGGGTGAGGTCGAGGTAGTCGATGCGCTCCTCGGCCACGTACGCGGTGACGGCCTCGGGATCGGGATACCCGGCCTCGTCGAGGACGTGCAACTCGTGCCCGCCGACCATCAGCACCACGGGGTCGAGGGCGGCGTCGAACGCGAACGACGCCACGTGGCCCACCCGGATCCGGCGCCCGCCGACCGCGGCCACCTCGGGCGGAAAGAGCGTGCCCGTGTGGGCCGCGAAGAGGTTCGCCAGATTGGCGTGGCTGACCACCACCCCCTTCGGGCGGCCGGTGGAGCCGGAGGTGTAGATGACGTACGCCGCGCTGGCGGGCGCCGGCGGCCGCGGGTCCAGCACCGCCCCGGGCGGCGCGTCGTCCTCGACGAACACCACGGGCAGCCCTGGAGGACGGGGCAGGTCCGCGGCGAGCGTCCGGGTGGTGAGCAGGCAGACCGGGTCGGCGTCGGCGAGCATCGCCGCCAGGCGGTCCTGCGGGTACGCCGGGTCGAGCGGCAGGAACGCGGCGCCGGAGCGCAGCGTGCCCAGCAGGGCGGGCACCATGTCACGGCGGGGCAGGGCCAGCGCGACCAACCGGTCGGGCCCCGCGCCGTGCGCCGTCACCAGCCGGGCGATCCGGTCCACGACCGTGGACAGCGCGGCGTAGGTCAGCCGCGACAACTCGCCGGTGGTGGCGCGCACGACGAGTGCGACCGCCTCCGGGGTACGGCCGGCCTGCCGGGCGAACGCCTCCGGCAGCGCCGGCGCGGCGGGGGCGGGTGGCGGCTCCGCCACCAGCACCGCCCGCTCCGCTGCGGTGAGCAGATCGTGCTCGTCGATCGGCCGGTACGGGTGGGCGAGCGCGGCGGTGAGCAGCCGCACCAGCCGCGCCGTCAGCGTGTCCACGGTGTCCCGGTCGAACAGGTCGGCGCTGTACTCGGCGAACCCGCCGACCATGCCCGGCGCCGCGGGGTCGAAGTCCTCGATGAACGTCAGGCTCAGGTCGAACGTGGCCGTCTGCGTGGCCACGACGTACGGGCGGCTGGTCAGCCCCGCAACGGGCAGCTCCGACGCGGTGCCGCTCTGGTGCACCACCATCACCTGGAACAGCGGGTGCCGGGCGGCGGACCGCGGCGGGTTCAGGATCTCGACGAGCCTCTCGAAGGGCAGATCCTGGTGTTCGTAGGCGTCCAGGTTGGTCTGCCGGACCCGACGCAGCAGTTGCTCGAACGTCGGTGAGCCGGACGTGTCCGTGCGCAGCACCAGCGTGTTGACGAAGAAACCGACCAGGTCGTCGAGCGGTTCCACGCCGCGGCCGGCCACGGGCGTGCCGAGCGGGATGTCGTCGCCGGCGCCGAGCCGGGTGAGCAGGGCCGCCACGGCGGCCTGATACACCATGAAGGGGGTGACCCCCAACCGGGCCGCCAGCTCCCGGACGGCCCGGGCCTGCCCGGCCTCGATGGTGAACCGGGTGAGCTCGCCGACGTACGAGGACTCGGCCGGCCGGGGCCGGTCGGTGGGCAGACGCAGCTCGGCCGGCGCACCGTCGAGGACCTGCCGCCAGTGGGCCGCCTGCCGGGCGGTGAGGCTCTCCGGGTCGTCGGCATGCCCGAGCGCCCGCCGCTGCCATACCGCGAAGTCGGCGTACTGCACCGGCAACGCGGTCCACGCGGGCGCCGCCCCCGAGCGCCGGGCCGTGTACGCCGTGGCGAGGTCGCGGGCGAGCACGGGCAGCGACCGGCCGTCGCCCGCGATGTGGTGCAGCAGCAGGAGCAGCACGTGCCTGTCCGGCGCGAGCCTGAACAGTGTGGCGCGCAGCGGTGCCTCGGCGTCGAGCGCGAAGACCCGGGCGGCGGCCGAGGTCAGCTCGGCGTCCAGCGTCGCCGCGGTGACGTCCCGGACGGCCAGCCGCGGCCCGACGGGCAGGAGCACCTGGTACGGCGTTCCGTCCCGCTCCGGGAAGATCGTCCGCAGGATCTCGTGCCGGGCGACGACGTCCTGCAGCGCGGCATCGAGCAGGTCCGCGTCCAGCGGGCCGTCAAGGACCAGCCCGAACGGGATGTGGTAGGCGGCACCGGCGTTCTCGAGACGGTGCAACACCCACAGCCGTTGCTGGGCGAACGACAACGGGGTCGGACCGTCGTCGGCACGCGGCGCCAACGAGGGCGGGGCGGGAGCATGAACCGCCGCCTGGGATGTCGGATGCGCCGCGGGCGCGTCGGCGGGTCCCGGCGCGACCGCCGGCGCCAGCGCACGCGCCAGGGCGGCGGGCGTGGGCCCGTCGAACAGGCATCGCAGGGTGGGTCGCACGCCCACCTCGGCCTGGACTCGGGTGATCAGTCGGGCGGCGAGCATCGAGTGGCCGCCCAGCGTGAAGAAGTCGTCGTCGGGCCCGACGGCGGCCACGTCGAGGACGGCCGCGAACACCGCGCACAGCCGCGCCTCCAGAGTCGAGGAGGGCGCCCGACCGGGCCCGGCCGAGTAGACCGGCGCGGGTAGGGCCGCGCGGTCGAGCTTGCCATTGCTGGTCAGCGGCAGCCTCTCCAGCACGACGACCGCCGCCGGTACGAGATGCGCGGGCAGCGTACGGGCCAGGTCGTTGCGCAACTGCTGGGGCGACGGGTCGGTCCCGGTGACGTAGGCGACGAGGCGCACGTCACCCGGGGTGTCTTCTCGGGCGACCACGGCGGCCTGCGCCACCGAGGCGTCGGTGCGCAGCAGCTGCTCCACCTCGCCCGGTTCCACCCGGAAGCCTCGGATCTTGACCTGGTGGTCCACCCGGCCGAGGTACTCCAGAACGCCGCCCGTGGTCCAGCGGGCCAGGTCCCCGGTGCGGTACATCCGGCTGCCGGGCGGGCCGTAGGGGTCGGCGACGAAGCGGCTGGCGGTGAGTCCGGGCCGGTCGTGGTAGCCGCGGGCGAGGCCGTCGCCGGCCACGTACAGCTCGCCGGCGGCACCGGGCGGGACCGGGTGAAGCCGCTCGTCGAGCAGTCGGACGGCGGTGTTGTGCACCGGCCCCCCGATCGGCACCACGGGACCGGTGTGCTCGGGGGTGCACGCCCACAGCGTGGCGTCCACGGTGGTCTCGGTGGGGCCGTACGAGTTGAACATGCGGCAGGTGGCCGCCCAGCGCCGCATCAGTTCGGGCGGGCACGCCTCGCCGGCCACGATCAGGGTGACCCCGGCGGGCAGCGCGCGCTCGTCGGGCAGGGAGGCGAGCACTCCGGGCGGCAGCGTCAGGTGGGTGATGCCGTGGCGGGCGCAGAAGTCGGCCAGCGGGGGGCCGAGGCGCTGCTCCGCCGGGACGACCACCAGCGTGGCGCCGGTGAGCAACCCCATCGTCCACTCCCACACCGAGGTGTCGAAGCTCATCGACGCGAACTGCAGCACCCGGTGCCCGGGCCCGACGCCCAACTCGCCAACCATGGTGGAGACCAGGCTCGGGACGCCCTCGTGCGTCACCACGACGCCCTTCGGGCGGCCGGTCGACCCGGAGGTGTAGATGACGTAGGCGGCCTGCTCCGGCACGGCCGGGCAGGGCTCGGGGACCGCCCCCGCCGCGGCGTCCCGGTCGATCAGGAACACCGGCGGCGTGTCGTCGGGCAGCGCCGGCGCGGTCGCGGAGTCGGTCACCAGCAGTGCGGGACGGGCGTCGTCGAGCATCAGCGCGATCCGGTCCCTCGGGTACTCGGGATCGACGGGCAGGTACGCCGCGCCGGCCTTCAGCACGGCGAGCACGCAGACCAGAAACTCGCCGCAGCGGGGGAGCGCCACGGCCACCAGGGCCCCGGGTCCGGCGCCGCGCGCGGCGAGCGCACCCGCCAGCAGATCCGAGCGCTTGTCCAGGGCGGCGTAGCTGAGCACATGTCGCGTTCCGGTCGCCGGGTCGGCGTTCTCCCAGACCAGAGCCTCCGCGTCCGGTGTGCGCCGGACCTGTGCGCGGAACAGCTCCGCGATGGTGGCCCGCTCCAGCGGCCGCGGGTCGCTGCCCCAGCCGCTCAGGACGATGTCCCGCTCGCCGGGAGCGAGCAGTTCGAGGTCGCCGAGGGGAGTGTCCGGGTCGGTCAGCGCGGCGTCGAGCAGCCGCGCGTAGCGGTCGATCAGGCCTTCGACGGTGACGGCGTCGTACCGGTCGGCGCGGTAGGTGACGTCCAGACCGAGGGTGCCGTCGGCTTCCAGCACCGCGGCGACCGCCAGGTCGAAGGCTGCGGCTCCGTTGTCGACGGGGTGTTCCGCCACCGTGACGCCGGGCAGGTCGAGCGCCGCCCACACGTCGCTGCGCACCGAGAAGAGGACGTCGAACCAGACGTGCTGCCCGGCGCTGCGTTCTGGTCGCAGTTCCTGCACCAGGGTGTCGAACGGCACCCGCTGGTGGGCGTACGCGGCGAGACACTCCTCGCGGACGTGCTGCAGGAAGGCGCGGAACGTCGTCGCCGGCGTCGTCCGGGTGCGCAGGGCGAGGGTGTTGCCGAAGTTGCCGATCAGCCGGTCGGCGCCGGGGTCGGTGCGGGTCACGACGGGAGAGCCGACGACGAGGTCCGGTACGCCGCCGACGCGGTGCAGCAGGCCGGTGAATCCGGCGAGGAGCGCCATGAACGGGGTGACGCCCTCGGCTCGGCACACCGCGTGCAGCCGTTCGCGTAGCGCCGCGGGCAGCCGCCGGCCCAGCCGACCGCCGGTCGGCGTTCCGTCGGTGGTGCGCGGACGGTCGGTGGGCAGGGGTACCGG
>NZ_SMKN01000229.1 GCF_004348675.1 Micromonospora sp. KC606 | reverse complement strand
GCCACGCACGCTGCCCCCGCAGGACATGGAGGCGATGGACGCGGCGGAGCAGCACGCGCAGCGGCTCACCTACGCGGTCGGCGCGGCGGCCGGCATGGTGCTACTGATACTGCTCTGCCTGCTCTGCTCCCGGGCGATCTTCTGAGACCGGCCGGTTCCCGGCGCGGACGAGCGAGCCGGCGCGGACGCTGCGCCTGTCAGAGGGTGTTTCCCCAGACCGAGGCGGCACCCGTGTCCCCGGTCAGGTAGACGTAGACCAGGGCGAACCCGGACAGCACCACGATCACCCCGGTTAGCAGCCAGGTCACCCACACGGGCACCCGCGGGGTGCGTACCCGGCCGCTGGTCAGCGCCAACAGCACGAGCGCCGCCACCGCCAACGCGACGGTGAGCCGGAGGGTCGTCTCGCCGTACGCGGAGTGCTCCCCGATCTTGGCAAGCAGCTCGGGCGGGTAGCCCCTGCCCGCCAGGACCTCCTCGAACGCCTCGCCGGACTCGGTCGCCACCCAGGTGAAGACGGGGGTCACCACGGCGAGGATCGCCACCGCCCAACCGAGCCGGGGCCGCCAGCGGGGCACCAGCCCGTACCCGGAGGCCAGCAAGGCCAGTAGCGGCACGAACACCACGACCGCGTGGATCACGAGGACGTGTCCGGGTAACCCGTTGATCTCCTTGAACACCGACATCTCCGATGATCGACGCGGACCTGCCGCCGAAGCGTACGACGGTCCAGGGCGTCGCGGCACCTCCCGAACGGGTACCCGCGACGCCGAGACGGGAGTTTCGCCTCGACCGACGGCATGATCTGCCTGTGTCCGGGACCACCTGCCGCCGGGCTCGCTTGTCGGCGGGTTGCCCCCGTGCTGTCATTGCCTCATGTCCAGTGGTGAGGAACTGCTCCGGTCGAGGGGCCTGCGGGTCACCCGGCCGCGTCTCGCCGTACTGGACGTGCTGGCCGCCGGCGGCCACCTGGAGGTCGACGAGATCGCCCGGCGGGTCCGCGCACGCCTCGACTCCGTCTCCACCCAGGCCGTCTACGACGTCCTGGGAGCGCTCTCCCGGGCCGACCTGGCCCGGCGGATCGAGCCGGCCGGCAGCCCCGCCCGCTACGAGGCCCGGACGGGCGACAACCACCACCACGTGGTGTGCCGGTGCTGCGGCGAGATCGCCGACATCGACTGCGCGGTGGGCGACGCGCCCTGCCTGGACCCGAGCACGGCGCACGGCTTCGAGGTCGACGAGGCGGAAGTGACCTTCTGGGGCCTCTGCCCCACGTGCCAGGCCCGCCGCTCCGCCGACGACTGAGCCGGTCCACCGCCGGGCGCCGCCCTCCGACACGCGGCACGGGGCGGCGGATCCCGGCGAGCACGCGGACGCCCGGTGCCGGCAACACCGTGCGGGGATCGCGTGGCACTCTTGGGCGGTGGACTCCGACGACCTCGGCCTGTTCGGACCGGGATCGGTCACGTGGAAGGTGCACGACGAACCGGTCCTGATCGTCGCCGGCCTGCGCTCGCTCTACCTTCAGGCGCTGCATCCCCGGGCAATGGCCGGGGTTGCGCAGAACAGCAACTACCGTGCGGATGCCTGGGGCCGGCTGCTCCGCACCGCCACGTACGTCGGCACCGTCATCTACGGCACCACCATCGAGGCGGAGGCGGCGGGCCGCCGGTTGCGCGCGCTGCACGCCCGGATGCGCGCCGCCGACCCCACCACCGGCGAGGAGTTCCGGATCGACGAGCCGGACCTGCTCCGCTGGGTGCATGTCACCGAGGTCGAGTCGTTCGTGAGCACCGCCCGGCGGGCCGGGCTGTCGCTGACCGACGCGGAGGTGGACGGCTACTACGCCGAGCAGCGGCGCGCGGCCGCGTTGGTCGGGCTCGACCCCGCCGGCGTGCCGGGCAGCGCCGCCGAGGTGGCCGCCTACTACCGAGCGGTGCGCCCGGAACTGCGGATGACGAAGGAGGCCGCCGAGACGGCCCTGTTCCTCACCGCCCCGCCGCTGCCGTGGAAGCGGTTGAGCCTGCCGGCCCGGCTGGGGCTGAGCCTCGGGCCGCCGCGCTGGGCGTACCTCGGCATCGCCGGCACCGCGCTCGGGCTGCTGCCGCCATGGGCGCTGCGGTTGTACGGCGGCCTGGGGCTGCCCACCACCGCTCTCTCCGCCGATCTGGGCGTACGCGCGCTGCGCCTGGCGTTGGCCGCGCTGCCCCGGGACTGGCGGGAGGGGCCGATGCAGCAGGCCGCCAAGGAACGGGCGGCCCGCCTGACCGCACGGGCCGGCTGACGGTCACCGTGCGGGCTGGCTGACCCGGCCGCCGTGCGGGCCGACTGACCCGCCACAGCCTGCCGCTGGCCGCCGAGCGGCGGCACGTGGCCGGGGTCACTCGCCGGTGGGAGCGGCCGGGCGGTCCATGGCCGACCACGGTTCCCGCCCCGGCGTCTGCGCGCCGGTGGGGCAGCTGCGGCGAAAGTCGCACCAGCCGCAACGCGGCCCGGCGACCGTGGGGAACGCCTCGTCGGGGTCGGCCCCGTCGGCGACGGCGCGCTCGGCGGCCATGATGTCGCGGGCGGTGTCCTCGGCGCGGGAGAGCTGCCGGGCCAACGATTCGGGGGTGTGCTCGTGCGCGGCGATCGTCCCGGTGGGCAGGTGGTGCAGCTCGACCCGGCGGCACGGCCGGCGGAACGTCCGCTCGGCGGCGTACGCGTAGAGCGCCAGCGCCTGTGAGCCCCGCGCGTCGTCGGCGTCCAGCCCGGTGCGGCCCGTCTTGTAGTCGACGATGACCAGCTCGGGGCCGTCGGGTCCGGGCCGCGAGTCGATCCGGTCGGCGCGGCCGTTGAAGGCCAGCACCGCCGTCTTCACCGCGACGACCCGTTCCACACCGAGCGGGTCGACGCCCGGCTCCAGCGTCGCGACGTACGCCTCCAGCCAGTCCAGCGCCCGCCGGTACGCCTCCCGCTCCTGCTCGTCGTCGCGGTAGCCGTCGCGCACCCAGGTGCCCTTCAGCAGCCCGGCGAGGGCCTCGGGCCGGCGGCGTTCCGGGCTGAGCGCGTACCAGTTCTTCAGGGCGGTGTGGACGCTGGCGCCCAGCGAGTTGTGCGCCCATGGCGGGCCCTTGGGTGGCGCGGGCCGGTCGACGTAGGAGTAGCGGTAGCGGCGGGGGCAGTCCGCGTAGGATCCGAGCTTGCTGGGGGTGCACACGAAGAGCCGCTCCGGCATGCCGTCGAAGCCGAGCTGCTCGGGTTGACCGCTGCGGGGTCGGGGCGGGCCTGCGGATCGTCGCACGGTGCGATCCTGCCACCTCGGTACGACAGCCGCGCAGCAGACACGGCCGGGCCGGATCAGCCGGCGTTGCTGTACTGGGTGACGAAGGCGGCGATCGCGTCGGCGATGAGCTGGACGGCGATGGCGGCCAGCAGCAGGCCGGCGATCCGGGTGAGGACCTCGATGCCGCCGGGTCGCAGGACCTTGACGATCCCGCCGGAGAAGCGCAGCACGAGCCAGACCGCGAGCATCACCGCGACGATGGCGGTGGCGATGGCGACGTACTGCCCCACCCGGTCGGCCTGCTGCACGAAGAGCATGGTCGCCACGATCGCGCCGGGCCCGGCCAGCAGCGGGGTGCCCAACGGCACCAGGGCGATGTTCGAGGTGACCTGCTGGCTCGGGTCGTCCGCCTTGCCGGTGAGCAGTTCCAGCGCCACCAGCACCAGCAGCAGGCCGCCGGCGGCCTGCAACGCCGGCAGGTCCACGTGCAGGTAGTCGAGGAGCGTCTGGCCGGCGACCGCGAAGACCACGATGACGCCGAGCGCCAGCGCGACCGCCTGCCAGGCGGCCCGGTTGCGGTCACGGGCGGCCAGCGGGCCGGTCAGGGCGAGGAAGATTGGCATCATGCCCGGCGGGTCGACGATGACCAGCAGAGTCACGAAGACCTCGCCGAAAAGCTTGAGATCCACTCGATCAAGGTAGCCGCGCCGGTGGGGGCGGAAACCCGGATCACCCAGAAGCGACGGGGGTCACTCCACGGGCCTGCGCGACGATCCGCTCGAACGCCGCCACGGCCGTGGTGTGCGCGCCGAGCCGGACGGTCTTGTGCGTGCCGTGGAAGTCCGACGAGCCGGTGACCAGCAGGCCCAGATCGGCGGCGAGGCCACGGACATGGGCCGCCTCGGCCGGGGAGTGGTCCTCGTGGTCAGCTTCCAGGCCGGCCAACCCGGCGTCGGCCAGCGCCACGATCAGTTCGTCGGGCACGATCCGGCCGCGCCGGGTGGCCCGGGGGTGGGCGAAGACCGGCACGCCGCCGGCCGCCCGGACCAGCGCGACCGCTCGGAAGACGTCGATGTCCTCCTTCGGCAGCCGGTACCGCTCCCCCAGCCAGTCCGGCCCGAACGCCTCGGTGGTGCTGGCGACCAGGTTGGCCCGGACGAGCGCGGCCGCGATGTGCGGGCGGCCGACGGTGCCGCCCCCAGCAGCGGTGATGATCTGCGTCCAGCTGATGTCGATCCCGTCGGCCTGGAGCAACCGGACGATCCGCTCGCCGCGCACCTCCCGGGCGGCCCGCACCCGGGCCAACTCGTCGGCGAGCTCAGGGTGGCCCGGGTCGAAGAGGTACGCGAGCAGGTGCAGCGGGACCGCCGGGGCGACGCCGTGCCACCGGCAGGAGATCTCCGCCCCCCGCACCAGGGTGAGGCCGGGCGGGAGCGCGGCGACCGCGGCATCCCAGCCGGCGGTGGTGTCGTGGTCGGTGATCGCCACCACGTCCAGGCCGGCGTCGGCTGCGGCCCGCACCAGTTCGGCCGGGGTCAGCGTGCCGTCGCTCGCGGTGGAGTGCGTGTGCAGGTCGATAACCGGGGTCACGCAACGACGCTACCCGGCCCCTCGGGGGTCAGGAGCCGCCGGTGACCACGACCGGGTGGTCGTCGGGGGTGACGCCGCTCAGCAGGGTCGACGTGGCGCCCTCGCCGGCCAGGGCCCGGTCCGGACGGACCCGGTTCAGGGCCGCGCCGCGGTCCAGGTATGTCGCGACGGCGGAACCGGTCCACGCCACCGCGCCGCTGACGGTCGGCCCGGCCGCCCGGTCCGTGGTGCCCGGCCCGAGATCGGTCAGGTCGACCAGGACCGCGCCGCCGGTCCGCCCGTTGGCCAGCAGCCACCTGCCGTCGGCGGAGACGGCGCCGAGACCGTCGTCGGCCAGTGCCGGCCCGCAGCCCGTCCGGGCCGGGGTGAGGGTCTGCGGGGTGAGCAGCGCCAGGCACACCCGGCGGTCGGCGGTGGACACCCGGGCGACCAGCCGCCCGTCGGGCCGGGCGCCGTAGACGGCGACGACCCGCCGGTCGCCGGCGGGCAGCGCGGCGGGGGACGGCTGCCAGAGCAGGTGCCCGCCGTCGCGGGCGCGGACCAGGACCCGGTCGCCGACGAAACGCACGGGTGCCGCGCCGGCGGCGGCCGGGGTGCCGGTGGCGGCGACCAACTGCCGGCCGACGAGCCCGGCCACGTAGAGGCCGTCGCCGTCGCGCCAGGCGACGCGCCGGCCGTCGCCGCTGAGCGCGACCTCCTCCGCGCCGGCCAGCAGCACCAGCGGAGACTCACCGGCGGGGGCCACCCAGAGGGTACGGCCGGCAGGGGTGGGCGCGCCGACCACCAGCCAGCCGCCCCCGTCGGGCAGGCGCTGGGCTCGCTCGGCCGGGCCGATGCCGAGGTCGTGCCGCTCCCCGTCGGCGGTGACCAGGGCCTCGCCGACGATCAGTTCGGCCCGGCCGTCGGCCGGCGCGGGCGCCGGGGCGGGCGCGACCGGCCAGGCGGCCGGGGTGGCCGGGCCGCGCGGGTCGCCGAGCACGACGGCGGGTTTGCCGCCCCGGCCGGAGTGCTCTCCGAGGTGCGCCATGCCGGCGGTGAGCGCCGACGTGACCACCACCGCGAGTCCGAGCCCGGTCAGCGCCCGGCGACGTCGGATCCGTCGGGCCCGCAGGAGGGCCGCCCCTGCCGGGTCGGCGGGTAGCGGCGGGGGCGCGGCGACCTGGCGGGCGAACGCCTCCCGCACCGCGTCTTCCAGCTCGTCCCGCCGCACGGTGGTGGAACGCTCCGGGCCGTCCCTCCGGTTGCCCGCCGGGCCGAAGGTGGGTGTCATCGTGTCTCCCCGGCGACCGCGGCCGGCCGGGCCCGGCCGGGGCCGACCGGCGACCCGCCGGCCCGGCGTGCGCCCGCTGCCGGGGCGGTCGCCCGGCCGCCGGTTGTTGTCACCGGCAGCAGGTGCAGATCGTCCGCCTCCGGCCCACCCGGCACCGGCGCCGCCGCTGTCCGGTTCGACGCGGGCCCGCCGGAGGGGGTGGCCCGGCCGCCGGTGGCGGGCCGCCGCTCCGGCGGGAGATTCGGGGGTACGGCCGGCGCGGCCGGTTCCCGCGCGGTGGCCGCCGGTGCCCGCTCCGGGACGGGCAGGTCGCGGGCGGCCTCCTCACCGAGTCGGCGGCGCAGGGTGGCGAGGGCCCGCGAGGTCTGGCTCTTCACCGTGCCGGGCGAGATCTCCAGCAGGGCGGCGGTCTGCGCCTCCGACATGTCCTCGTAGAAGCGCAGCACCAGCACCGCCCGCTGCCGGGCGGGTAGTGCGCTGAGGTGCTGCCAGAGCACGTCCCGGTCGAGCTGCTGTTCGATCTCGTCGACCCCGGCCCGCTCGGGCAGCACCTCGGTGGGGCGTTCACCGTGCCAGCGTCGGCGCCACCAACTCGTCGACGTGTTGACCATGACCCGGCGGGCGTACGGCTCGACCGCCTCGATGCCACCCAGCCGTTTCCAGGCCAGGTAGGTCTTGGTGAGCGCGGTCTGGAGCAGGTCCTCGGCGGTGGCCCAGTCCCCGGCCAGCAGGTACGCGGTACGCAGCAGGGCCCCGGAGCGGGCCGCGACGAACTCGCGGAACTCCTCCTCCAGCGGATCTCGCTCGCGCACCGTCGACCTCCCCACCCCGTCTGCTGGCAGGCTGCCATGGCGGGGCGGCCGGGTCGAGAGCGGATGGTGCCCAACTCGTCCGACGGACGGACGAGGCGTGCGGCCCACCGAAACCCATCGGCACGCCGAACCGCAGTGGCCTCAGGCTCCGTCGTCGGCCTTCGCCTCGTCGGCTTCCTTGCCCAGCCGCGCCTCGACCGCCTGCGGCTCGTACATCTCCTCGACGACGCGCAGGTAGAGCTCGTTGGGGTTGGGCAGGTTCTTGATCTCGCGGAGGGCCTGCTCCTGGCCGGCGGACTCCAGCACGAAGGTGCCGTAGTTGAGCGCCCGGCCGGTCGGGCTCTGCTCGTACTTCATGTCGGTGACCCGGGTCAGCGGCATCATGGCCACCCGGCGGGTGATGATGCCGTTGACCACCATGACCCGCTTGTTGGTCAGGATGAAACGGTCGTACCACCAGTCGGCGACCCGCCAGGCGACCCAGCCCATCACCGCGAACCAGAGCAGCACGGCGATGGTGGTGAGGGCACCGACGTCCTGCCCGGCGAGGAAGCCGGAGAGGTAGCCGAGCACGAAGGTGGCGGCGACGCCGACGAGGATCGGGGTGGTGAGGTGGATCCAGTGCCGCTTCCACTCGCCCCGGTAGCGTTCGGTGGGGAAGAGGTAGCGGGCGACCAGTGAGCTGGGCTCGTCCTCCAGCGGCAACACCCGTCGGGGCGCCATGCCCTGCGCGTCGGCCCGCAGGCCGGCCAGCTCCTCCTCGGAGATGGTCGGCGGTTGGTCCGGATCCCAACTTCGCCCGGCCCGCCCCTCACCAGGGTAGCCGCCCGGCCCGACGCCGTAGCCGACATCGTCGGAGAGGAACGGCCCGTCCGCCATGTCCGGGCCACGGCCCGGCTCGTCGTCGGGCCGGTATCTCGGGATCGGCTCGGTGTCCCGTTCCCGGCGCTCCCGGTCGGGATCGTCGGGGTCGTAGGGGGGTCCGGCAGGGCTGCCCATCGGCGCTTAGGCGACCAGGTTGGTGAAGAAGTCGCCGAAGCCCTGGGCGATGTCCACGATGCCGCCACCGAGAGACTTGAACACGTCCGCGGCAGAGTTTGGCCGGTAGGCGACAAAGAAGATCAAGAACGCGATGCCGGCCCAGGTGAGGACCTTCTTGACCATAGCGGGCCATCCTCTCGCGCGGCGCCGGGTCCGATTACCGCAGCGGGACTCAGAGTATCAGCATGGTGTCGTATGGTGAATATCTGCGTCCGTTCCCCGACAGGCCCGCCAGGGCGACTATGCCCTGCCGTGCAGGTACGGAGACGGTGCGCCGTACACGAGCTCGGGCGGAGTCCACTCGGCGAGGTCGTGCAAGACGACATCCTCCGCGAGGAGGTGACCCGTGCTCGCCGGCCAGGCTATCGCATGAAGCCACATTCCCCGAGCCTCGCCGGCGTACGCGCTCCGATCCGTCGCCGATCTCACCAGCCACAGTGGAGTCGGGTGCCCGCTGGCCCTGATCCGGGCCGGCTCGACGTGCTGCGGATGCCCGAGGCCCGGCCCCGGTCCGGCCAGCACCTCCGCGAGATCCGGCCCGGGGTCCGGACCGGATACTCCGGCGAACCGGGCACCCAGCCCGACCCCCGGCTCCTCGGCCACCAGGACGAGCTCGGCCGGCCCGCCGCCGAGCGGCGCGGGACCGGCGCAGGCGAGGGCGGAGGCCCGGATACCGGTGGCGTCGTCGCCGGCCCAGCCGACCCCGGTCACCGTCCAACCGGCGGGCAGCGGCCACGGGCACCACAGGGGCACGGGCGGCCGTCGCGCCGCGCCGCCGGCCGCCACCCGGTCGACCACGCTGGCCACGATCTGCTCGTCGATGTGCTCGGGAACGTGCAACGGCGCGACCGACCCGCACCGCGTGCACCGCGACTCGGCGTGCATCAGGTCAGGGGGCCGCACCGGCCCCGCACACCTGGGACAACTCACCACGACGCTCATCAACCCACACTTACCCCGCGCCCGGCAGTCGTCAAGCGATGCGGCCGTTTCCGCCGTCCAACGAGCCAACGAGGGCTCCGGACGCACCAGACGCCACACCAGAACAACACATTAAGTAGTCAGATCTCCACGGTCGGGCACCGGTCGGAGCCGGCGGGATGCGGTTGCCGCACCCGGCCCGCACCCGGGTCGCCGGTGGGACGGGGTGTCAAACCGGGGGCGGAGCC
>NZ_SMKN01000228.1 GCF_004348675.1 Micromonospora sp. KC606 | reverse complement strand
CCCCGCCGCCGCGCCCACCACCTCGGAGGTCAGCGCATGATCCGGCACTTCCTGCGGGACGACGATCTCACCCCGGTCGAGCAGTCGTCCGTGCTCGACATCGCCGCGCGGATGAAGGCCGACCGGTTCGCGTTCCAGCCGCTCGCCGGGCCGCGCTCGGTGGCCGTGCTGTTCGACAAGCAGAGCCTGCGCACCCGGTTCTCCTTCGACGTGGGCATCGCCGAGTTGGGCGGTCACCCGCTGGTGGTGGACACCCAGGTCACCCACTTCGGCCGGGGCGAGACCCTCGGTGACGCCGGTCGGGTGCTGTCCCGCTACGTCGCCGCGATCGTGTTGCGCACCCACGGCGACGACCGGATCGCCGAGGTCGCCGCGCACGCCACGGTGCCGGTCGTCAACGCCCTCACCGACACCTACCACCCCTGCCAGCTCCTGGCCGACCTGCTCACCGTCCGGGAGCGGTTCGGCGGCACCGCCGGGCGGACCCTGACGTACCTGGGAGACGCGGCGAACAACATGTCGCACTCGTACCTGCTGGCCGGGGCGATGGCCGGGATGCACGTCCGGGTCGCCGGGCCGGCCGGGTTCCAGCCCGAGCCGGACGTGGTCGCCCGTGCCGAGAAGATCGCCGCCAGCACCGGCGGCAGCGTCCGGGTGCTCGTCGACCCGGTGGCGGCGGTCCGCGGCGCGCACGTCGTCGCCACCGACACCTGGACCTCGATGGGCCAGGAGGCCGACGGGCTGGACCGGATCACCCCGTTCCTGCCGTACCAGGTCAACGAGGCGCTCCTCGGCCACGCCGGGCCGGACGTGATGGTGCTGCACTGCCTGCCCGCGCACCGGGGCGAGGAGATCACCGACGAGGTGCTCGACGGCCCGCGCAGCGCCGTGTTCGACCAGGCGGAGAACCGCCTGCACGCCCAGAAGGCGGTGCTGACGTTCCTGCTGGAGGCGTCCGGGAGCGCGACCCGGGAGGCGACGGTCTCGTGACCGCCCCGCTGACCCGCGCCGCCCGGCACGCCCGCATCGTCGAGCTGATCCGCGACAAGGCGGTCCGCTCGCAGACCGAGCTGGCCGACCTGCTCGCCGCTGACGGCATCCAGGTCACCCAGGCCACCCTGTCGCGGGATCTGAAGGAGCTGGGCGCGGTCACCGCCCGAGGCGGCGACGGGCGGGCCGTGTACGTCATTCCCGAGGACGGCCACCGGCCGCTGCGCGACGCCGAGGCGGCCCCCGCCCGGCTGGTGCGGCTGCTGCACGAGCTGCTCAACGGGGTCGACTCCAGCGGCAACATCGCCGTGCTGCGCACCCCGCCGGGCGCAGCCCAGTACCTGGCCAGCGCGTTGGACCGAGCGGGCCTGCCCGAGGTCGTCGGCACCATCGCCGGCGACGACACCATCCTCGTCGTGGCCCGCGAGGCCGACGGCGGGGCCGCGCTCGGCGACCAGCTCGCCGGCTGGGCCCGCCGGGAAGAGAACGTTGAAGGGAGCACCCCATGACCGAGCGGGTCGTCCTGGCGTACTCCGGGGGTCTAGACACCTCCGTCGCCATTCCCTACCTGGCCGAGCAGACCGGCGCCGAGGTGATCGCGGTCGCGGTCGACGTCGGGCAGGGCGGCGAGGACCTCGACGCCATCCGGCAGCGTGCCCTGGACTGCGGCGCGGTCGAGTCCGAGCTGGTCGACGCGCGCGACGAGTTCGCCGCCGACTACTGCCTGCCGGCCATCCGGGCCAACGCCCTCTACATGGACCGGTACCCGCTGGTCTCCGCGCTGTCCCGGCCGCTGATCGTCAGGCACCTGGTGGCCGCTGCCCGCAAGCACGGCGGCACCATCGTGTCGCACGGCTGCACCGGCAAGGGCAACGACCAGGTCCGCTTCGAGGTCGGCCTGGGTGCGCTCGCCCCCGACCTGAAGATCGTCGCCCCGGCCCGGGACTTCGCCTGGACCCGGGACAAGGCCATCGCCTTCGCCGAGGAGAAGGGCCTGCCGATCGACGTGTCGGCCAAGTCGCCGTACTCGATCGACCAGAACCTGTGGGGCCGCGCCGTGGAGACGGGCTTCCTGGAGGACATCTGGAACGCCCCCATCGAGGACCTGTACTCGTACACCGCCGACCCGGCCGAGCCGCGCGACGCCGACGAGGTCGTCATCACCTTCGACGCCGGGGTGCCGGTCGCCATCGACGGTGAGACGGTCACCCCGTACCAGGCGATCCTGGAGCTGAACCGTCGGGCCGGCGCGCAGGGCGTCGGCCGGCTCGACATGGTCGAGGACCGGCTCGTCGGCATCAAGAGCCGAGAGGTGTACGAGGCTCCCGGCGCGATCGCACTGATCACCGCGCACCAGGAGGTGGAGGCGGTCACCGTCGAGCGGGACCTGGCGCGGTTCAAGAAGAGCGTCGACCAGCGGTGGGGTGAGCTGGTCTACGACGGCCTGTGGTTCTCGCCGTTGAAGAACAGCCTGGACGCCTTCATCGACGACGCCCAGCGTCAGGTGTCCGGCGAGGTGCGGCTGACCCTGCACGGTGGCCGGGCCACCGTGACCGGTCGGCGCTCCGAGGCGAGCCTCTACGACTTCGGCATGGCCACCTACGACACCGGTGACACCTTCGACCAGTCGCTCGCCAAGGGTTTCGTGCAGCTGTGGGGCCTGCCCAGCAAGATGGCCGCCGCCCGGGACGCCCGGTTGGGCGGCTCCTGATCGTGACGACCAGAATGGGTGGCGTGGACGACAAGAGCCTGACCGAGAACAGCGCCGCCACCAACCGGACGAGTCTGTGGGGCGGCCGGTTCGCCGGCGGCCCCGCCGAGGCCCTGGCGCGGCTGTCGGTGAGCGTGCAGTTCGACTGGCGTCTCGCCCCGTACGACATCGCCGGCTCCCGGGCGCACGCCCGGGTGCTGGCGGGCGCGGGCCTGCTCGACCCGGGGGAACTGGGGCGCATCCTGGCGGCGCTGGACGACCTGGAGGCGGCCTGCGCCTCCGGGCAGTTCCGCCCGACGATCGACGACGAGGACGTGCACACCGCCCTGGAACGCGGCCTGCTGGAGCGGCTCGGCAGCCTCGGCGGCAAGCTGCGTGCCGGCCGGTCCCGCAACGACCAGGTCGCCACCGACCTGCGGCTCTACCTGCGTGACCACGCCCGGGGGGTGGCCGCCCGGCTGGTCGAGCTGGCCGAGGCCCTGGTGGAGCAGGCGGAGCGGCACGTGGAGACGGCCGCGCCCGGCATGACCCACCTGCAACACGCCCAGCCGGTCACCTTCGGGCACTGGCTGCTGGCCCACGTGCAGCCGCTGCTGCGCGACCTGGAGCGGCTGCGCGACTGGGACCACCGGGCCGCGATCAGTCCTCTCGGGGCGGGCGCGCTCGCCGGTTCGGGCCTGCCGCTGGACCCGGTGGCGGTCTCCAAGGAGCTGGGTTTCCGAACCTCCTTCGCGAACTCGATGGACGCCGTGGCCGACCGGGACTTCGTCGCCGAGTTCCTCTTCGTCACCGCGATGATCGGGGTGCACCTGTCCCGCCTCGGCGAGGAGGTGGTGCTCTGGACGTCGCAGGAGTTCGGCTGGGTCGAGCTGGACGACGCCTTCGCCACCGGCTCGTCGATCATGCCGCAGAAGAAGAACGCGGACGTCGCCGAGTTGGCCCGGGGCAAGTCCGGCCGCCTGGTCGGCGGGCTGGTGAGCGTGCTCACCATGCTCAAGGGTCTGCCCCTGACGTATGACCGGGACATGCAGGAGGACAAGGAACCGGCCTTCGACGCGGTCGACACCCTGGAGTTGCTGCTGCCCGCCCTCGCCGGGATGATCTCCACGATGACGGTCCGGGTGGACCGGCTCGTCGCCGCCGCGCCGGTCGGCTACTCCCTCGCCACCGAGGTTGCCGACTGGCTGGTCCGCCGGAACGTGCCGTTCCGTGACGCGCACGAGATCACCGGGAGGCTGGTGGCGCTCTGCGTGGCCCGGGACTGCGCGCTCGACGAGGTCTCCGACGACGACCTGGCCGCGGTCAGCGGGCACCTCGACCCGAGCGTGCGGGACGTGCTGTCGGTCCGCTCGGCGCTGGCCGCCCGGACCACTCCCGGCTCCACCGGCCCCGGCCCGGTCGCCGACCAGCTCGCCACGGCGGCAGACAAGCTGGCCGGCTGGCGGGAGTGGGCCGCGGAGCGCGTCGTTCCCCGCTGAGGCCGTGACGGCCGGTCGCGGCGCGCGGGGCATCCCGCGCGCCGCGTCGCCGTCAGGGCCGGCGTGGCCCCCAGGCCCGTTCGCCGCAGAGCGCCAGCGCCGCCGGCAGCAGCACGCCGCGCACCAGCGTGGCGTCCACGAGTACGGCCACCGCCATGCCGAGGCCGAGCATCTTGTACTCCACCGCGCTGAGCGTCACGAACACCGCGAAGACGACGACCATGATCGTCGCCGCGCTGGTGACCACTCCCGCGCTGCGCCCGACGCCCTCGATGATCGCCGGCCCCGGGGCGGTGCCGGCCGCCCACCGTTCCCGGATCCGGCTGAGGACGAACAGGTGGTAGTCCATGCTGAGTCCGAACAGTAGGACGAACATGAACAGCGGCAGCCAGCCGACCACCCCGCCGTACGAAGTGAAGTGCAGCGCGCCGGCGAGGTGGCCGTCCTGGAACGCCCAGGTGAGCACCCCGTACGCGGCGCCGATCGACAGCAGGTTCAGCGCGATCGACACGAGCGGCACCGCCAGGCTGCGGAACATCACCGTGAGCAGGACGAAGGCCAGCAGCAGTACAGCCCCGACGACCAGGGGCGCCCGGCTGGTCATCCGCTCGGTGAAGTCGTGGGCGAACGCGGTGCGGCCCATGACCGCGTGGCCCACCCCGTCGACCTGGCCCAACGTCGCCGGCAGCACGTCGCCGCGTAGCGCCGCCAACGCCCGCTCCGATGCCGCGTCGGTGCCCGAGCCGGCCAGCGGCACCCGGACCACCAGCACCCGGTCGACGGCGGTGACGGTGACCGGCCCGTCGAGTCCGTCGCCGTCGACGGTGATCCAATCCCGCAGCGCCGCCACGGCGGCCTCGACGTCGGCCCGACCGGCGACCGGAAACCCGTCCCGGCTCCACACCACCACCCGGGCCGGGGCGGCGGCGCCCGGGAATTCCTGCTGCATCCGCACCGCCGCGTCCACGGTGGGCACGCTGCGCGGCAGGCTGTCGGTCACGGCGGCGTCCTGCGCATGCATCCGCAGGGCGGGCAGCGCCAGGACGACGAGCAGCAGGGTGCCCGCCGCGCCCCAGAGCAGCGGCCGCCGCGTCACGGCGCCGGCGACGGCCGCCCAGAACCGGGACGGGGCGGCCGCGGTGCGCCGCCGGCCGAGCCACGGGACGCGGAGCCGGTCCACCCGGTCGCCGAGGGCGGCCAGCATCGCCGGCAGGACGGTCACCGAGGCGAGCATCGCCACGCCGACGACGAGGACCGTGCCGACGGCCACGCCCCGGAACGCCTCGATCCCGGTGAGCAGCAGCCCGCTCAGGCAGAGCATGACGGTGAGGCCGGAGGCCACCACGACCCGGCCGGAGGTGCCGGCGGTGATTGCCAGGGCGGTCGGCACGTCGTACCCGGCGGCCCGTTCCTCCCGCTGGCGGCGCAGGTAGAACAGGCAGTAGTCCACGCCCACCGCCATGCCGATCAGCAGCACCATCGGCGCGGTCACGCTGTTGATCGGCAGCCAGTGGTCGATCACCTGGAGCAGACTCAGCGTGGCGAGCACGGCGGTCAGCGTCAGCAGCAGCGGCACCGCCGCCGCGACGAGGGAGCCGAAGACCACCAGCAGGATCAGCAGGGTCAGCGGCAGCGACAGGTGGTGGGCGAGTGCGAAGTCGCCCTTGACGCCCTGGTCGACGGCGAGGGAGAGGCTGCGGTCGCCGGCCTGGGCGAGGCGGACCTGCGGGTGCCGCCCGCCGACCTCGGCGACGGCGGCGGTGGCCGCAGCCCACCGGGTCCGGCGCTGGTCGAGGTCGCCGTCGACCTCGAAGGTGACCAGCACCGACCGCGCGTCGGCGGAGATCCGGTCGGCCTGGTCGGCGGCGTACGGGTCGTGGACGACGAGGCCGCCGGCCGGCAGCGCCCGCAGCGTCGCGGTCAGGTCGGCGACCGCGTCCCGCAGCAGGGGGTCGGCCGTCGCCGGTGGCCCGTCGGGGGCGAGCCGCTGCACCAGCACGTTCTCCTGGATCGGCTCGTACCCGCGCTGGGCCTCCAGGGCGTGGCGGGCCCGGCCGGCCTCGCCGGGGTCCGTGGCGGGGGCCCGCTCGCCGGTGATCAGCACGCCGGCGAGGACGGCGGCTGCGACCAGCGCCAACCAGCCGGTGATCGCCAGGGTGCGGTGCCGCACCGACCAGGCGACCAGGCGTTCGGTCAGCGGCCGTGTACGGGGTGGGGGTCGGTGCGTGGGCGATTTGCGTTCGCGCAGCATGAACTGCTGTCCTTTCCCTGGATGGGTGTCGCGCGTGGGAACTCGCCGTCGGCGAGGTGATGCTCGTCCCGCCGGGTCGTCGAGTTGCAGCTCGACGACCCGGCACCTGACTACTCGACGTCCTTGAGGACCCGCTCCACGGAGGTCATCCGGCCCTCGACCTCGGTGAGGCGACCGCTGATCGCGGCGAGTTGCCGGGACATGTCCTCCTGGATACGCGCCGACCGTTCGGCCAGCGCCCGGTACTCCTGGTCGCGGGCCACCTGCGCGCGGGCCCGCCAGGTCGGCGCGATCCGGGCCACGGCCGCGACCACGATGACCGTGGTCAGGGTGAAGATGCCGATCGCCCCGACGATCTCCGCCAGTTCATGTCCGTCCATCGCGTTCGCCTTCCTGTCGGTCCCTGTCCTCGGTGTCGGTGCTGAGCGTGCCGGCCGCGTCCGCGATGGCGTCCGGCGTCAACCGGTACGCGAATGGCCGGACCTCGTAGAACTTCATGGCCTTGCCGTCGGGGGAGAGTTCGAGCTGGGCCGAGACCAGCCCGGCGGCTTCGAGCTTGCGCAGGTGCAACTGGAGCAGCGCCCGGCTGATGCCCAGGTCGCGGGCGAGCCGGCTGACGTAGGTGCGCTCCCGGCTGAGGGCGGCGATCACCCGCAGTCGGTGCGGATTCGCCAGCGTCGCCAACACCGTGAGCAGTTCGTCACCGGTCGGCCCGGACGCGCTCATAGCGAAAACCTGCACATGCCAAGAAAATCTAGCAGGTGTGGGCGCATGCCGCCGTCCCCTGGCGACGGATCAGGGATCTCTCGGGGTCGTCAGGCGGGGCGTTCGCGTTTCGGCAACTTCGCCACCACCGCCTCGTACGAGGCGTCGACCGCCTCGAGCAACTCGTCGTCGCCGATGCCGCCGTCGAGTCGCAGCGTGTTCCAGCCGTATCGGCCGAGGTAGGGGGCCACTGCCGCGTCGGCCGGGTGCCGGTGCAGCCACTCGTCGGCCAGCACCCGGTCGGGGGCGCACTTCACCCACACCCGCGGCGGATCGTCCGGGGCGCCGAGGAACGCGAAGATCCGGCTGCCCACCTTGGCGACCTCGGTCTCCTCCCAGGGGCGGGCCAGCCAGGCCGCCGGCAGACTCAGGCAGTACGCCACCATCTCGTCGCGGGTCATCGCGTCCTCCCCTCCCGGTCCGGCCCCAGTCTGACAGGACCGAGTGGTGGCGCCGACCGGTCAGACGGTGCGGGCGGCGAGGCGTTCGTACCGCTGCTTGGCAGCCTGCGCGCTGCCCAGTCCGAGGCCGAACGCGATCGCCTGCCAGGTGAGCCCGCGGGCGCGGGCCAGGGACAGCAACCCTGCCTCCAGGGTGTCCATCTCCGCGCGCAGGTGCGGCAGCAGGGTCAGCGCGGCGGTGAGGTCGTCGCCGTCGACCGGTTCCTCGCCGGGCTCCAGCTCGGCGCCGCCCGCCGCGAGGGCGGTGACGACGGCGACGGCCTCCCATGGGTCGGCCACGTACGGGTTGGTGTGGCGGCGTCGGCGCGCGTCGGTGCCGGCGTGCCGCTCGGTGAGCCGGTGCAGGGCGGCGTAGGTGCGCGCGGCCCGGGCCTGGGCTGCGTCGGGGACGGTGAACTGCTCCATCCTCCTATCAGACGCCATCAACGATGCATTGTCAACGTCTCATTGAAAGCCGGTGGATGGCGAACCAGCGGCCGGCCCGGCTGACCAGGGCCGCGTACCCGATGCCCAGCGCCAGCGACGCCACCAGGGCGACCAGCGGCAGGTCGCGTAGGTGCGGGTAGACCTGCCAGTGGGTCAGGTAGATGTAGAGCGAGCTGCCGGCGAGGATGCTCGCCACCCGGTTCACCGATCCGAGGCTCGGCACGGTCGGCAGCCAGATCAGCAGCGCGAATCCCGCCACGATCAGCGCCTCCCGGCCAGGCTGGCCGAAGAAGCCCGGCACGGTCGCCACCGCCGCGGCGGTCACCAGCAGCCGCTGCCGCACCCCACCGGCGCGGGCGGCGGCCCAGCCCAGCGCGAAGAGCCAGAACGCCACGGGCGCGGTGGGCAGGTCGTACCGGGCGTCGAGGCCGAACACGTCGTAGCGGCTGAGCAGCCCCAGCCCGGCGAGGGTCATCGGCAGGGTGAACGGGTGCCGGCGCTCCCACCGGTCCACCCCGGGCACGGCCAGCAGCGCGGCCACCCCGAGCAGGATGTAGACCAAGGCCTCGATGAACCAGAAGTGCCACTCGGTGCGGGCGTCGTCCGGGCCGACCAGACTGTGCGCCAGGAACAGGGTGCTCAGCCGGTACTGGTCGGTGACCACCAGCATCGCCGCGATCCACGCCACGGTGGGCAGCACGATCCGGATCAGCCCGGCACGCACCTGCCGCAGGCGGCCGGTCCGGGTCGCGTCGGTGAGCTGGAACCGGGCGAAGTTGAACCCGGCCACCCCGAGCAGCAGATGCGCCCCACCGGTGAGGGTGAACAGCGGGATGTGCGAGCCGACGATGAGCACGATGGCGATCGCGCGCAGCGCGACGCTGGTCTCCAACGCCCGGCGGCGGCGGGGGCGGCCGGCCCTCGGCGCGGGGAGCTCGCCGATCGGCACAGTGTGCCAGCTCGGCGGGAGCTGACCGAGCACCTGCTCCAGGCGGATCGACATCTCGACGTACGACAGGGAGTCGCCCCCGAGGTCGACGAAGCTGTGTGCCGGGGTGACGTCGGTGCGGTCGAGCACCTCGGCGTAGAGCCGGCACAGGTCTTCCCCGGGGGCGGCG
>NZ_SMKN01000227.1 GCF_004348675.1 Micromonospora sp. KC606 | reverse complement strand
GGCGGGTGGAGGCGTCGTGTGCGTGGCGCCCTTGACTCGCGGTCCGCCGTCCTGGCCGCGATCGCCCCCGCGCGACTGCCATACTTCGACCTGGTCACGCTCGCCGGGCCTAGCCGCGACCTGGCCGAAGGCGCCGAAACGTTCCTGGCCAGCCCCCGGCAGGCCGTCCGGGCTGAACTGGACTTCTACGCCGAGCATCACGGCCGGGTGCCGACCGTGCTCGCTGGGCTCGTCGACTCTCTCGCCGTCCGGCAGGAGGTGCTGTCCGTGGTGGAGGCCTACCACCGTGTCGCCATCGGCCCACACTGGAACCGCATACGCGCGCACCTCGACGCCGAGCGCGCCCAACGCGGCACGATCCTGCTCGACCGCGGTGTCGACGGTCTCCTGTCGAGCCTGCACCCGGACATCCGGTGGAAGCCGCCGACCCTCCACGTCAATGCCCCCGACCAGTTCGACGGCGACCTCACCCTCGACGGGCACGGGCTGCTACTGGTGTCATCGTTCTTCCTGCGAGCCCCGCTGCTCTGTTACGACCCAAGGAATCCCGCCGACTGCTTCTTGATCTACCCTGCTCCGCTCGGCATCGACCACGCCGCGGACATCTGGACGACCGGCACATCGACGCAGGCGCTCGCCAACCTCCTCGGGCGCACCCGCGCGTCGGTGCTCACCGCCATCGCCGACGGTGTGAGCACCACCGGCTCCCTGGCCCGCCGCCTGGACATCTCATCGGCAGCGGCCAGCCAACACACCACCGTGCTGCGCGAGGCAGGCCTGATCACGACCCGCAGGCACCACAACAACGTGCTACACAACCCCACCCGAACCGGCCTGACCCTCCTCGACCGGCACACCACATGAGGCGTAGGGGCTGTCTCGCCAACGGTCCCGGGATTGAGGAAGATCGGTACAGCGGTTAGCGCTGAGAATGATTTTGATCTGAGGTCTCACGTAAACGTTCCTCTGCGATAGACCTGGACCCCGGCTCGACGGCGGCGACGCCGACGGGGAGGTCCGTATCGATGCCGACGGCCGGCTGCACGCGGAGAAGGTCAAAGCCATCGCGGAACCACCGAGCCTGGTCGACCTGCGCCGCCGCCTGGAGGCGATGCTGACCAGGGTCGACATGGGCGAGTTGATCCTGGAAGTGATGTCCTGGCAGACACGGTTTGTGCAGGCATTCACCGCGGTCTCCGGCGGCCAGACCCGGCTGGATGATCTGCACGTCACAGTCGCGGCGGCGTTAACCGCCCACGCCCTGAACGTCGGCTTCACCCCGGTTATCTCAGGCATGCCCGCTGACCCGCTCCCGGATCAGCCACGTCGATCAGAACTACCTGCGGTCGGAGAACTTCGCCGCCGCGAACGCCGCGCTGATCGAGGGCCAGGCCGACGTCGACCTGGCGCAGGCGTGGGGTGGTGGTGGCCTGGTCGCTGCAGTCGACGGGATCCGGTTCGTGGTGCCGGTGCGCAGCATCCACGCTCGACCGAACCCGAACTACTTCGGTCGGCGGCGTGGACCACGCTGCTGAACCTGGTCAACGACCAGGCGGTAGGCGTGGCCGGGCGGGTCGTGTCCGGCACCCCGCGTGACTCGCTGCACGTCATCGACCTCATCTACAGCCAGGACGGCGGCAAACGACCCGAGGTGATCATTTCCGATACCGGGTCGTACTCCGACATCGTGTTCGGGCTGCTGCGGCTGCTGGGCTTCGACTACCGCCCACAGCTGGCCGATTTACCGGACACCAAACTGTGGCGGATCAACGCGAGCGCGGACTACGGGCCGCTGGACGCCACCGCCCGAGGCCGAATCGACCTGGCTCGGGTGCGCCGGCACTGGCCGGACATCCTGCGCCTCGTCGCCTCCATCCACACTGGCACCATCTCGGCGTACGACGCGATGCGGATGCTGCAAGCCGGTGGAAACCTGACCCAGCTCGGTGAGGCCCTGGCCCACCTGGGGCGGATCTTCAAGACGCTGCACGTACTGGCCTACGTTGACCTCCTGCCGTATCGGCGGGAGATCAAGGGGATGCGCAACCTGCAGGAAGGCCGCTACGACCTCGGCCGGCACGTGTTCCACGGCCGCAAGGGCGAGCTGTACCGGGCGTACCACGAAGGCATGGAGGACCAGCACGGCGCGCTCGGACTGGTCTTGAATTGCATCACCTTGTGGAACACCGTCTACCTCGACACCGCGATCAAGCAGCTACGAGCCACCGGGTATCCGATTTTGGACGCTGACGTGGCTCGGCTCTCGCCGTACCTACGCAAGCACATCAACGTCCACGGACACTATTCATTCCAGCTGCCCGAACTTGGCGAGGGCCGGCGGACACTGCGCGATCCCGACGCCGGCGACGAGGAGTAACGCTGTCAGGACACACCCTTTCCGGGGGTGTCGGTCTCGTTTCCGCGCCATTTTCTTCGGCCGCCTGGGCGAGATCCACCACGCCTACCGCGAGGGGATGGAGAATCATCTCGGGGCGCTTGGTGTGGCGATCAATACGTTGTCTTCTGGAATTCGCTCTACCTGGACGCTGCTGTAAGGGAGTTAGGAGCCGGAGGGCTGACGGTCTCCCTAAGATCCACTCCTGGCTTTCCCCGCTGATCCATGATCATATAAATTTCTATGTTAGGTGCCCGATGGTCCGCTCCCATGGCACGGACGCGCTGCGGCCCCTGCGCGACCCCGGTGCCGGCGAGGACTGACCCGAATCCGCACGGCCCGGTTGATCAGCAGGCGTCGGAGGCCCGGTTCTCGTATAGCTGCCGTAGCCCAGCAAGTAACGCTGAGTAACCATCGCTCGACGGCCCGCCTCAGGGCAGCCCCGGGAGACAAACAGCCGGCTGGGGCCAGCCCTGAGGACCGGTCACTTTCGCCAGAACAGGTGGTGCGTCACCCCGCTCGGGCTGGGAACGACCTCCAGGTGGAACCGGTCGAGCAGCTCATCGGGGGACTCCCAGAGTCGTACTCCGGACCCGAGCTTTACCGGCGAGACCGCCACGTGCAGGGTGTCGACGAGGTCGGCGTCGAGGAACTGCCGGATGGTGGTAGCCCCGCCGCCGAGTCGGACGTCCTTGCCCTGCGCCGCCTGTCGGGCCTGTTCGAGGACCCTGGCAGGGTCGCCGTCGACGAAGTGGAACGTGGTGTCGGAGAGCGTAAACGAAGGACGCTTGTGGTGGGTCATAACGAACACCGGGGTGCGGAACGGGGGCTCGTCACCCCACCAGCCGCGCCACTCGTGGTTGTGCCAGGGCCCGCGCTGGGGACCGAACTTGTTGCGGCCCATGATTTCGGCGCCGATGTTGTGGGCGTAGTCCCGCGTGAGGTAGTCGTCGAGACCCCGGCTGCCCCCGGGGTCGGTGCGCATAGGCCAGCTCGCCGTGGCGCCGGCCCAGGCGAACAGCCTTCCGGGCTCGACATGACCGAATGGCCTCTCGAGGGTCTGGTCCTCACCGGCACCGATTCCGTCACTCGAGACGTTGAAGTTCTGGACTCTCAGTAGCTGAGCCACGTGTTCCTCCTGTGATGGCGATAACGGTGGTGAGACTTGGATCGTCACCGGGAGGTCGGAGCCGATCGACGGATTTTGACCCGTACCGGCAGAATCATCTGATCTGCTGAACCCGCCGTCGGCATGTCAAGGGCGGTCGGCCCGCGACGACCACCCGATGACGGGGCCCCGACCGGGAGCCACGACGGTGAGGAGTCGGACATGAAGTTCCTGCTGATCATGCACATCAACCCGGCCATTATGGAGGAACTGACCGACGCCGAGCGCCAGGAGATCATGGACGGCCACGGCACATTCATGAAGACGATCCGCGAGTCCGGCGAGATGATCGGCACCGAGGCGCTGGCCGACCCGTCCCAGAGCTCGGTGGTCCGTGTCCGCGACGGTGTGCCGGTCGTCACCGACGGCCCCTACCTGGAGGCCAAAGAATTCCTGGGCGGCTACTACCTGGTCAACGTCGCGAGCAGGGACCGCGCGCTGGAGCTGGCCGCGATGATCCCGGACGCCCGGTTCAACGGCTTGGGCATCGAGGTCCGCCAGGTGATCTTCTCCGGCGGCCCGACCGCTTGAGCGCCGACCGCGCCACCGTCGAGGGCTTGCTGCGCGCGCTCGCGCCGCAAGCCCTCGGCGCACTGGTGCGCCGGTACGGGCAGTTCGACCTGAGCGAGGACGCCGTGCAGGAGGCGCTGCTCGCCGCGGCGACACGCTGGCCGACCGAGGGCGTCCCAGACAACCCGCACGGCTGGCTGACCACGGTCGCCGGCCGCCGCCTGGTCGACCAGATTCGCAGCGAACAGGCCCGGCGCCGACGCGAGGATGCGGTGGCCGCCCGGGATTCGGATCGGACGTCGCCCGGCTCCGGCGAGGACACCCCGGCCGACCGGGACGACACGCTGACCCTGCTGTTCCTGTGCTGCCACCCGGCGCTGAGCCCGGCCTCGCAGGTCGCGCTGACGCTGCGCGCGGTCGGCGGCCTGACTACCGCAGAGATCGCCCGCGCCTACTTCGTACCGGAACCGACCATGGCGGTCCGGATCAGCCGGGCCAAGCAGCGGATCAAAGCCACCGGCAGCGAGTTCATCATGCCGGTCGGGCAGGATCGGGTGGAGCGACTGCGGGTCGTGCTGCACGTGCTGTACGTGATCTTCAACGAGGGCTACACCGCCAGCTCCGGCGACCGGCTGCGGCGCGACGACCTCGCCGCCGAGGCGATCCGGCTGACCCGTCTGCTGCACCGTCTGCTGCCGGACGACGGCGCGGTGGCCGGCCTGCTGGCCCTGATGCTGCTCACCGACGCCCGCCGGGCCGCCCGCACCGGCCCGCACGGCGAGCTGATTCCGCTCGACGAGCAGGACCGCTCGCGCTGGGACCGCGGTCGCATCGCCGAGGGCGTCGCGCTGGTCACCGACGCGATGACCCGCTCGACACTCGGCCCCTACCAGTTGCAGGCCGCCATCGCCGCGCTGCACGATGAGGCGCCCAGCACCGGCGAGACCGACTGGCGTCAGATCAACACGCTGTACAAGATTCTGGAGCGGCTCTCGCCGAACCCGATGGCCAGCCTGAACCGGGCGGTGGCGGTCGCCATGATCGACGGACCGCGGGCCGGCCTAGCCCTGCTGGACGAGCTGGCCGCGGACGACCGGATCACCGACCACCACCGGCTGCACGCGGTCCGCGCACACCTGCTGGAGATGGCCGGCGACTATCCGGAGGCCTGGGAGTACTACCACCGCGCCGCCCGCGGCACCACCAGCCTGACCGAGCGCCGCTACCTGGAAACCCGCGCCGCCCGACTGGCGCCACGTCCCGCCTCCGGCTGAACCTTCCCGCTCCACCCCGGTCGGGACTGCCACCGCGCTGCCCCGAGGGTTCGAACGTCCGGAAACATTCGTTCGCGGCGTGGGCACGAGGCGCGGTTGAACACGTTTCCCAGTTCGTCACGGAGATCGACGGGCTGGAGGTGCACCTCCTGCACATACGCTCACCGGAGCCGGACGCGCTGCCGCTGCTGCTGACGCACGGCTGGCCCAACTCCATCGTGGAGCTCACCGAACTGATCGGGCCGCTGACCGACCCGCGAGCCCACGGCGGCGACTCGGCACGACCTCGGCGCGTATGTTGCCCCGGCGGTGGCGAGGGTCGCGCCGGAGCACGTGGTCGGTGTGCACATCGACGGCGGCTTCGGCTTCCCGAGCAGCTTCCACGTGGAGACGCCCGACCAGGCCATCGCCCCGGACCACATTCTCACCAACGTGAGCCTCTCCTGGTTCACCGGCACGTCAGGATCGTCGTCGTGGCCCATGTACCAGCGCCTCATGCTGGCCGACGACGGTGGTTTCGTGTGGCCCAAGGGGCAGAAGCGGGTACCGTCCGGCGTGTACGGGAGCGGGTCGGCGTTGATGCGGCGGCTCGCCGGGCGCGACAACACCATCATCCACTGGCCGGAGGGGAACCCCGGCGGCCACTTCGTGGCCATGGAGGTGCCCGAGTCGCACGTGGCCGACATTCGTGCCTTCTTCGGCAAGCTGCGGTGCCTGTCGGCGTAGTCACCCGGTGGTGGCCGGCGCCGTGGATGCCAGCGGCGCCGGCATCCGCTGCCGTACCATCGGCGTTGACCTGCTGCGCGTCCGGCGGCTGCGTTCCGGCGGTGCCCGTCGGCCGGCACTGGTGCCGCCCTCGGGCGGCGTCCGCTCCCACGTCGATGGAGGACGCATGTCCGTTCTGGCCAGGCCACGGGTCGCCGCGGTGGCGGCGCGGCTGCTGCAGGCGCTGGCCCCGACGGTGGTCGGCACGACCGGCCGGCGGCGCCGCAAGGTCTTCCCCGATTGCCCGGGCACCACGCGGCAGCTCACGATCCCCACCTCGATCGCGCCCGCGCCCACCGTCGTCTACCGCCCGTCGGTGCCGGACCGGCACCCGCCGGTGCATGTCAACCTACACGGCGGCGGGTACGTGATGCGAGGCATGCAGTACGACGACCCGTTGTGCCGGTACCTGGCCGCCGAGGCCGGGGTCGTTGTCGTCAACGTCGACTACGTGGTCGCGCCGCAGCACCGGTTCCCCGCCGCACCACGGCAGGTCTTCGAGGTGCTTCGCTGGGTGGCCGAGCACGGTACGGACCAGGGGTGGGACGGGCACCGGCTGACCGTCGGCGGGCAGAGCGCCGGTGGCGCGCTCGCCGCGGCGGCGGCGCGCCAGGCGTGGGGGCAGGGTGGACCGGCGATCGCGCTGCAGGTGTTGCACTACCCGCCGCTGGACCTCACCACGAGCGCCGCAGACAAGCGGTCGGTGGTCGAACGGCCCGTGCTTCGACCGTGGATGGGGGAGGTCTTCGACAACGCGTACGTGCCGGACCCGGCCGTACGCGCTGATCCGCTGGTGTCGCCCGCCGGTCCGGCGGACACCGCGAACCTCACCGGGATCGCCCCCGCACTGGTCGTCACCACCGAGTACGACCTGCTCCGCGCCGAGGGCCAGCGGTACGCACGGCGGCTACGCGAGGTTGGCGCGCTGGTCGCACACCTCGACGTGCCGCAGGCCGACCACGCCTACGACCTGAGCGACGTCGAGAAGGCCCGGCAGACGTACGCCGTGATCGCCCGCCACGTCCGGCAGGCCACCCGGCCCGCGCCCGCTGCCGCGACCTGACACGGTCGGGGACCGCGGTGTCGACGGCACGCTCTTGGAGGCTGCCAACCCTGCTCGGCGTCCTCCTCGCCGTCGTCGCCCCCGGCGTGGCGGTGGCCGCACCGGCGTCGCCCCCGGCCCCGGTGTGCCGGGTGGCCGACGAGCGGCTGGACGAGGTGTCCGGGCTGGCCGCCACCGACGACGGTTTCGTCGCGGTCAACGACGGCAGCGACGAGGAGTCGCACCGCCGGATCTTCTACCTCGACCGGAGCTGCGCGGTGACACGCACCGTGCGCTACCCTTCCCGGCCGCGTGACCCGGAGGACCTGGCGGTGACCACCGACGGCACGGTGTGGGTGGCCGACATCGGCGACAACGACCGCAGCCGCGAGACCATCGCGGTATGGACGTTGCGGCCGGGGCAGCGGCGGCCGGTGCTGCACCGGATGACCTACCCGGACGGCCCGCACGACGCCGAGGCGCTACTGGTCACCGACGACGGCCGGCCGCTGGTCGTGACCAAACAGGCCGGCGCCGCCGGACTGTACGCACCGACGACGCCACCGCGCCCGGGGGAGACCGTGCCGCTGTCCCGGGTCGGTGAGGTGCGCCTACCCGTGACCGCCACGGCCAACCCGTACGGCTTCCTCGGCCGACGCCTGGTCACCGGCGCGGCGGCCTCCCCGGACCGGCGACGGGTGGTGTTGCGCACCTACGCCGACGCCTTCGAGTACGACGTCCCCGACGGCGACGTGGTCGCCGCGTTGACCAGTGGCACACCGCGGGTGGTCCCGTTGTCCGACGAGCCGCAGGGCGAGTCGGTCACCTACAGCCGCGACGGCCGTTCCCTGCTGACCATCTCCGAGACCGCCGACCAGCCGCGCGGCACCCGCCCGGCGGTCCTGCGCCATCCGCTGGCGTCGGGGGCTGCGCCGCCGGTGTCCGGGGGGACGGTCGTCCCGCCAGCGCCCGGCTCGGCCGCGACCCCGTCGGCGTCAGCGACCGCCGTCGGCGAGGTGCCCGCGCCGGCGGGTGGTCGGAAGGCCGGTGCGGCCACGGTCGGGGTGGGGCTGGTCGGGATCGGCGTGGCGGTGATGGTGCTGGTGGGGCTGCTCCGGTCGCGCCGCGGCGGGTGAGCCCGGTCCGTCCGGTGTCAGCGGCCCGGCGTCGCCGGGGCGAACCCGCCGGCCGGTCTGCCGTGCCGGCGGGCTGCCGATGCGTCAGCGGGTGACGGAGAAGGAGTTGGTGGTGAAGGTCTTGCCTCCGGCGGACGAGGTGATCTCGTAGCCGAGCTGCACGTCGCCGATGGTCACGTCACCGAACCATCCCCGGTTGCGGATCCACTGGGCGACCGCCGTGACGTTGACCGCACCCGCGTTGGTGTTGCTGGTGCGGATGAACGAGTAGACCTGGTTGTGGCCGTTGGAGCCCCGGTAGATGTCCCAGGTGTGCCCACCCACGGTGGCCCGGGTCTGGTAGCTGCCCAGCGGGCCCACCGGGCCGTACTTGTTCATCCACAGCATGATCTCGTGGGCGTGGTCGGTGGTCCAGATGTCGTACGCCGTGGTGAAGGCGACCCCGCTGGTGGGGACGGTGACGTTGAAGCTGCTGGTGACCGTGCCCAGTTGGCTCACCCGGCGGCCGATGTACCGGGTGGCGTTCGGGTAGGACTTGATGCCGCCGGTGTTGGGGTGGTTGGCCCAGACCCACCAGTGGCTGGGGGAGTTGGCCGTGATGGTCTGGGGGCCGTAGCCGTTGCCCCAGACGTTGTTGTAGAGGGTGTAGCCGCCGCTGCTCCAGGTGCCCCAGCGGTCGGACGACGACCAGACGGCGGCCTGCGAGGGCGCGCCGGGCAGGACTGCGGCCGTGACGGCGAGCAGCAGCGCGGTCGCGCCGGCGGTGAGGAGGCGAATCAGGCGCAAGAGATTCCTCCCTGTGGAGTTGGTATGCCCTGGTCCTTAATCATTTTAATTTTCATTAACAACTATTTCAAGTGATGCTGATCGATGCTTTTGCCTTGCGGGGGGCGGTGGACAGCGTCACCCCGGACAGCCGGGGTGACGCTGTCCACCCGTACGTCGCTTGTGGCCGGGTCGGGACCGCCGGGGGCAACCCGGCCCGGTTGGGGTCACGGGGTCGCGGTGCAGCCCAGCGTGGGGGTGGAG
>NZ_SMKN01000226.1 GCF_004348675.1 Micromonospora sp. KC606 | reverse complement strand
CCGCTGGCCGGGACGCTCGGGCGGCGCACCGGGACGGGCGGGGCGGGCGGCTCGTCGGTGACCAGGTCGGTCGGCACGAGCACCACGGCGGTCAGCCCGCCGGGCTGCTCGGAGCGCAGGGTGACCATGATGCCGTGCCGGGCGGCGAGGCGGGCCACCACGAATAGTCCGAGCCGGGCGCTGTCGGTCGGGTCTAAATCGGGCGGGTCCGCCAGGCGGCGGTTGGCCTCCGCCACCGCTCCCGGGGACATTCCCAGGCCGTGGTCGGTGATCTCGACGACGTACCCCTTGGGCACCCGCTGGCCGGCGATCCCGACCCGGGTCTCCGGCGGGGAGAAGGCGGTGGCGTTCTCGATCAGCTCGGCGAGCAGGTGGATCACGTCGGCGACAGCCCGGCCCTCCAGGCCGGCGGGCTGCAGTTCCCCGACGTCCACCCGGTCGTACGCCTCGACCTCGGAGACCGCGCCCCGGACCACGTCCAGCACGGCGACCGGCTGTCGCCAACCCCGCCCGGGCACCGCCCCGGCGAGGATGACCAGGTCCTCGGCGTGCCGGCGGAGTCGGGTGGCCAGATGGTCGACCCGGAACAGGTCGGCCAGTTCGTCCGGGTCCTCGGTGCGCCGTTCCATCCGGTCGAGCAGGGCGAGCTGCCGGTGCACCAGGCCCTGGCTGCGGCGGGCGAGGTTGAGGAAGACCTCGTTCAGGCCCCGGCGCAGGCTGACCTCGTCGACGGCGGCGCTGACGGCGGTGCGCCGGACCTCGTTGAAGGCGCGCCCGACGTCGCCGATCTCGTCGGCGCCGTACTCCAGCGGCGGCGCCTCGCGCGCCACGTCGACCTGTTCGCCCCGGCGCAGCCGGGCCACCACGTCCGGGAGCCGATGCTCGGCCATCTCCAGGGCGGCGGTCCGCACACCGGTGAGCCGGTGGGCCAGCGTGCGCCCGACCCGCAGCGCGACCAGGACCGAAACGACGACCGCCAGCAGCCCGAGCACCCCGGCGGCGGCGAGCCGGACCAGGATGGTGATCGCCACCGGCATGGTGCGGTCTGCCAGCACGTGGGTCTGGCGCAGCTCGAAGTCGATCAACTGCTGCCGCACGGCCTCGTAGCTGGTCACCCAGGCGCGGCCGTCCACCGGTGGGCGGCCCGCCGGGTCGGCGCGCAGCAGCGCCTCCTGCATGGCGCGCAGTCGGACGAAGTCCTTCCCGGCCGCCAGCCGCTGGTAGGCGGCCCGGTCCTCCATCGGCAGGTCGGTCATGGAGGCGTCGGCGAGGAACCGTTCGTTGCCGATGATACGCACCAGCCGCAGGTGCTCCCCTTCGGCGAACCGGCCCCTGGTGACCGCCCCGGCCACCAGCGCGTCGGTCTGGCTGAGCAGCTCACGGGCCCGACCGAGGCCGGTGAGCGCCGACGCCTGGCGGTTCAGCTCCGCGTCGGGCCCGTCGGCCATCGCGGAGAAGGTCTGGAAGACCGCCTCGATGACGCCGGTGTAGAGACCGCCCGCGCCGCCCGGGTCGACCTGCCGGCGGTCGACGAGGTCACGCCCGGCCGGCAGGGTGTCGAGGGTGGCGGCCAGCTCGCCGAGACGTCTGTCGAGCAGGTCGCCGCTGGCATCGCGCAGGCGTTCCCCGCCGATGCGCCGGCGCAGGTCGGCCACTGTCGCGTCGGTGCGCTGCCGCTGCTCGGCCAGGGCCGGCAGCGTCCTCGTACCGGCGAGTTGGACAACCGAGAGCCGCCGCTCGCGTTGCAGTTCCGCGACGGCCGCGCCGCCGGGGCGGCCGAGCTCTTCGATGAAGGTACCCGCGACGAGCAGATCAAGTGCGGGGCCGAGGGTGAGTGTGGTGGTGAAGACCCAGAGCGCCAGCAGGGCAGCGACCGGGGTCACGACCAGTGCGGTCAGCTTGGCGCGGATCGACCAGTCGTGGGTGTCCATTGAGTCCTCGGCCGAAGGGGATGGCAGCGGTGCCGGCCGGGCGGAACCCGGCCACGGCACCGGGCACCGGGCACGGGCACCTTGGGCAGGATACGTAATCGGGGCCCGGAGCACTACCGGGCAACAGCGGCCCCACCTGCGCTCCGTTGTGGACCCTCCGCACGGGCGGACGCCCGCCGGATCACCGGCGGGCGTCGGCCGTGACAGGACTCAGCCGTCGGCCGAGAGGCCGAGGCCCTCGGCGACGCGACGACCGTATTCCTCGTCGCACTGGCTGAAGTGCCAGACCATCTTCTCCTGGATGTGCTTGTCACACTGGGACAGGTTGGTCACCAGGTTGAGGACGAGGTCGTCCCGCTCCCAGTCGGCCATCTCGCGGTACCGCCGGCCAGCCTGGGAGTAGTTGTCCTGCCGCTCGATCGGAGCCTTCATGACCTGCCCGGAGACGAACGGGCGGTACTCCCGGTACGACTCGTCGGCCTCGCGCAGCCCGGCCACGGAGGACGGTTCGAAGTTGATGTGCGGACTGACGCCCCGGTTGTCCACCCCGTACGACATCGCACCGCCGGCCTGGTTGGTACTGACCACCACGTCCTCCCGGGGCCGGTTGACCGGCAACTGGAGGTAGTTCGGGCCGACCCGGTAGCGCTGGGTGTCCGAGTAGGAGAAGGTGCGGCCGACGAGCATCTTGTCGTCGGAGAAGTCGATGCCGTCGACCAGCACACCCGTGCCGAAGGCGATCTGCTCGTTCTCCTGGTGGTGGTCGGTGATGTTCCGGTTGAGAGTCATCATTCCGACAGGGAGGTACGGGAAGTGCTCCTCCGGCCAGATCTTGGTGTCGTCGAGCGGGTCGAAGTCCAGTTCCGGGTGTTCGTCGTCGCTCATGACCTGGACGTTGAGCTCCCACTGTGGGTAGTCGCCGCGCTCGATGGCCTCGTAGAGGTCCTTCGAGGCGTGGCCGAGCTCCCTGGCCTGGATCTCCTGCGCCTGCGCCTCGGTGAGATTGTGCTCGCCCTGCTGCGAGAGCCAGTGGAACTTGACCAGCACGCCCTCGCCGTCGGCGTTGACGAGGCGGTACGTGTTCACCCCGGAGCCGCGCATCGTGCGGTAGTTCTTCGGGATGCCGTACGGGCTGAACAGCCAGGTCAGCATGTGCATGGCCTCGGGGGTGTGCGACATGAAGTCGAAGATCCGGTTGGGCTCCTGGCGGAAGGTCACCGGGTCCGGCTTCAGCGCGTGGATCACGTCGGGGAACTTGATCGCGTCACGGATGAAGAAGATCTGGAGGTTGTTGCCGACCATGTCCCAGTTGCCGTCCTCGGTGCGGAACTTCACCGCGAAGCCGCGCGGGTCGCGGGCCGCCTCGGAGGAGTCCCGGCCGCCGATGACGGTGGAGAACCGGATGGTGACCGGGGTCTTCTTGCCCCTGGTCTGGAAGAGCTTGGCCCTCGTGAGGGTGGACGCCGGCACGGCCTGATCACCGGTTCCGATCGTCCCGTACGCCTCGAACTCGCCGTGGGCGACGAAGCCGCGGGCGTGCACCACCCGCTCGGGGATCCGCTCCCGGTCGAAGTGGCTGATCTTCTCCAGGAAGTGGTAGTTCTCCAGCGTCGCCGGGCCGCGCGGGCCGATGGTGCGCTGCTGCTGGTTGTTGTGGACGGGGTGGCCCTGACGGGTGGTGAGGATGGGCTTGTCGGTCTGCTCGCTCATCGCTGTTCTCCTCATGTGTTCCGGCAGTCCAAGCGACGCCTCCTGTGGGAGGTGCCGGCGGACACGACCGGCATCACCCCACCCAATCGCGTTCTCTGGAATCAGTCAACTTCTAGCCGGGTCAGTCCTGGCGGGCCGTGCCATGTCGGTCCGCGTCCCACCGCTGGAGCGGTCAGGGCGTCGCCCGGACGGCCGGTCAGGAAAGTCGACCGGATCGGGATTGGCGATCACCGGACGGAGGGAATACCAGGTGGTGAAGGAGGAGCCATGTCGCCCACGCAGGTAATCGTTGTGGTTCTCGCCGTGCTGGTGGTCGCGGCGCTGGTCGCCGTGGCCGTCGCGGCCGGCCGGCGCCGCGCGCTCAAACACCGCTTCGGCCCCGAGTACGACCGGGTCGTCACCGAACAGGACAGCCGCACCGCCGCCGAACGGGAGCTGCGCGACCGGGAACGCCGGCACGCCGAGCTCGAACTCACCCCGCTGGACCCGCAGGCCCGTGCCCGGTACGCCGCCGCCTGGGAGGAACTCCAGGTCCGCTTCGTCGACTCCCCGGCCGAGACGGTCGGCGACGCCGACGAACTGGTCAGCCGGCTCATCGCGGAGCGGGGCTACCCCACGGGGGACTTCCCGGAGCAGATCGCCCACCTCTCCGTCGAGCACGCCCGCACCCTCACCCACTATCGGGACGCGCACGAGATCCGGTTGCGCAACGAGCGGGGCGAGGCCAGCACCGAGGAGCTGCGCCAGGCCGTCGTGCACTACCGGACCCTCTTCGCCGACCTGCTCGGCGAGGAACCGGTCGGACAGCGACCACCGGCGCAGCGCCAACCGGACAGCCCGCAGGACGCCACCAGCCGCTGAGGAGAGCCGCCATGCGCCAGGAAGAACAGCAGGTCAACCAGGACCGTCCGGAGGCGGTGCGGTCCGCGCCCGCGCCCGTCCCGCCCGCCGGTGAGGTGACCGCACACCGTGACCGGGACGGGCGGGCCGGCACCCCGGAGGACGTGCTGGACGACCGGGGAACCTTCGACGACCCGACGGTGACCGACGCCGCCGACGACCGCGACGGCGGCCGACCCGAGTTCCACGAACCGGCCCCGCTGCCGACCGCCTTCGGCGCGGCCACGGTGGGCGACGCGGTCGCCGCCTCGGCGTTGGCCAGCGGGCGTCCGGAGGACGAGCGGGACGCCCGACAGGAGGACACCGCGATGCCCGGCGACGGCGCACCCGGGCGGACCGAGCCGTTCGACGACGAGCGGGCCGACCCGACGGCCGCCGACCGGATCCACGACCGCGACCGCTGGGAGGCCGGGCACCGGTCCGCCGGAGACGGGGCAGGTCCGGGCGGGGTGCGCCGCGACGGCGACGCGTCGGCCGCCGGTGCTGCCGGATACGGCAGTGCCGCGCTGACGATGGTCGACCCGGACGCCCAGGCGCCGGGGGCCGACCCTGCGCCGGCCGCCACCGGAGCGACCGGGACAGCCGACGGCAACGTGCCGACGCACGCGGCGACCCTGTTCGAGGCGGACGTGGCACAGGGCTTCCGGGACCGCTGGCGGGAGGTCCAGCTCCGCTTCGTGGACGACCCGCGGGCGGCGGTCGGCGAGGCGCAGTCACTGGTCGAGGAGGCCATCCAGGCGCTATCGGCCGCACTCTCCGCGCAGAAGCAGCGGATCGGCGGCGGGCAGGACGCCGGCTCGGCCGACACCGAGCAGTTGCGGGTGGCGGTCCGCCAGTACCGGGACTTCCTGGACCGGGTTCTCGGTCGCTGACCGCGCAGTCGGGCGCCCCGGTCGCAGGTTGGCCGGGGCGCCCGCGCGTGTGGCGTACGACGCGCGTGGAATTTCACCTTCGGGGTAGTAGCTCGCCCACGTACACGACGAAGGGTGGCGGAATGGACGGCGGCGGCCTCCGGCTGAGCATGAACGGGCTGGACTACGGAATTCTCACGCTCTATTTCGTCACCGTGCTCGGTGTCGGTTTCGCCGCCCGCCGGGCCATCCGGACCAGCGTCGACTTCTTCCTCTCCGGGCGTTCCCTGCCGGCCTGGGTGACCGGGTTGGCCTTCGTCTCGGCGAACCTCGGCGCCCTCGAGATCATCGGGATGGCCGCCAACGGCGCCCAGTACGGCATGATGACCCTGCACTACTACTGGATCGGCGCCGTCCCGGCGATGGTCTTCCTCGGCATCGTGATGATGCCCTTCTACTACGGCTCCCGGGTCCGCAGCGTCCCCGAGTACCTGCGGTTGCGCTTCAACCGGCCGACCCACCTGCTCAACGCGATCAGCTTCGCGGTGGCCCAGGTGCTCATCGCCGGGGTCAACCTGTACGCGCTGGCGCTGATCATGCAGGCGTTGCTCGGCTGGCCGCTGTGGGTGGCGATCGCGGTCGGCGCGGTGATCGTGCTGGCGTACATCACCGTCGGCGGGCTCTCCGGCGCGATCTACAACGAGGTGCTCCAGTTCTTCGTGATCATCGCCGGTCTGGTGCCGATCACCGTGATCGGGCTGGTCAAGGTCGGCGGCGTGGGCGGCCTGATGGACGCCGTCCGCGAGTCCCGGCTCGGCGAGGCCGGCCTGCACGCCTGGCAGGGCACCGGCAGCACCGAAAACCCGCTGGGCGCGCACTGGTTCGGCATCGTCTTCGGTCTCGGTTTCGTGCTGTCCTTCGGTTACTGGACCACCAACTTCGCCGAGGTGCAGCGGGCCCTGTCGGCGCAGAACATGAGCGCCGCCCGGCGGACCCCGATCATCGCCGCCTACCCGAAGCTGCTGATCCCGGCGGTCACCATCATCCCGGGCCTGATCGCCATGGTCACCGTGCAGGGACTGGGTGCCAGCGAGGGCGATCTGGTCTACAACAACGCGATTCCACTGCTGATGCGCGATCTGCTCCCCAACGGGGTGCTCGGGATCGCGGTGACCGGCCTGGTCGCCTCGTTCATGGCCGGCATGGCGGCCAACGTCAGCGGCTTCAACACCGTCTTCACGTACGACATCTGGCAGGCGTACGTGCGCCGCGACGGCTCGGACGAGTACTACGTCCGGGTGGGCCGGTTGGCCACCGTCGGCGGCGTGCTGGTCGGCATCGGCACGGCGTTCATCGCGGCCGGATTCAGCAACATCATGAACTACATCCAGGCGCTCTTCTCGCTGTTCAACGCCCCGCTGTTCGCGACCTTCATCATCGGCATGTTCTGGAAGCGGATGAGCCCGCTTGCCGGTTTCTGGTCGCTGCTGTCGGGCACCCTGGCCGCGCTGGCCACGTACCTGCTCTACAAGGGCGGGGTGCTGCACTTCAACTCCGACCTGGAGGAGAGCTTCTGGGGGGCGGGCATCGCCTTCGCCACGGTCGCCGTGGTGGCCGCGATCGTCACCCCGCTGACCCACCCCAAGCCCGACGACGAACTCCAGGGCCTGGTCTACGGCATGGGCGCAGTGGACCTGAAGGGCGACGTGCTGGCTGGCGACCGGGTCTGGTGGCGCTCGCCGGTGCTGCTCGGCGCGATCGCCCTGGTCCTGGCCGTGGTCCTGTACATCCCGGTCTTCTGAGGCCGGTCCCCGGCGGCGACACGAGAGGAAGGTCGATTCCATGGATCAGCACAGCGAGCGGGCGCAGGATCCGCTGGTCGAGGAGACCGAGCAGGAGCGGGCGAGGTCCGCCGCGGCCCGGCTGTTCGACATCCGCCGGGTGATCGGTGGGCTGTTCGTCGTGTACGGCGTGCTCGTCGGCCTGGTCGGCCTCTTCGACGGGCAGTCGGAGATCGCCAAGGCGCAGGGTCTGCGAATCAACCTGTGGGCCGGCCTGGCGATGCTGCTCTTCGGCCTGTTCATGCTGGCCTGGCAGTGGCTGCGCCCGGTCGAGCCGCCCACCGCCGAGGAGGCCCGGGAGGTCTGACCAGCACCGGCATGGGCCCGTCCCAGCGGGGTACGCGAGATCAGAGCATCCTGGGACAGGAGGGCAGCACCATGACGGATCGTGATCCCAACCGCGGCCGACCGCTGGAGGAGAGCCCCGAGGTGGCCGCCGCGGTCGATGACGAGACCACCGTGCCGCAACTGGCCACCGACGGCGGCCCGGACCGGGACAATCCGGCCTTCGCCGAACCGGGCGGCGGAACGAGGGGCAGCGCCGGGGAACTACTGGGCGACCCGTACGCGGCGGGCACCGGCGCGACCGGAACCGGCACCGGCGCGGCCAACATCCGCACCGGCGCGGAGCAGCAGTGGGAGCCGGAGGATCTGGTGATGGCGCGGGGGCAGGACCTGACCCCGGAGAACATCGAGCGGGCCCGTCGCGATCTGGCCGAGCTGGGGCCGGCGGCGATCGAGAAGACGGTCCCCTGATCCACCGCGTCGACCGTCGACCCACCCGACACCTGGGCACCGACCCTGTCCCGTCCCACCGGCGCCACCGGGCTGGGGCGGACAGGCGGTGGCACCGCGGGGGCCCCTGGCCCGACCGGTGACGGTCGGACCAGGGGCCCTGGGAACCCTGCCGCGGCAGTGCCTCACTCCTGCCGCGGCGGGTAGGCCGTCCGCCTGGTCAGGAGAGCGGCGGGTAGGCGTTGCGCATCAGCTCGGCGAGCTGCGCCGGGAACCAGGCGCCCGAGATCGGGGCGTCCGGCAGGGCACCGGTCCTGCTGTTGCCGTTACGGACGTTGCCCTCGTAGGTCGGGTCGCACATCCGGTCGAAGCCCTTGCCCTCGGTGTTCGGGATCTCCTTGCTGGAGCCGTCCGACTCGCCCGGGGGCTTGACCCAGACGTAGGCGTCGATGCCGGGCTCCGGCGCGGCCTTGGGACGCTCGCCCAGACCCGCACCGGCCTGGTTGCACCAGTTGCCGGCGTGGATACGCCGGTCGACCCGGCCACCGTTGACGTAGGCGTCGACGTTGGTCATCGGGCCGGGGCCGGTCGGCCGGGCCGAGCCGCCCCAACCGTTACGGGAGGTGTCGATCAGCATGCCGATGTTCCGGTCGAAGCCCTTGCTGACCAGCTCGTTGCGGAACGCCTGGGCGAACGAGAGCTCGTCGACGTAGAAGTTCCAGTCGACCCACTTGGACTGCCGGACGGACTGCCCGTTCACCGTGTCGGTCACCTTGAAGTGCGGCTCCTTGAGGGCCGAGTAGTTCGCGGTGTTGACGATGAAGCCGTGCACGTGGGCAGGGGTGCTGCCGGACGCGCCGGCCGCGTCGCGCAGGATCTGCGCGCTCGGGCTGAAGTTGCTGTCCCAGCCGAGCCAGCCGTGGTGGCCGGCGTCGATGTAGTTGTAGACGTTGGGGATCGCGCCCAGCTTGGCCAGGGCGTAGCCGACGCCGTTGACGTAGGCGCCGTTGGCCTTGACCGTGTCGCACATCTCGGTGGCACCGGGCCGGCCCGAGACGTTGGTCACGATGTTCGGCAGCGAGTCGATCTCGATGACGTTGATGATCCGCAGGTTGCGGTACTTCGCGTCACCCTGGATCGCGGCGATCGGGTCGATGTACTCGGCCTTGTAGCGGGGCAGCTCGTGCGCCTTGAGCTCACCGTTGGAGGCGAGCGCCGCGCAGTCCCGGCCGGGCAGGTTGTAGATGACGATCTGGATGTAGTTGGCACCCTGCCGCAGCGCCTCGTCCAGGTGGTTCCGCAGACCCATGGCGCCGTTGGAGCTGCTGTCCGGCGTGCCGTTGATGGCGGCGATCCGGTCCAGCCAGACCGCGGTCGGGGTGTTCGAGATGCGGTTGCCGCCGGCCACCGACTCGGCCTTGGCCTTCCACTCCGGGTTCACGTACCCCTTGGCGTTCAGGTACGGGTTGTCCGCCTTCTGGCCCGGCGGCGGAGTGGTCGGG
>NZ_SMKN01000225.1 GCF_004348675.1 Micromonospora sp. KC606 | reverse complement strand
GGTCGGTGAGCACGGGTACCAGGGCGTCGGGGGCCGGCATGGCGAGCACCTCGGCGCGCAGTCGCTCGGCCTCGTCCCGTACCGCCGGATCGGTGGTCAGGTGGAGGATCCGCTTGCCCAGCTCGGCTCCGGCGCTGCCGTCTGGAACCAGGTGCGGCAGCCCGTACGCGAGTGCGTCGGCGACCGCCGTACCGTCGTGGACGAGGGCCGCGCAGGTGCGCAGCAGCGCGTCCACCGGCGTGGCGTCCAAAATTCGGACATTGCCCGGAATCAATACGCCGGGCGGCAGCTCACGCATCGGAGCCGCGCAGATCAGTTCGAGGTCCAGGCCGTCGACCGCCTCGAACAGCGTGCCGAGCCGGCCATCGGCGGGGTCCAGTCCGGCGAAGACCCGGCTGCGGCGCGCCCGGCGGCGCAGCCAGGACGGGACGATCGCCGGCCCGTGGTAGGGAATGTGCCGGATGGGCAGGTCGCCGAGGGCGGGCGCGGGCCGCAGTGACGGCGGCGTGGGTTCGAGCGTCGCGTCCGGTACCTGGGTTGCCCAATCCTCGTCCACCATGGAGCTGTTGAGCCGGTCGACTATCGGGACCAGCTGAACGCTGGCCGCGCCAACACCCCGGGCCGCCACGTCGGCCGCCGGGGCGTACCGGTCCCAGACCACCAGGTCGGGCCGCCACCGGCTGGCGTACCCGGTGATCGCGTCGGCCACCGCTGGGCCCGCCAGCCGGACGGGGTCACCGACCGGGTCCCCGAGCGGGGCCGCCACCAGCCCGGTCAGGTTGATGGTCGGGGCGAACCCGGACCAGCTGGCCACGTGCACCAGGCATCCCGCGCTGCGCAGCGCCCAGGCCAGCGGGATCAGCGGGTACATCCGGGCGGTGGACGGTGGGGTGACAAACAGTACGCGCATCGGATCCCTTTCCACAGCAGCCGACAGAGGAACCCCTAGTAGGGGTCGCTCACCGCGCCGCGAGCCACTCGTCGACGGCCTGCGCGGTGGTGGCGGCCTGCTCCGCGAGGATGCTGAAGTGGTCGCCCGGAACGGTGCGCACCTCGTCGGCACGGCTCCAGTTGGTCATCCAGTCCACACCGGCCGGTTCCGCCGCCGGCTGTCCGCCGCCGACCACGAACCGGCTGCCCGCCCGGATGAGCAGGGTCGGCACGGCCAGGTCGGGCAGCGGCACGTCCGCCAGCAGGTACAGGTAGCGGGCCATGGCGGTGAGCCGGGTACGGTCGAAGACGCCCTGCCCCGGTTCGCGTTCCAGCATCGCCGCGGCCAACTCGCCGACCGCCCGGTTCCGTGCCTCCTGGCCGTCCTCGTGCAGCTCCGCACCGCCGACGGGGTAGGTGTCCAGCAGGACCACCGCGGCTGGTGCCAGGCCGGCCCGTTCCAGGCAGCCGGCCACCGCGAGGGCGAGAATCCCCGAGGAGGAGTAGCCGAGGAGGGCGAACGGCTCGTCGCCGGCGGCTTCGCGCAGGCTCCGGGTGAGCAGGTCGACCGCGGCCCCGGCGGATGCGGGCAGCGGCTCGCCGGCTTGGAAGCCGGGCATGCCCAGCGCGGACACCGGACGCCGGCCCTTGAGATGCGCGGCAATCCGGGTGTACTGGTGCGGCCCGCCGGTCGCCACCGGGGCGGCCAGGCAGAGCAGGCGCGGCCGGGCCGGCCCATCGGCCAGCCGGACCGGTGCCGGTGGGGTGTCGATCTGGTCGGCGGATTCGAAGGAGGGGCGCAGGTTCGCCGCCGCGCTCAGGATGGCCAGGCCGTCCCCGGGCCGGCCGGCTCGGGCCGCCTCGGTAAACAGCTCCGCCAACCCGTCGCCGGCCGGGGCTTCCGGCTGGCCGGTCACGTCCGGTGCGGTCGCGCTACCGAGCTGGCTGGCCAGGTGGTCGCCGAGCGCCGCCGGTGTCTGCACCTCGAACGTCACCGTGGCGGGCAGTCGCAGCCCGGTGGCCGCGTTGAGCCGGTCCCGCAGTTCAATCGCGACCAACGAGTCGAAGCCGAGCTCGAGGAAGTTGCGGGCCGGATCGATCGTGGACGGATCGGAAAGGTTGAGCAGCTCGGCGGTGTGCGTCAGGACCAGCTCGTGGAGTGCCGCGCGCGGCTGCGGCCCGACCAGCGGGGCCACCGGATGCGGGGCGGTGGGCGCGGAGCGGTCCGGGGCGACGGTCCGGCGCGCGGCGGCCACCAGCGAGCGGAGCAGCGGCGGCACCCCCGCCGGGTCGGCCGCCCGCGACGGCGCCGAACGCGCCGCCAGGAGCGTGCCCTCGGCTCGGGTGGCGGCCTCGTCGAACAATGCCAGGCCGTCCGCATCGGACAGTGCCGGTCCGGCCGGGGTCGGGAGGAGCGCGCTGGACCACGGTGCCCAGCCGATCATCTGGCCCGGCCGGCCACCGCCGCGTCGCCGGGCCAGCAGCGCGTCGAGGCAGGCATCGGCGGCGGTCGTCGCGGCCCGCTCGTGGTCGCCGAGCAGTCCAGCCGTGGCGGATACCACGACGAACGCCTCGGCGTCGGCGGCCAGTTCGTCCAGGACGAGCATGGTGTCTACAGTGGTAGCGAGGGTATCGGCGAGGTGGTCCGGGTCGAGGGAGTCCACGCCGGTATCGGGGTACGGTGCGGCCAGGTGTACCACCGTGGTGAGTGGATGCCCGGTCGGGGCGCTGGCGCGCAGGTCAGTCAGGTCGCCAGCGACGGTCACCGTGGCGCCGGTCGCGGTCAATTCCTCGGCCAGGTCGCCGACCGCCGCTCCGGCCAGCACCAGGTGGCGTACGCCCAGATCGTCGACCAGATGCCTGGCGAGCAGCCGGCCGACCGGGTGGTCGGCGTTGGTCAGCAGCGCGCTGCCGCTGGTGGCGACGGCGCCGGCCGGCCGGTCGCCGGCCGGGGTGGCCCGGACCAGCCGGACGGCGTAGGGCACCGAGTCCCGGATCGCGACCTGGGGCTCCCCGGCCGCCACCAAGGCCGGCAGCAGCCGCTCCGGGTCGCTCGCGGCGTCCACGTCGGCGAGCACGAACCGGTCCGGGTGGGCGGCCTGGGCCGAGCGCACCAGGCCCCAGATCGCGGCGCCGGCCAGGTCGCCGACCTCCTCGCCGGCGACCGCCACCGCGCCCCGGGTACGGATGACCAACCGGCCCGGATGGCCGGACCGCAGCCAGCGCGCCAGGCTGACCAGGGTCTCTTCGGCCGCCTCGCGAATCGCGGCCGGATCGTCGCCCAGGCCGGTCCAGTCCGGGCCGGTGCAGTCCAGGGTCACCAGCTCGACCGGCGCGGCGGCCGGCGGGACCGGCTCCAGCCGCGACCAGCACGGGGTCAACAGGTGCGCTCCGGCGCCGGCGGCGGTGCCCGGTACCGGCCGCGGGGTGGCCTCCAGCCGGACCCCCTCGACCGTGGCGACCGGCTGGCCATCCTGGTCGGCCAGGGTGAGCGCGACCTGCCGGTCGGCCTGCGGGCGCAGCCGTACCCGCAGCGTGCTCGCCCCGGTCGCGTGCAGTTCGACGCCGGTCCACGCGGACGGCGAGCCGGCACCGCCCGGTGCGCCAGCGCCCAGCCCGAGGGCGTGCAGCGCGGCGTCCAGCGCGATCGGGTGCAGGCCGAACGCGGGATGCTGGGCGCGGGTCGCCCGGTCCAGGCTCACCTCGGCGAACAGCTCGTCGTCGCGGCGCCACACCGAACGCAGCACCCGGAACGCCGGCCCGTAGGCGCGCCCGGCCTCGGCGAGCGCCGGGTAGAGCCCGTTGACCGGGACCGGTTCGGCGCCCGCCGGCGGCCAGGCGGCCAGCTCGGCTTCCGGCTCGCCGGCGGCGCCCGGCCGCAGCCGCCCGGTCGCGTGGCGTACCCACGGCGCCCCGTCCCCGGTCCGCGAGTGGACGGTGACCGCCCGCTCACCGGAGTCCTCGGCCGCGCCGACCGCCACCTGCACCTGCACGCCGCCCGGGTCGGGCACCGCCAGAGGCAGCTCCGCGATCAGCGACTCCAGCCGGGGGCAGCCGACCTCGTCGCCGGCCCGGATGGCCAACTCGACCAGCCCGGCGGTGGGGAACACCGGGTTGCCGTCGAGCACGTGGTCGGCCAGCCACGGTTGCCGGTCGGTGGCGAGCGTGCCGGTGAGCACCACGCCGTCCGAGCCGGCCAGCCGGACGGCGGCGCCCACCACCGGGTGGCCGACGCTGTCCAGGCCGGTCGCGGTCAGGTTGCCCCGGGCGCTGAGGGCCCGCGGGTCGACGTCCGGCCAGTACCGGGTGCGGTGGAACGCGTACGGCGGCAGCGGTACCCGCCGGGCCGCGCGGCCGGTGAACAGGCGGGAGCCGTCCGCGCCCAGCCCGTCGGCGTACAGCTGGCCGGCGGCGAGGTACGCGGCGACCGGCTCGGGCTGGCCGGGGCGCAGCACCGGGACCACCCGCACCTCCCCGGTGCCCTCGGAGCCCGCAGCGTCCGGGCCGAGCCGCACCAACCGGGTGACCCCGGCGGTTGCCAGCGCGGCGAGCGCGGCACCGGACCGCACCCGCTCGCGGCAGTTGGCCACCCAGTAGTCCGGATTGGACATTTCGTCGGTGACCGGGGCGCCGGTGACCGTGGAAACGATCGGCAGGCGGGGCCGGTGGTAGCTGAGCGTCCCGGCGATGTCCCGCAGGTCGTTTAGCACCTCGTCCAGCTCGCCGGCCGCCACCTCGGTCCCGGCGCCGAACAGCTCCTGGAGCAGCTGGGCCCGGTTCGCGGCGAGCTTGACCGCGTCCTTGAGCGAGAGGATCCCGGCGACATGCGCCGCGGCCAACTCCCCGGCGGTCTCGCCGAGCACCTGGTCCGGCCGCAACCCCCAGGACTCGAGTAGCCGGAACAGCGCGACCTGGAGGGTGAACAGCGCCGGCAACGCGTACCTCAGCTGGTCGAGCAGGCCGGCGTGGGCCGAGCCCGGATCGGCGAACATCACGTCGCGCAGCGGCTGGTCGAGGTGCCGGTCGAAGGTGGCGCAGCACTCGTCGAGGCTCCACGCGAACGCCGGGAACGCCTGGTACAGGTCCCGACCCAGGCCCGGGTGCCAGTCACCGAGGCCGGGGAAGAGCATCGCCATCCGGCGACCCGGCACGGCCGTACCCAGCGCGACCCGGTCGGACGACTCGGCGCGGGCCAGCGCGGCCAGCCCGGCCAGCAGATCGGCCCGGTCCGCGCCGGCCACCACCGCGCGGTGCGGGAACGCCAGCCGCGAGGTGGCCAGGGAGTAGCCCAGGTCCACCGGGTCGAGGTCCGGGTGGGCGCTAAGGTGGTCGAGCAGCCGGCGGGCCTGGTCGGGTACCGCCTCGGCGGTGCGGGCGGAGAGCAACCAGGGCGGCGGGACGGCGTCGGGTTGCCGGTCGGCCGGGTCGGCGGGCTCCTCCGGGCGTACGGGTGGGGGTTCCTCGATGATGGCGTGGGCGTTGGTACCGCTGAACCCGAACGCGGAGATTCCGGCCCGGCGGGGGTGCCCGTTCGCCACCCACGGGATGGTGCGGTCCAGCAGCCGCACGTTGCCGGCCGACCAGTCCACGTCCGCGGTCGGCTGTTCGGCGTAGCGGGAGACCGGCAACTGCCCGTGCCGCAGCGCCATCACCATCTTGATCACACCGGCGGCGCCCGCGGCCGCCTGGGTGTGCCCGATGTTGGCCTTGACCGAGCCGAGCCACAGTGGACGGTTTTCGGGCCGGTCTCGGCCGTACGTGGACAGCAGGGCGTTCACCTCGATCGAGTCGCCCAGCGCGGTACCCGTCCCGTGGCCGTCCACCGCGTCGACGTCTGCCGGACGCAGCCCGGCGACGGCGAGGGCGCGCCGGATCACCCGCTCCTGGGCCAGCCCGTTCGGCGCGGACAGCCCGTTGGACACCCCGTCCTGGTTCACCGCGGTGGCCCGGAGCAAGGCCAGCACGGTGTGCCCGTTCTCCCGGGCGTCGCTGAGCCGTTCGAGCACCAGCACCCCGACGCCCTCACCCCAGCCGATCCCGTCGGCGTCGGCCGCGTAGGACCGGCACCGACCGGTCGGCGACGAGCCGCGGGTTTGCGCGAACGGCTCCGGGGAGGAGAGCAGGGACACCCCACCGGCGAGCGCGAGGGTACAGTCCCCCCGATGTAGTGCCTGGACGGCGAAGTGCAGCGCGACCAGCGAGGAGGAGCACGCGGTGTCGATCGACACGGCCGGCCCCTCCAGGCCCAGGGTGTACGCCACCCGGCCGGGGATCATGCTGGCCAGCGCGCCGTTGCCGCGGAAGAGCGCGTTGTCCGGGAGGGTCCCGGTCGGTCCCGGGTCGTAGGTGCAGCCCATGCCGCCCACGAAGACGCCGGTCGGGCTGCCCTTCAACGACAGCGGGTCGACCCCGGAGCGCTCCAGCGCCTCCCAGCACACCTCGGTCAGCATCCGCTGCTGCGGGTCCATCATCAGCGCCTCGTTCGGGCTGATCCCGAAGAACGCGGCATCGAAGTCGGTGGCGTCGTCGAGGAACCCGCCGTGCTGCTGGTGGCTGGCGACGATCAGGTCCCTCCAGTAGTCCATGTCCCAGCCGCGGTCGGTGGGGAACGGGCCGATGCCGTCGGCTCCGGCGGCGGTCAGCCGCCAGAGGTCCTCCGGCGAACTGACCCCGCCCGGGTAGCGACAGGCCATCCCGACGACGGCGATCGGCTCGGCGGTGTCCGGCGCGGCGGGCAGGGCCGGCTCCGCCGGGGCCGGCTCGGTGGCCCCGCCGAACAGCTCCCCGTACAGCCAGCCGGTGAGGTCACGGGCGGTGGGGTGGTCGAAGATGACGGTGACCCGGAGCTGGAGCCCGGTGACCGCGGCCAGCCGGTTGCGCAGCTCGACCGAGAGCAGCGAGTCGAAGCCGAGGTCGTTGAAGGGCCGGTCGGGGTCGATCAGGTCGGCGGCGGCGTGCCCGAGCACCGCGGCGACGTGCGACAGCACCAGCTCCCGCAGCGTCGCCTCGCGCTCCCCGGCTGGCCGCGCGGCCAGCCGGTCCACCAGCGAGTCGGCGCCGGCCTGCCGGTCGGCCCGGGCCGCCGGGGCCAGGGCGCTCAGCACCTGCGGTACCGCGCCCGGGTCGGCGCGCAGCGCCGCGAGGTCGAGCTGGATCGGTACCGGTACCGCCAGGTCCGCCGCCACCGCCGCGTCGAACAACGCCAGACCTTCCGCTGTGGACAACGGGCGGACGGGTGCGCGCCCGCCCCGGGTACCACCGGTGGCGCCGGCCATCCCGCCGTCGAGCGCCCACGGGCCCCAGGCCAGCGACTGCGCCGGCAGGCCGGCGGCCCGGCGGTGGGCGGACAGGGCGTCGAGGAAGCTGTTGGCGGCGGCGTAGTTGGCCTGCCCGGGCGCGCCCAGCACTCCGGCCGCGGAGGAGAACAGTACGAACGCGGTCAGCTCCCGGTCCTTGGTCAGTTCGTGCAGGTGCCAGGCGGCGGCGGCCTTGGGCCCGAGCACGGTGTCTAGCCGCTCCGGGGTGAGCGAGGCGAGGACGCCGTCGTCGAGCGTGCCGGCCGCGTGTACCACCGCGGTCACCTTCCGCCGGGCCAGCAGCTTCCCGGCGGCCCGGCGGTCGGCCAGGTCACACGCCACGATCTCGACCCGGGCGCCCAGTTCGGTCAGCTCGGCGGCCAGTTCGCCAGCACCGGGTGCCCGCCGGCCGCGCCGGCTGACCAGCAGCAGTTTCCGCACCCCGTACCGCCGGACCAGGTGTTCGGCGACGACCCGGCCGAGTGCACCGGTACCGCCGGTGATCAGCACCTGGCCGGTCCAGTTTGGATCGGTGCCGGCCGGCACCGCCCCGGTTCGGGACAGTCGGGGTACGTAGGTGGTTCCGCCCCGGACCGCCACCTCGGGCTCGCCGCTGGCGGCGATCGCGGGCAGCAGCTCGTCCTCCGCGCCCGGGTCACGGTCCGGTCCGGCCTCGACGTCTACCAGGATCAGCCGGCCGGGGTGTTCGGACTGGGCCGCGCGGACCAGCCCTCGGACCGCGGCGGCACCGAGATCCACCGGGTCCTCGCCGGGCAACCCGGCCGCGCCGCGGGTCACCACCACCAGCCGGGAGCCGGCGAACCGATCGTCGTCCAACCAGCCTTGCAGGTCGGCCAGGACGCGGTGGGTCGCCGCCCGGGCCGCATCGGCGTCCGGGCCGCCGGTCACCCGCAGCACGGCCAGATCGGGTACCGGGTCGGCGCCCGGCTCGACGGGCAGCTCCGCCACGGAGAGGCGGTCCGACGCCGGCAGCGCGACGCGTACCCAGTCCAGGTGCAGCAGCGTGTCGTTCGGCGCACCCGGTCGGGGATGGCCGGCGGTCAGCTCGGCCGGGGCCAGGCGCAGCAGCAGCGAGCCGACCGAGGCGACCGGTTGACCGGCCGGGTCGGCCAGTTCCAGCGCGACGGTCGTGCCGCCGTCCTCGTCCGGGCCAGTCCCGTTGGCCCGGACGATTCGCGCCCGCAGCGCGACGGCGCCGGAGGCGTGCAGCTCGACCCCGGACCAGGCGTACGGCAGGGCGTCGCCCGCCCGACCGGCGTCGCTTTCCGGGTGGGCGTCGAGGAGGCCGATCGCCTGGAGCGCGCCGTCGAACAGGGCCGGGTGCAGTCCGAACTCCTCGGCGCCGAAGCGGGCCTGCTCGGGCAGGCTGATCTCGGCGAAGATCTGGTCGTCGAGGCGCCAGGCGCGGCGAAGGCTTTGGAACACCGGCCCGTGTACTAGCCCGCCCCGGTCGGCCCGCTCCGCGTACCCGCCGGTGAGGTCGACCGGGGTGGCTCCGGCGGGCGGCCAGGCGGCCAGCGCGAACCCGGGCGGCGGCGTGGCCGGGGCCAGGTTGCCGCTGGCGTGCCGTACCCAGGGTGCGGAGTCGGTCAGCCCCTCGGTACGCGCGTAGATGTTCACCGGCCGGCTTCCGGCGCTGTCCGGCGCGCCGACGCTCACCTGCACCAGGACACCGCCGTGCTCGGGCAGGGTCAGCGGCGCGTGCAGGGTCAGTTCGTCCAGTCGCGGGCAGCCGACCTGGTCCCCGGCGGTGACGGCGAGCTCGACCAGGCCGGTGCCGGGGAAGACGATCGTGCCGGCGACGGTGTGGTCGGCGAGCCAGGGCTGTGCGGTGGTGGACAGCCGTCCGGACAGGATCAGGGTGTCGTTGTCGGCCAGCACGGTCGCGGCCGCCAGCAACGGATGATCCACCGGCGTCAACCCCAACGACGCCGCGTCCCCACCCGCCGCCGAAGCCGGCAACCAGTACCGCTGCCGTTGGAACGCATACGTCGGCAGCGGTACCCGCCGGACGGCGATACCGGTGAAGTAGGCGTCCCAGTCGATTGGCGTCCCGTGGGTGAACAGCTCCCCCACCGCCTGGGTGACCGCGGTGACCTCATCCCGGTCCTTGCGCAGACTCGCGGTCACGCTCACCGGCGCCCCGTCCAGACACTGCGCCACCAACCCGCTCAACGTGGCATCCGGGCCGATCTCCACGAACCGGCCCACACCCTGCCCGCGCATCGCGGTCACCGTGT